>NZ_JAHZSO010000166.1:0-171447 GCF_028421345.1 Escherichia sp. S10b
GATACGGCATGCGGACTGCAGGCAGAGAAAACTGGCCGATTTTCTCTGCACTGGAGGGATAATACAAGGCCTGATAAGACGCGGCAGCGTCGCATCAGGCATTGTGCACGATTGCCGGATGCGGCGTGAACGCCTTATCCGGCCTGGATGGCTTGCTGCGACGAACACCAACCCTTACCCCTGACGCTTATCTTCCGTATTCGTCTCGAAATCACTGGCGTCATGGCGCTCATGCAACTGCTCATTCAGCGGTCCGTTGGTGCGGTTAACAATACGCCCACGTTTCACCGCCGGACGTTCGCCTACTTCTTTCGCCCAGCGTTGTACATGCTTATAACTGCCCGCATCAAGAAACTCTGCGGCATCATACACGCCGCCTAACACCACGTTGCCAAACCACGGCCAAATCGCCATATCCGCAATGGTGTACTCATCGCCCGCAACAAACTTATGCTGCGCCAGTTGCTTATCCAGCACGTCGAGCAGACGTTTGGCTTCCATGGTAAAGCGGTTGATGGCGTACTCAATCTTTACCGGTGCGTAATGGTAAAAGTGACCAAAACCACCGCCGAGGAACGGTGCCGCGCCCTGTAACCAGAACAGCCAGTTCATCGTTTCAGTACGCTTTGCCAAATCCTGCGGCAGGAAGTAGCCAAATTTCTCCGCCAGATAAAGCAGGATCGAACCAGATTCAAACACGCGGATCGGCGGATTATGCGTATGATCGCGCAGCGCCGGGATCTTCGAGTTTGGGTTCACTTCGACAAAGCCGCTGGAGAATTGATCGCCATCGCCAATACGAATCAGCCAGGCGTCGTACTCTGCACCAGTAACGCCCAGCGCCAGCAGCTCCTCAAGCATAATCGTTACTTTCTGACCGTTCGGCGTTCCCAGCGAATAAAGTTGCAATGGGTGTTTGCCAACGGGCAGCGTTTTTTCATGCGTCGGACCAGAAACCGGGCGATTGATATTGGCGAACGCGCCGCCAGCGGATTTATCCCACGTCCAGACTTTCGCGGGCTGATAAGTATTGTCTGTCATAGTGAGTTGCCTTCTGAGTGGTAGTGTTGAAGCAGTGTAGCAGGTCACTTGCTGTACAGAATGTGAATTTTTTAACCCTTTGCGCCAGCCGCTGCGATGAGGTGTATGATTAGTCTGACCTCTGTCCGGTTAATGTCGCTGAGCAGGTAATCAGAGCACAACAATTACGCCAACTGCTTAGGTTGTATTGTTAAAGGTAAAGTGATGAGCAAAGGAACGACCAGCCAGGATGCCCCGTTCGGGACATTATTGGGCTACGCCCCAGGTGGGGTAGCAATCTACTCTTCAGATTACAGTTCTCTCGATCCGCAGGAATACGAAGATGACGCCGTATTCCGTAGCTATATCGACGACGAATATATGGGCCACAAGTGGCAATGCGTTGAATTTGCTCGCCGTTTTCTCTTTCTGAATTACGGTGTGGTCTTTACTGACGTGGGTATGGCGTGGGAGATTTTCTCGCTGCGCTTCCTGCGAGAAGTGGTTAATGACAACATCCTGCCATTGCAGGCATTTCCTAACGGCTCGCCGCGTGCGCCGGTCGCGGGTGCGCTTCTTATCTGGGATAAAGGCGGTGAATTTAAAGACACTGGCCATGTCGCCATCATTACCCAATTGCATGGCAACAAAGTCCGTATTGCGGAACAGAACGTGATTCATTCCCCGTTGCCGCAAGGGCAACAGTGGACGCGTGAGCTGGAGATGGTGGTCGAAAACGGCTGCTATACCCTGAAAGACACTTTTGATGACACCACCATTCTGGGCTGGATGATCCAGACGGAAGATACTGAATACAGCTTACCGCAGCCGGAAATTGCAGGCGAGCTGCTGAAAATCAGCGGAGCGCGCCTGGAAAACAAAGGCCAGTTTGACGGTAAATGGCTGGATGAAAAAGATCCGCTGCAAAACGCCTATGTGCAGGCCAACGGTCAGGTGATCAATCAGGATCCGTATCATTACTACACCATTACCGAGAGTGCCGAGCAGGAGCTAATTAAAGCCACCAACGAGCTGCACCTGATGTATCTTCACGCAACCGACAAGGTGCTGAAAGATGACAACCTGCTGGCGCTGTTCGACATCCCGAAAATCCTCTGGCCACGTTTGCGTCTCTCCTGGCAGCGTCGCCGTCACCATATGATCACCGGTCGTATGGATTTCTGCATGGATGAGCGTGGTCTGAAGGTTTACGAGTACAACGCCGACTCTGCCTCATGTCATACCGAAGCGGGCTTGATCCTCGAACGTTGGGCGGAGCAGGGCTATAAAGGCAACGGCTTCAATCCGGCGGAAGGGCTGATTAACGAACTGGCTGGTGCCTGGAAACACAGTCGTGCACGTCCGTTTGTCCATATCATGCAGGACAAAGATATCGAGGAAAACTATCACGCGCAGTTTATGGAGCAGGCGCTGCACCAGGCGGGCTTTGAAACGCGTATCTTGCGCGGGCTGGATGAACTGGGCTGGGATGCTGCCGGGCAACTGATTGATGGGGAAGGACGGCTGGTTAACTGCGTGTGGAAAACCTGGGCGTGGGAAACCGCGTTTGATCAGATTCGTGAAGTTAGCGACCGTGAGTTTGCTGCGGTGCCAATCCGTACCGGTCATCCGCAAAACGAAGTGCGTCTTATCGACGTATTGCTGCGCCCGGAAGTGCTGGTCTTTGAGCCGCTGTGGACGGTGATCCCCGGCAACAAAGCGATTCTGCCGATCCTCTGGTCGCTGTTCCCGCACCATCGTTACCTGCTGGATACCGATTTCACTGTTAATGATGAACTGGTGAAAACAGGTTACGCAGTGAAACCGATCGCCGGTCGCTGTGGCAGCAATATCGACCTCGTCAGCCATCATGAAGAGGTGCTGGACAAAACCAGCGGTAAATTTGCCGAGCAGAAAAACATCTATCAGCAACTGTGGTGTTTGCCGAAAGTGGACGGTAAATACATTCAGGTATGTACCTTCACCGTTGGCGGCAACTACGGTGGGACGTGTTTGCGCGGTGATGAATCACTGGTCATCAAAAAAGAGAGTGATATTGAACCGTTAATTGTGGTGAAAAAGTAATACATGTTGTAGCAACCCCGTACTGATTATGAAGAATAATCAGTACGGGGATTAATCAAAATATTCAATATTTATATATTCCAATATTTATTCATTTCATATGTGAATATATTAACCAGTGGAATACCTGTGTTTTGATTATTTCTAAAGGTTTTGAATGAATGCTTATTGTCTGATACACAAGAAATAACACTCTTTTTATCGTTAAAAAATGATATTTCACTTTGCCCATGCCGTTAAAGTCACTGATAATGCGTCCGTTCGTAAATTCAAAATGGCGTAATCTAATATATGCTAAATTTATTTGTTGGCCTTGATATATACACAGGGCTTTTGTTATTGCTTGCTCTGGCATTTGTGTTGTTCTACGAAGCAATCAATGGTTTTCATGACACGGCGAATGCGGTGGCAACCGTTATTTATACTCGTGCCATGCAACCACAACTTGCTGTGGTGATGGCGGCATTTTTTAACTTTTTTGGCGTGTTATTGGGCGGACTTAGCGTTGCCTATGCCATTGTCCATATGTTGCCAACCGATTTGTTGCTGAATATGGGGTCAACCCACGGCCTGGCGATGGTCTTTTCCATGCTGCTGGCGGCGATTATCTGGAACCTGGGAACGTGGTTCTTCGGTTTACCGGCCTCCAGTTCGCACACCTTGATTGGTGCGATTATCGGCATCGGTTTAACCAACGCGCTGTTAACCGGCTCATCGGTGATGGATGCGTTAAACCTGCGTGAAGTGACCAAAATTTTCTCCTCGCTGATTGTTTCCCCTATCGTCGGCCTGGTCATTGCGGGAGGCCTGATATTCCTGCTGCGACGCTACTGGAGCGGGACGAAAAAGCGTGACCGTATTCACCGCATTCCGGAAGATCGCAAAAAGAAAAAAGGCAAACGTAAACCGCCATTCTGGACGCGTATTGCGCTGATTGTTTCCGCTGCGGGCGTGGCGTTTTCGCACGGCGCGAACGACGGACAAAAAGGGATCGGCCTGGTGATGCTGGTACTGGTGGGGATTGCCCCTGCTGGCTTCGTCGTCAATATGAACGCGTCCGGCTATGAAATTACCCGTACCCGCGATGCCGTCACCAACTTCGAACACTACCTGCAACAGCATCCTGAACTGCCGCAGAAGTTGATTGCGATGGAACCTCCATTGCCTGCAGCATCGACTGATGGCACGCAAGTAACAGAGTTTCACTGTCATCCGGCAAATACCTTTGATGCGATTGCGCGCGTTAAAACGATGCTGCCAGGCAATATGGAAAGTTACGAGCCGTTAAGCGTGAGTCAGCGCAGCCAGCTGCGCCGCATTATGCTGTGCATCTCTGATACCTCCGCGAAGCTGGCGAAACTGCCAGGCGTCAGTAAAGAAGACCAGAACCTGCTGAAAAAACTGCGCAGCGATATGTTAAGCACCATTGAGTACGCTCCGGTGTGGATCATCATGGCGGTAGCACTGGCGCTCGGCATTGGCACCATGATTGGCTGGCGTCGTGTAGCGATGACCATCGGTGAGAAGATTGGTAAGCGCGGCATGACGTATGCGCAAGGCATGGCGGCACAAATGACGGCGGCAGTGTCTATCGGCCTTGCCAGTTATATTGGGATGCCTGTCTCCACAACACACGTCCTCTCGTCTGCGGTAGCAGGGACGATGGTGGTGGACGGCGGTGGGTTACAGCGTAAAACGGTAACCAGCATCCTGATGGCGTGGGTGTTTACTTTACCGGCGGCAATTTTTCTTTCTGGTGGGCTGTACTGGATAGCATTGCAGTTGATTTAACCTTCCTGAAAATGCCCGGTCCTGGCGATCGGGCATTTCCATTTTTGACTAGTGATAACCACGCGCGGTCATAAAATCCGTAATCGCTTTTTCTGCATCAACCAACACCTGTTCCAGTGGCCGATTGGCATCGATATCAACCAGTTGTGCACCACCAAAGGTTAACTGTGGCGTTATGGCAATCTTCCTCGCCAGCGATTCCCGTTTATGGTCGGGTTTACGTGCACAGGCAACTTCAAGGTCAACATTGAGTTTGATGACCAGATCAGGCTTATGGCTCGCCATCCAGTGAAACGCTTTACGTTCCTGGCTTGCCAGCCATGAGACAAAACGACCACCTTCAATGTTAGGTGGGAACACCGTACCATCGTAAGCGCCAGGAATTTGGTCCTGAGGATAACGGTCGGTTAGAACAATTAACCCGCGACGACGACAGGCAAGCATATGACGAAAGCGCAGTAAGCGACGGGCGACAAACGCTGTAATTACCAGCGCCGGAACTGGTCAAGGCAATTTTTTTGCTGTTTTCACCTGATTTCGTTCAATTGTTTTATGTAAGGATTTTCCCATCAACGGTAATTTTGTCACTGCACGACCGACATTTCCGGCCTGTTTTCCTAAATGAACTCTTTCGGCAGCACCATATTTTTCGACAACGGTAATAAGATGTTCACACATCGTTGACTTGCCTGAACCATCGCTACCAATAACGGCAATTAATGGAGGTGTTATTGACTGCATGAATATATCCTTTAATTTAAATATCCATTAAAAATATTTATTTGGTTAATATGTTTTTATGAAAGCGTAATTCAGGTCAATGTCACAATTAACCATTGTCACAATAAGGTTGAACGGATATTCTGAGCACGGACCACGTAATATTCAATACATTATTTACTGCCGGGTTTTTCGTGAATCAACGTAATATGTCAATAATTAATTCCACGCCAGTGCGTGTTATTGCCATTGTAGGATGTGATGGTTCAGGTAAATCGACCCTCACGGCAAGCCTGGTAAATGAACTGGCAGCAAGAATGCCAACAGAACACATTTATCTCGGGCAATCGTCCGGGCGAATTGGCGAATGGATTTCACAGCTCCCTGTTATTGGCGCACCTTGTGGGCGTTATCTGCGAAGTAAAGCGGCACATGTGCACGAAAAACCCTCAACACCGCCTGGCAATATTACTGCGCTGGTTATCTATCTGCTTTCCTGCTGGCGGGCGTACAAGTTTCGCAAAATGTTGTGTAAAAGCCAGCAAGGCTTTCTGCTCATCACCGACCGCTACCCGCAGGTTGAAGTGCCGGGTTTTCGCTTTGATGGCCCGCAATTGGCAAAAACCACGGGCGGTAACGGTTGGATAAAAATGTTAAGGCAGCGCGAGCTGAAGCTGTACCAATGGATGGCATCTTATTTGCCCGTATTGTTGATTCGTCTTGGCATTGATGAACAAACCGCGTTTGCGCGTAAACCTGACCACCAACTGGCAGCGTTACAGGAAAAAATCGCCGTTACGCCGCAACTGACATTCAATGGCGCAAAGATCCTTGAACTGGATGGGCGACACCCCGCCGATGAAATTCTGCAAGCGTCACTACGCGCAATTCACGCCGCGCTTTCCTGATCACCAAAATGGATAGGGGATGATTTAACGAATGGATGCACTACAAACTCAAACTGTTAATAGTACAACCGCGCCGCAGCCCAACTACATTCCGGGGCTGATTGCGGTGGTCGGGTGTGATGGCACCGGTAAATCCACACTGACCACCGACCTGGTGAAATCGCTGCAACAACACTGGCAAACCGAGCGGCGCTATCTGGGGCTGCTCTCCGGCGAAGACGGCGACAAAATCAAACGATTGCCGTTGGTTGGCGTCTGGCTGGAACGGCGACTGGCGGCCAAATCCTCGAAAACCCAAAGCATGAAAACCAAATCTCCGGCGCTATGGGCGGCGGTGATTATGTACTGCTTCTCGCTGCGAAGAATGGCGAATCTACGCAAGGTTCAGCGACTGGCGCAAAGTGGCGTTCTGGTGGTCAGCGATCGCTTCCCGCAGGCTGAAATTTCGGGCTTTTATTATGATGGACCGGGGATTGGCGTCGAACGTGCGACCGGGAAAATCAGCATGTTTCTGGCGCAGCGCGAACGGCGTTTATACCAACAAATGGCGCAATATCGCCCGGAATTAATTATTCGCCTGGGCATTGATATTGAGACTGCCATCTCCCGCAAGCCTGACCATGACTATGCCGAGCTGCAGGACAAAATCGGTGTCATGTCGAAGATTGGCTATAACGGCACAAAAATTCTTGAGATTGATTCCAGAGCGCCCTACAGCGAAGTGCTGGAACAGGCACAGAAGGCGGTTTCTCTGGTTGCCATCGTTTCTGACCGCCGAAGTTTAACTTAAGGCTGGCGGGATACTTTTTACTATCAACGATAAGGTCAGGCTGAATTGGCGGGTTTTAACATCAAACATTGGTTTGCAGATGGCGCGTTTCGCACCATTATTCGCAATAGCGCCTGGTTAGGCTCCAGTAATGTCGTGAGCGCCTTGCTGGGGCTGTTGGCGCTCTCGTGTGCCGGTAAAGGGATGACGCCCGCCATGTTTGGCGTACTGGTGATTGTGCAATCGTACGCCAAGTCGATCAGCGATTTTATTAAGTTTCAGACATGGCAGCTGGTGGTTCAGTACGGAACGCCAGCCTTGACCAACAATAATCCGCAGCAATTTCGCAATGTCGTCTCATTTTCCTTCTCGCTGGATATCGTCAGCGGCGCGGTGGCGATTGTCGGCGGCATTGCCTTACTGCCATTCCTTTCCCATTCATTAGGTCTGGATGACCAAAGCTTTTGGCTGGCGGCGCTGTATTGCACGCTCATTCCTTCAATGGCTTCCTCCACGCCGACCGGCATTCTGCGTGCGGTAGATCGCTTCGATTTAATTGCTGTACAGCAGGCGACGAAACCTTTTCTGCGCGCAGCGGGGAGCGTCGTAGCCTGGTATTTTGACTTTGGTTTTGCGGGTTTTGTTATTGCCTGGTACGTGTCGAATCTGGTTGGCGGCACCATGTACTGGTGGTTTGCAGCGCGCGAATTACGCCGCAGAAATATCCATAATGCCTTCAAATTGAATCTGTTTGAGTCTGCCCGACACATCAAAGGCGCGTGGAGTTTTGTCTGGTCAACCAACATTGCCCACTCCATCTGGTCGGCGCGTAACTCGTGCAGCACAGTGCTGGTGGGGATCGTGTTAGGACCCGCTGCCGCCGGGTTATTTAAAATCGCCATGACATTCTTCGACGCCGCCGGAACGCCAGCGGGTTTGCTGGGTAAAAGTTTTTACCCAGAGGTGATGCGTTTAGATCCGCGCACCACCAGACCGTGGTTGTTAGGTGTGAAGTCCGGTTTACTGGCGGGCGGAATCGGTATTCTGGTGGCGCTCGCGGTGTTTATCGTCGGCAAGCCGCTCATTTCGCTGGTGTTTGGCGTTAAGTATCTCGAAGCGTATGACCTGATTCAGGTGATGCTGGGCGCAATTGTGATTTCGATGCTGGGCTTCCCTCAGGAGTCATTGCTATTGATGGCGGGAAAACAGCGCGCTTTTCTCGTGGCGCAAACCATCGCCTCAATCGGCTACATCGTATTGCTGTTCATGTTCTGTCATCTGTTTGGTGTGCTGGGAGCAGCGTTTGCTTGCTTCGGTGGGCAATGTCTGGACGTGGCGCTCTCGTTAATTCCAACCTTAAAGGCATTTTTTCAGCGCCATTCCTTGCTTTATAACGCAGCCGGAGAGAAATCCTGATGATGAGAAAATATTTCCCGCTTGAGGCGAGCGAGCGTCTATTTGTTGCGATTGAAGAAGATGATGTCGTTGATGCACAGGTTAGTTTGCCGCCGACTATTGCACTAAGTTGTACCACCGAAATCATTCATGATAATTACGCGTTATGCCTGCAATTCTGGCTCAATGGCGTTGATCGTCAGGAATTACTGCGTTTAGTTCGCAAACAAGCCAAAGGCGATGAGCTGACTGCTGATGAGCGCAAACAATTTAAATACATGCGAGCGCGCTACAAGCACCTGCGTTTTGCGCAACGGCTGTATTTAAAGAAGCATCAGGCCGGATTTTTATTCGGCAAAACGACCGTTTTTCTGGGGCGTTTTCAGGACGGCTTTCGTAACGGTAAGAAAAATATTGTGTCGTATTACGGCAACCTGTTACGGATTTATTTAAGCTCTCCGGTCTGGTCGTTGGTGAACTATTCATTACGCCATAGCCAGTTAGAAAGCGTAAGCGGTTTTATTGCCTATCGGCAAAAGCAAATGCATACCCTGAAAGAGATTATTGCCAAACCGCGACTAACCGGCAGGGAATTTCATGATGTGCGAAAAATCATCAGCCAACAGGTTTCTTATTACGACACCTTAAGATCGCTTGATCCTGAAAATAAAGAGGCGTTACAGATTTCCCGTTTCCTCGCCGCCATTAATGGCCTGATGGGAGATAAACACGACGACATGGTGGCGGATGATATGGAAAACCGCCAGTCGTATGATGCACCGTTGGCGCTGGATAGCGATATTCGTCAGCGCTTAGAGCTGCTGATTTCGCGTTTTCCGCTATAGCCGGAGCAATGATGTCATCTCGTTTGATTATTGCGTTGATTATCATGCTCTTAGCCCCGGGTGTGCAGGCACACAATTTCGTCACTGGCAAAACGGTTACCCCTGTTTATATCCAGGAAGGCGGCGAGCTGCTTCTGAATAGCGACGACGAAATTCACTACCAAAAGTGGAAAAGCACACAATTAGCGGGAAAAGTCCGCATTATTCAGTATATCGCCGGGCGTAAGTCGGCGAAGAAAAAGAACTCACTGTTAATTAAAGCGGTTGAAGCGGCAAACTTTCCGCAGGATCGTTTTCAGCCCACCACCATTGTGAACACCGATGATGCCATCTTTGGTACTGGCTATTTTGTCGTTGGCAAAATCGAAAAAAATAAACGCCGCTATCCGTGGGCGCAATTCATTATTGACGGCAATGGACAGGGACGCGTTGCCTGGCGCTTGCCGGAGCAGAGTTCAACCATTCTGGTGCTGAATAAAGCCGGGCAAATTCAGTGGGCAAAGGACGGCAGCCTGACGCCGGAAGAGGTAGATCATGTCATTGCGTTGGCGCAGAAACTGATCAATGAATAAAAAACTCAAAGGATTGAGGGCGTTAGTTAGATGAAGCTGGTTGAACACTACATCATGCGTGGTACGCGCCGTCTGGTGCTGATTATCGTCGGTTTTCTGATCTTTATTTTCGCCAGCTACTCCGCACAGCGTTATCTGACCGAAGCGGCAAATGGGACATTAGCTCTTGATGTTGTGCTGGATATCGTTTTCTACAAAGTGCTGATTGCACTGGAGATGTTGTTACTTGTTGGTCTGTATGTGTCAGTTGGCGTGACGCTAGGGCAGATGTATACCGACTCGGAAATTACCGCTATCTCTGCGGCGGGGGGCAGTCCGGGACGCTTGTACAAAGCCGTTCTTTATCTGGCGATACCGCTAAGTATTTTTGTCACCCTTCTGTCGATGTATGGTCGTCCGTGGGCTTATGCGCAGATTTATCAACTGGAGCAGCAGTCGCAGTCGGAGCTGGATGTTCGCCAGTTGCGGGCAAAGAAATTTAACACTAACGATAACGGACGAATGATCCTTTCGCAGACGGTTGATCAGGATAATAATCGCCTGACTGACGCGCTGATTTATACTTCTACTGCCAATCGAACCCGTATTTTCCGCGCCCGTTCGGTTGATGTGGTTGACCCATCACCCGAGAAACCGACCGTTATGTTGCACAACGGCACTGCCTATCTTCTCGATCATCAGGGGCGTGACGACAACGAACAGATCTACCGTAATCTGCAATTACATCTGAATCCGCTGGATCAAAGCCCTAACGTCAAACGCAAAGCAAAATCGGTCACGGAGCTGGCGCGCTCCGCCTTTCCTGCCGATCATGCCGAACTGCAATGGCGACAAAGCCGTGGCCTGACCGCATTGTTGATGGCGCTGCTGGCCATTTCATTAAGTCGGGTAAAACCGCGGCAAGGGCGATTTTCAACGTTATTGCCACTGACGTTGCTGTTTATTGCCATTTTTTATGGCGGCGACGTCTGCCGTACGCTGGTGGCTAACGGCGCGATTCCTCTCATTCCTGGTTTGTGGTTAGTGCCCGGACTCATGCTAATGGGCCTGCTGATGCTGGTCGCACGCGACTTCTCTTTGCTGCAGAAATTTTCCCGATGAATGTTTTCAGTCGCTATTTAATCCGTCATCTCTTTCTCGGTTTTGCCGCCGCCGCAGGGCTATTGCTGCCGCTTTTTACCACCTTCAACCTGATTAACGAACTGGATGATGTCAGTCCGGGCGGTTATCGCTGGACTCAGGCGGTGCTGGTGGTGCTAATGACCTTACCGCGCACACTGGTCGAACTTTCGCCGTTTATCGCCTTATTGGGTGGGATTGTTGGCCTGGGGCAGTTATCGAAAAACAGTGAGCTTACCGCCATTCGCAGCATGGGGTTTTCTATCTTCCGTATTGCACTGGTGGCGCTGGTTGCAGGGATATTGTGGACTGTTTCGTTAGGCGCGATAGATGAGTGGGTGGCGTCGCCATTGCAGCAACAGGCGCTGCAAATCAAATCGACCGCCACCGCGTTGGGGGAGGACGATGACATTACCGGCAATATGCTGTGGGCCAGGCGCGGCAATGAATTTGTGACGGTGAAATCGCTGAATGAACAGGGCCAGCCTGTGGGCGTGGAGATTTTTCATTATCGTGACGATCTTTCGCTCGAATCCTACATTTATGCACGCAGTGCCACCATTAAAGACGACAAAACGTGGATTCTGCATGGTGTGAATCATAAAAAATGGCTGAATGGCAAAGAAACGCTGGAAATATTAGATAATCTTGCCTGGCAATCGACATTCACCAGTATGAATCTTGAAGAACTGTCGATGCCGGGCAATAGCTTTTCCGTTCGTCAGCTCAACCATTACATCAATTACTTGCAGGAAACCGGACAACCGAGCAGTGAGTATCGCCTGGCATTGTGGGAAAAGCTGGGGCATCCCATTTTAACCCTGGCGATGATTTTGCTGGCAGTGCCTTTTACCTTTAGCGCCCCGCGCTCGCCGGGGATGGGCAGCCGTCTTGCTGTAGGCGTCATCGTTGGCTTACTTACCTGGATAAGCTACCAAATAATGGTCAATCTGGGATTATTATTTGCGCTGAGTGCGCCCGTTGCTGCACTCGGTTTACCTATGGCATTTGTGCTGGCGGCGTTGATTCTGGTGTATCTATTTGATAGGCAACATTAAACCCGCCGTGGCGCAACACCACGGCGGGCTCACATTACTGCTTCAGAGTAGCAAATGCCTGAATGATGGCATCGATTTGCTCACGACTGTGGGCAGCGTTTACGCTACAGCGCAGCAGCGTGATGCCTGCAGGCGCGGCAGGTGGCAGGATAAGATTCACATAAACGCCCAGCGAAATAAGCTCGCGCCAGATGCGTAAACCTTCCTCTTTCGAACCGATTATTACCGGCACTACCGGGCTAATATGTGAACTTAACTCATAACCCAGTTTTTGCAGACCGTCATACAGATGGTTGGCGTTATCCATCAGCTTTTGCCGCAGCTCTGGTTGTGTGGCAATAGTTCTTAACGACGAGCGCACGGTCGCAATGCAGGACGGAGAAGGAGAGGCGGTAAAAATATACGGGCGGCTGCCGTAGCGCAGCACTTCCATCGCTTCCGAACCGACAGCAAAACCGCCAATCGAGGCCAGACTTTTACTGAAAGTACCAACGATAATATCCACATCATCTTCAACGCCGACAGCTTCAGCCAGTCCGCGCCCCGTTGCGCCTAACACGCCAAACGAATGCGCTTCATCGACAATCAAATAACCACCGAGACGACGTTTGATATCAACAATTTCCGCCAGCGGCGCAACGTCACCGAGCATGCTGTAGATGCCCTCAACGATGATAATCGCCTCTTTCGCCCGTTCACCGAGGCGAACCATGCGCCGTTCCAGATCTTTAGCATCGTTATGGCGGAAACGAATAATTTCCGCGCCACCGAGAGAACAGGCGTCATAAATACTGGCGTGGCTGTCGGCATCCAGTAACACCACGGCGTTATGGTCGGCAAGTGCGCTGATGACGCCTAAATTAGCGGTATAACCGGTTGAAAAAACGATAGCGGTAGGGCGCTTGAAAAACTCGGCAATTTCTTTCTCTAACGCCAGGTGCGGCGCATAACTGCCGTTTGCCATACGAGAACCGGTGGTGCCGGTGCCTTGGGCCGCTAACGCTGCCTGACCTTCGCTGATGGCATCATGATTAAAGGTTAAACCGAGATAATTATTGGTCCCGGCCAGAATCACTTTTTTATTGCCGATCCGGCCTTCGGTGGCGGAATACACTTCATCAATACAGGTGCCAAACGGTGTTAACCCGTTGTCACTAAATTGCAGACGCTCGCCAGCAAGGCGCGCATATTTATCGTATAGCCCCATTATTTATTCTCCAGCCATGGAAGTAGAGTTTCCATTAATTGCGCAGGGGTTTTGACATCCAGCAGAATATTAATAGGAATGGAAATATCGAATCTGTCTTCCAGCATCATTAAGAGATCCATCACTTTGATCGACTCCAGGCCAAGATCGTTGACGAGATCGCTGTCGGGCTTAATTTCCACACCGTTTTCGACCAAATCCTGTAAACAGGAAAGGATGTAATCCATTACTATTTCACGATTTACCATAGAAACGTTAACACACCTTTAAACAAGACAATCAAAATAGCCCGTTGCGTAATGCTTGTTCCAGGCTAATCCCGGGAAACCAATTAATATCTTCAGAAATACGGTTATTACTTGCCGACCAGTCGGCGTGGGTTAATTCACGAATTTTCGAGCGGGTCAGCATAGGTTCTTTACCTGCCAGGCGACTCAACGCGGTACTGATATCCGCAAGGCAGGTGAGTACCGGCAGAGGAATACCAACCATTCGCACGGAACCACAACGGGCGTCGGCGGCAAGCTGTCGTACGTGTTGCCAGTCATAGCCGCCGGGGACGCCATCGCATAATTCATAGGTTTGCGTCTGTACAGTTTCGGCGCTTAACCACTGACCCACTGCTTGCGCGAAATCGGTGACGTGCAGGAAAGAGAGCTGTGTATCTGGCGCACCAAGTCGTGGCAGCAGGCCGCGCAGCATCCAGTCAAACAGCGGTTTTAACTCTTTATCGCCGGGACCATACACGGCTGTCGGGCGAAAAACGCCCAGCGTAATTTCGTCAGCCATTGCAGTCAGACGTTGTTCGGCGACGTGTTTGGAATTTGCGTACCAGGAGAGCTCGGGATGGCGCGCCGCCAGCGAAGAGATAAACAGAAAACGTTGGCAAAAGCCGCTCTCTTTTGCTGCTTGCATCAGGCGCAGGCTGCCGTCAACGTTACAGCGGGTGAAAATCTCTTCTTTGTGCCCGCGCACTTGCCCGGCGCAATGGACCACTGCGCTGGCTCCGGCAACCAGCTTGCTAAGTGAATGAGTATCTTCCAGCGAACCGCGCACCCAGGTGAGATTATCATTGACGTGAGCGCGGGCAGTACGCGTCAATGCGCGAACGTGAAAGCCGCGGGCGAGCAGGTTATCGATAATATATTTACCGATAAACCCGGTAGCGCCCGTCACCGCGACAGTTTGATTCATGCCAGGGATTCCTGCACATGAAGGCTTGCAGCATAAGCCTTCTGATAACGTTTTTTCGCTTCCGCACGGGCAGGCTTGCCGGAGGATGTTCGGGGAATACTGTGGGGCGGCAACAGATCGATAGCCGCTGTTACGCCAAATTCGCTTTGGATCCGTGCTGCCAGCGCGTGGATAAGCTGCCCGCGACGTTCTTCGTCGCTGATCCGACACTGGATCTGCAAAATGATTTTTTCCTGGGCGGTAACAAAAGCAATCGCATCGCCAGAATGAATTTCCGGTTCTTGTTCCGCAATATATTCAATATCCTGCGGCCAGATATTACGGCCACGAATAATAATCAGATCTTTAATACGTCCGGTGACATACAGATAACCGTCCAGCAGATAACCGAGGTCGCCGGTGTCTAACCAGCCCGTCGCGGCAATCTCGTCTTGCGAAGCCTGGTCGCCAAAGTAACCGCTCATCAGACTGGGGCCGGAGATGCAAATATGGCCTACCACACGTTCCGCGACCGGCATACCTGCTTCATTGCGGATTTCAATACCATGTTCCGGCAACGCTTTGCCGCAGTTGACGAAAGTCGATACGGCGCGTGTCTCTGCACCCGGCGCGACGGCTTTACCCTGATATTCGAGGATGTCGCGATCCACTTCGTTAACCACAACCCCAGAGCCTTCATCAGAGAAGCTGACAGCCAGCGCATTTTCTGCCAGTCCGTAGCACGGCATGAACGTTTTATCGTCAAAGTTAACCTGACGGAAACATTCAGCGAATTGATGGAGTTGTTCTGCGGAGATCGGCTCAGCACCAATACCAGCGACGCGCCAGCAGGAAAGATCCAGTTCAGCGAGATCTTTTTCATTCACGCGGCGTTGGCACAATTCATAGCCAAACGGCGGCGCAACGGAAACGGTGCCGCGATTTTTACTGATCAATTTAAGCCATTGCAAAGGACGCATGGCAAAATCCTGAGTGCGCAAATAATCTACTGAAAGTTGCGTGGCGACGGGGGTCAGGAGAAAGCCGACCAGTCCCATATCATGGTAGAAAGGCAGCCAGGAGACGCAGCGGTCGCCAGGGCGTAATTTAATGCCATCGTGGCTTATAGCACGTAGATTAGCCATCACTTCGCGATGGGTGATAATGACGCCACGGGGAAAACGGGTGCTGCCGGAGGTGTACTGGAGGTAGGCGATATCGTTCGGAACTGGACGCTGGAGCGCAACATCGGCTTCCGGTAATGCCTTAAACCAGGCGTGGCTTAAAACATGTAATTCGGGGTTGTTATGCGTCGCGGCATTGACCAGTGGCAACCACTCATCACCAGTGATAATGGCTGCGGGCTGGCAACTTGCCAGTAAACCCTGGAGTTTGGCGCTCCAGGAATCCCGCTGACCGACGCCCATTGGAATCGCCAACGGGACGGCGACTAAGCCAGCATACTGACAGGCAAAAAAAGCCTCTACAAACCCGCTACTCGTTTCGGCAATCAGCGCCACGCGTTCGCCTTTTTTCAGGTTCAGCGATAACAACCGCTTCGCACCAGCTTCGGCACGCGTTTTTAACGTCTGATATTCCAGTTGATCTTCAAGTTGGCAACGTCTGTCATAAAAATTCATTCCGGCGCTACTCAGAGCGGCGTAGTCCAAAGCATCAACCAGCGTTGGAAAATCGGCATAGCGCATAGGTAGGGAATGCGTAAAGATTTTATTAGACATATACACCACGAAAAAATTGGATATCAAAAATAAAATGACAATAATGCGGTGGATTATATAGGCATAAAAGATAAATGAGATAGTATTTTCATCGGTGTGAAAATGAACATTGATTTAAATAATGAGTTTAAGTTTTTTGTTTTTATTGTGAATGATATTTAATTTATGAATATATTAAGAAGAAGCCTTGTCCGGTCGCCTTAAATCGACAAAAGGCATTGAGGCGCTTCTGTGTAGTCTCTAACCTTATCATAATCATTAATAAATACTATTTATTCTTTGTTTGTATTCATTGGGTTGATTATTAAGGTGTCGTTCGTTGCTGTTGCAACCTGTTTTTCACCGTTAATTATTTGTTATCCACAGAGATATGGAATGCGATCTGCTGATGATTAAAATTGAAAAAGTAATTAATAAAAATGACCTTAAGGCATTTATCGCTTTTCCGTCATCACTTTATCCCGACGATCCAAACTGGATACCCCCTTTATTCATAGAACGCAACGAGCATTTGTCTGCGAAAAATCCGGGGACGGACCATATCATCTGGCAGGCGTGGGTGGCAAAAAAAGCGGGGCAGATAGTTGGGCGTATTACCGCGCAAATAGATACCTTGCACCGTGAGCGTTACGGTGAAGATACCGGTCATTTCGGCATGATTGACGCCATTGATGATCCGCAGGTTTTTGCCGCGTTGTTTGGCGCAGCGGAAGCGTGGTTGAAGTCACAAGGTGCAAGTAAGATCAGCGGTCCTTTCAGCCTGAATATCAATCAGGAAAGCGGATTACTGATTGAAGGTTTTGACACACCACCCTGTGCGATGATGCCACACGGCAAACCGTGGTATGCCGCGCATATTGAACAACTGGGTTATCACAAAGGCATTGATTTACTGGCGTGGTGGATGCAGCGAACCGATCTCACTTTCTCTCCGGCGCTAAAAAAACTGATGGATCAGGTGCGCAAAAAGGTGACCATTCGCTGCATCAATCGTCAGCGGTTTGCCGAAGAAATGCAGATCCTGCGTGAGATTTTCAACTCTGGCTGGCAGCACAACTGGGGATTTGTGCCGTTTACCGAACATGAATTCGCGACCATGGGCGATCAACTTAAATATCTGGTGCCGGACGATATGATCTATATCGCTGAGATTGATTCTGCACCCTGCGCGTTTATTGTCGGCTTGCCGAACATCAACGAGGCGATTGCCGATCTGAACGGATCGCTCTTTCCCTTCGGCTGGGCAAAATTGCTGTGGCGTTTGAAAGTCAGCGGTGTGCGAACTGCGCGAGTACCGCTGATGGGCGTGCGCGACGAGTATCAGTTCAGCCGCATCGGCCCGGTGATTGCGCTGTTATTGATTGAAGCCTTACGCGATCCGTTTGCCCGCCGGAAGATCGATGCGCTGGAGATGTCATGGATCCTCGAAACCAATACAGGCATGAATAACATGCTGGAACGCATTGGGGCGGAGCCGTACAAGCGTTACCGATTGTATGAAAAGCAGATTTAATACCAGCTAACTCAGGTTCATCTCCAGCGGCACCGCCGAGCGAATCAAATGGTGGCCTTCCAGCTCGATATCGTGGAGATTCTTTTTCACGGTCCGCACATGATCGCGTGCTGCGCGCTGGGCGACGTGCGGCAGCCGCTGCAACACCGCGTTGTAGATCCTCGCATGCTGGCGATCGATCTGCTTTTTTTGCTGTGGTCGATGGTAGAGATTATTTACGCTGGCAAACACTGAATTAAACATCAGATCGGTCAATGATTGCAGCGTAAACACCAGCACCTGATTGTGAGAAGCCTGACAAATGGCGAGATGGAAAGCGTGATCCAACTGCGCATGTTCGATCAGCGAAATCTCTTTGTTGTTCTCACTGGCGGCGAGCATTTTTTCATAACAGCGGGTTATCACAACAAAATCAGCCTGCGTTCCCAGCGTTGCCGCCAGCCTTGCCGATTCGCCCTCCAGTAATGCGCGAACGTCGAGCAGATCGTACAGCGTTCGCGGCTGCGTACTGAACAGATGGATCAGCGGGCTGGTGTCCTGCACCCGATTAAGCCGTGCGACACGAGAATCGCGACCCTGCGCCGTCTCAATAATCCCGCGCCCGCGCAGCACGGTCAGCCCTTCACGCAGTGCGGAGCGTGAGAAGCCGAGCTTTTCACACAGTCGACGTTCCGAGGGAAGTGGCTGACCGACCTTCAGTACGCCGTCGATAATTAACCGTTCGATACTCTCTGCAACCACTTCGCAAATAGGGCGACGTTCATCTTTCATTCCCGGACCTCGTGCACAGGTAGGACCAATTTTTCTGTTCTTAACTCGCAAAACACGCACATCACGTAAGTGATTATGTTACATCAATTTAACATTGAGTTAACCAAGGCAAGGTCACAGAGCTGGAAAAAAAATGGTCTGACCGGTAGCTAAAGAGATAGACGAAAACGAAAAGCCCGCTTAATAACTGTTCACAGAAGCAGCGCGCAAAAATCAGCTGCCACACAACACAACAAAGCGAAGCCTACTCATGAGCATCTTGTACGAAGAGCGTCTTGATGGCGCTTTACCCGATGTCGACCGCACATCGGTACTGATGGCACTGCGTGAGCATGTCCCTGGACTTGAGATCCTGCATACCGATGAGGAGATCATTCCTTACGAGTGTGACGGGTTGAGCGCGTATCGCACGCGTCCATTACTGGTTGTTCTGCCTAAGCAAATGGAACAGGTGACAGCGATTCTTGCTGTCTGCCATCGCCTGCGTGTACCGGTGGTGACCCGTGGTGCAGGCACCGGGCTTTCTGGTGGCGCGCTGCCGCTGGAAAAAGGTGTGTTGTTGGTGATGGCGCGCTTTAAAGAGATCCTCGACATTAACCCCGTTGGTCGCCGCGCGCGCGTGCAGCCAGGCGTGCGTAACCTGGCGATCTCCCAGGCCGTTGCACCGCATAATCTCTACTACGCACCGGACCCTTCCTCACAAATCGCCTGTTCCATTGGCGGCAACGTGGCAGAAAATGCCGGCGGCGTCCACTGCCTGAAATATGGTCTGACCGTACATAACCTGCTGAAAATTGAAGTGCAAACGCTGGACGGCGAGGCGCTGACGCTGGGATCGGACGCGCTGGATTCACCTGGTTTTGACCTGCTGGCTCTGTTCACCGGATCGGAAGGTATGCTCGGCGTGACCACCGAAGTGACGGTAAAACTGCTGCCGAAGCCGCCCGTGGCGCGGGTTCTGTTAGCCAGCTTTGACTCGGTAGAAAAAGCCGGACTTGCAGTTGGTGACATCATCGCCAATGGCATTATCCCCGGCGGGCTGGAGATGATGGATAACCTGTCGATCCGCGCGGCGGAAGATTTTATTCATGCCGGTTATCCCGTCGACGCCGAAGCAATTTTGTTATGCGAGCTGGACGGCGTGGAGTCTGACGTACAGGAAGACTGCGAGCGGGTTAACGACATCTTGTTGAAAGCGGGCGCGACTGACGTCCGTCTGGCACAGGACGAAGCAGAGCGCGTACGTTTCTGGGCCGGTCGCAAAAATGCGTTCCCGGCGGTAGGACGTATCTCCCCGGATTACTACTGCATGGATGGCACCATCCCGCGTCGCGCCCTGCCTGGCGTACTGGAAGGCATTGCCCGTTTATCGCAGCAATATGATTTACGTGTTGCCAACGTCTTTCATGCCGGAGATGGCAACATGCACCCGTTAATCCTTTTCGATGCCAACGAACCCGGTGAATTTGCCCGCGCGGAAGAGCTGGGTGGGAAGATCCTCGAACTCTGCGTTGAAGTTGGCGGCAGCATCAGTGGGGAACATGGCATCGGGCGAGAAAAAATCAATCAAATGTGCGCCCAGTTCAACAGCGATGAAATCACGACCTTCCATGCGGTCAAGGCGGCGTTTGACCCCGATGGTTTGCTGAACCCTGGGAAAAACATTCCCACGCTACACCGCTGTGCTGAATTTGGTGCCATGCATGTGCATCACGGTCATTTACCTTTCCCTGAACTGGAGCGTTTCTGATGCTACGCGAGTGTGATTACAGCCAGGCGCTGCTGGAGCAGGTGAATCAGGCAATTAGCGATAAAACGCCGCTGGTGATTCAGGGCAGCAATAGCAAAGCCTTTTTAGGTCGCCCTGTCACCGGGCAAACGCTGGATGTGCGTTGTCATCGCGGCATTGTTAATTACGACCCGACCGAGCTGGTGATAACCGCGCGTGCCGGAACGCCGCTGGTGGCGATTGAAGCGGCGCTGGAGAGCGCCGGGCAAATGCTTCCCTGCGAGCCGCCGCATTATGGTGAAGAAGCCACCTGGGGTGGGATGGTCGCCTGCGGGCTGGCGGGGCCGCGTCGCCCGTGGAGCGGTTCGGTCCGCGATTTTGTCCTCGGCACGCGCATCATTACCGGCGCTGGAAAACATCTGCGTTTTGGTGGCGAAGTGATGAAAAACGTTGCCGGATACGATCTCTCACGGTTAATGGCCGGAAGCTACGGTTGTCTTGGCGTGCTCACTGAAATCTCGATGAAAGTGTTACCGCGACCGCGCGCCTCCCTGAGCCTGCGTCGGGAAATCAGCCTGCAAGAAGCCATGAACGAAATCGCCCAGTGGCAACTCCAGCCGCTACCTATTAGTGGCTTATGTTACTTCGACAATGCGTTGTGGATCCGCCTTGAGGGCGGCGAAGGATCGGTAAAAGCGGCGCGTGAACTGCTGGGGGGCGAAGAGGTTGCGGGTCAGTTCTGGCAGCAATTGCGTGAACAACAACTGCCGTTCTTCTCGTTACCAGGTACCTTATGGCGCATTTCATTACCCAGCGATGCGCCGATGATGGATTTACCCGGCGAGCAACTGATCGACTGGGGCGGAGCGTTACGCTGGCTGAAATCGACAGCCGAGGACAATCAAATCCATCGCATCGCCCGCAACGCTGGCGGTCATGCGACCCGCTTTAGTGCCGGAGATGGTGGCTTTGCCCCGCTATCGGCTCCTTTATTCCGCTATCACCAGCAGCTTAAACAGCAGCTCGACCCTTGCGGCGTGTTTAACCCCGGTCGCATGTACGCGGAACTTTGAGGAGCAGGCTATGCAAACCCAATTAACTGAAGAGATGCGGCAGAACGCGCGCGCGCTGGAAGCCGACAGCATCCTGCGCGCCTGTGTTCACTGCGGATTTTGTACCGCAACCTGCCCAACCTATCAGCTTCTGGGCGATGAACTGGACGGGCCGCGCGGGCGCATCTATCTGATTAAACAGGTGCTGGAAGGCAACGAAGTCACGCTTAAAACACAGGAGCATCTTGATCGCTGCCTCACTTGCCGCAATTGTGAAACCACCTGTCCTTCTGGTGTGCGCTATCACAATTTGCTGGATATCGGGCGTGATATTGTCGAGCAGAAAGTGAAACGCCCACTGCCGGAGCGAATACTGCGCGAAGGATTGCGCCAGGTAGTGCCGCGTCCGGCTGTCTTCCGTGCGCTGACGCAGGTAGGGCTGGTGCTGCGACCGTTTTTACCGGAACAGGTCAGAGCAAAACTGCCTGCCGAAACGGTGAAAGCTAAACCGCGTCCGCCGCTGCGCCATAAGCGTCGGGTTTTAATGCTGGAAGGCTGCGCCCAGCCTACGCTTTCGCCCAACACCAACGCGGCAACTGCGCGAGTGCTGGATCGTCTGGGGATCAGCGTCATGTCAGCTAACGAAGCAGGCTGTTGTGGCGCGGTGGACTATCATCTTAATGCGCAGGAGAAAGGGCTGGCGCGGGCGCGCAATAATATTGATGCCTGGTGGCCCGCGATTGAAGCAGGTGCCGAGGCAATTTTGCAAACCGCCAGCGGTTGCGGCGCGTTTGTCAAAGAGTACGGGCAGATGCTGAAAAACGATGCGTTATATGCCGATAAAGCGCGTCAAGTCAGTGAACTGGCGGTCGATTTAGTCGAGCTTCTGCGCGAGGAACCGCTGGAAAAACTGGCAGTTCGCGGCGATAAAAAACTGGCCTTCCACTGCCCGTGTACCCTACAACATGCGCAAAAGCTGAACGGCGAAGTGGAAAAAGTGTTGCTTCGTCTTGGATTTACCTTAACGGACGTTCCCGACAGCCATCTGTGCTGCGGTTCAGCGGGAACATATGCGTTAACGCATCCCGATCTGGCACGCCAGCTGCGGGATAACAAAATGAATGCGCTGGAAAGCGGCAAACCGGAAATGATCGTCACCGCCAACATTGGTTGCCAGACGCATCTGGCGAGCGCCGGTCGTACCTCTGTGCGTCACTGGATTGAAATTGTAGAACAAGCCCTTGAAAAGGAATAAAAAAATGAAAACTAAAGTCATTCTTAGCCAGCAAATGGCGAGTGCAATTATTGCCGCAGGTCAGGAAGAGGCGCAGAAAAATAACTGGTCTGTTTCCATTGCTGTTGCCGATGACGGCGGTCATCTGCTGGCGTTAAGTCGCATGGACGATTGCGCGCCGATTGCGGCTTACATCTCCCAGGAGAAAGCGCGTACCGCCGCGCTGGGGCGTCGTGAAACTAAGGGCTATGAAGAGATGGTGAACAACGGACGTACCGCGTTCGTGACTGCGCCGTTACTGACGTCGCTGGAAGGTGGCGTACCGGTTGTTGTTGATGGGCAAATTATTGGTGCCGTGGGCGTTTCTGGTTTAACCGGAGCACAGGATGCGCAGGTCGCGAAAGCGGCAGCAGCGGTGTTGGCGAAATAAGCGAAAACGAGGAGATAAACAATGAGTCAAACCATAACCCAGGGCCGTTTACGCATTGACGCCAATTTTAAACGTTTTGTGGATGAAGAAGTTTTACCGGGAACAGGGCTGGACGCTGCGGCGTTCTGGCGCAATTTTGATGAAATCGTTCACGATTTGGCACCAGAAAATCGTCAGTTGCTGGCAGAACGCGATCGCATTCAGGCGGCGCTTGATGAGTGGCATCGCAGCAATCCGGGGCCGGTAAAAGATAAAGCGGCCTATAAATCTTTCCTGCGTGAACTGGGCTACCTGGTGCCGCAACTGGAGCGCGTGACGGTGGAAACCACGGGCATTGACAGCGAAATCACCAGTCAGGCGGGGCCACAGCTGGTGGTTCCGGCAATGAACGCCCGCTACGCGCTGAACGCGGCGAACGCTCGCTGGGGCTCACTGTACGATGCGTTATACGGCAGCGACATCATCCCGCAGGAAGGGGCGATGGTCAGCGGCTACGATCCGCAACGCGGTGAGCAGGTTATCGCCTGGGTTCGGCGTTTCCTCGATGAATCTCTACCGCTGGAAAACGGCAGCTATCAGGATGTGGTGGCGTTTAAGGTGGTCGATAAACAATTACGCATCCAGTTGAAAAATGGTAAAGAAACCACGTTACGTACCCCGGCGCAGTTTGTCGGTTACCGTGGCGATGCCGCTGCGCCGACCTGCATTTTGCTGAAAAATAACGGCCTGCATATTGAACTGCAAATTGATGCCAACGGGCGGATTGGCAAAGACGATCCGGCGCACATCAACGATGTTATCGTCGAAGCGGCCATCAGTACCATTCTCGACTGCGAAGATTCGGTCGCGGCGGTTGATGCGGAAGATAAAATCCTGCTGTACCGCAATCTGCTGGGCCTGATGCAGGGGACTCTGCAAGAGAAAATGGATAAAAACGGTCGTCAAATCGTGCGTAAACTGAATGATGATCGTCAGTACACCGCCGCCGATGGCTCTGAAATTTCTCTGCACGGACGCTCGTTGCTGTTTATCCGCAACGTGGGTCATTTGATGACCATTCCTGTGATTTGGGACAGCGAAGGCAATGAAATCCCGGAAGGCATTCTTGATGGCGTCATGACTGGCGCGATTGCCCTCTATGATTTAAAAGTGCAGAAAAACTCGCGCACTGGCAGCGTCTATATTGTGAAACCGAAAATGCACGGTCCGCAGGAAGTGGCGTTCGCCAACAAACTGTTTACCCGCATTGAGACAATGCTCGGTATGGCACCGAATACCCTGAAAATGGGCATTATGGATGAAGAACGTCGGACCTCGCTGAACTTGCGTAGCTGTATCGCTCAGGCGCGCAACCGCGTGGCGTTCATCAATACCGGTTTCCTCGACCGTACCGGCGATGAAATGCATTCGGTGATGGAAGCTGGCCCGATGCTGCGTAAAAATCAGATGAAATCGACGCCGTGGATCAAAGCCTACGAGCGTAATAACGTGCTTTCCGGCCTGTTCTGTGGGCTGCGCGGTAAAGCGCAAATCGGTAAAGGCATGTGGGCAATGCCGGACCTGATGGCAGACATGTACAGCCAGAAGGGCGACCAACTGCGTGCCGGGGCAAACACAGCCTGGGTTCCGTCACCAACCGCTGCTACGCTCCATGCGCTGCACTACCACCAAACCAACGTACAGAGCGTGCAAGCCAACATTGCCCAGACCGAGTTTAATGCTGAATTTGAACCGCTGCTGGACGATCTGCTGACTATTCCGGTTGCTGAAAACGCTAACTGGTCGGCGCAAGAGATCCAACAAGAGCTGGATAACAACGTGCAGGGGATTCTGGGGTACGTGGTGCGCTGGGTGGAGCAGGGGATTGGTTGTTCAAAAGTGCCGGATATTCACAATGTGGCGCTGATGGAAGACCGCGCAACGCTGCGTATCTCCAGCCAGCATATCGCCAACTGGTTACGTCACGGTATTCTGACCAAAGAACAGGTGCAGGCGTCGCTGGAGAATATGGCGAAAGTGGTTGATCAGCAAAACGCTGGCGATCCGGCTTATCGTCCGATGGCGGGGAATTTCGCTAACTCGTGTGCTTTTAAAGCTGCCAGCGATTTGATCTTCCTCGGCGTGAAACAGCCAAACGGTTATACCGAACCGTTATTACACGCCTGGCGTTTACGCGAAAAAGAAAGTCATTAATAGCGTCAAAAAAGCCCCGGCAAGTTTTATTGTCGGGGCTATGATAGTAACTGCGGTAGTACATTTATCCCGGAAATAACCGGAGCGATTATCAGGGTTTAACAATATTAAATACCCGTAGCGCATTACTAGCGGGCCTAAAACAACAATATGGACATCTTAACGATACTCTGCGCCTGCGTGTGCGGAACAGAAACCCTTACCCGATATACTTGTTATGCCAGAGGTAGCAATTGCGTTAGCGGCGTACTGTTGCTGTAAAGTATAACGTCTATATTTTACAGTTCAGTCCTCTCTTGCTTATTACAACCTTAAGTATATCAAGCATATAAAGATAATAAGAGACTGAACAATATGGTTACCTGGACCCAAATGTATATGCCAATGGGAGGACTGGGGCTATCCGCTCTGGTCGCCCTGATCCCGATAATATTCTTCTTCGTTGCACTCGCGGTATTACGTCTGAAAGGACATGTCGCTGGAGCAATAACCCTTATATTATCTATCCTGATTGCAATATTCGCCTTTAAAATGCCGATTGATATGGCTTTTGCTGCTGCGGGCTATGGCTTTATTTATGGATTATGGCCTATTGCTTGGATTATTGTCGCGGCGGTGTTCCTCTATAAATTAACCGTTGCCAGCGGGCAGTTCGATATTATCCGCAGCTCGGTTATCTCCATCACCGACGATCAGCGTTTGCAGGTGTTACTGATTGGTTTCTCCTTTGGTGCGTTGCTGGAAGGAGCGGCTGGCTTTGGTGCGCCGGTGGCGATTACCGGTGCGCTGCTGGTGGGCCTGGGCTTCAAACCGTTATACGCGGCGGGGCTGTGTCTGATTGCCAATACTGCGCCGGTGGCGTTTGGTGCGTTGGGCGTGCCGATTCTGGTCGCCGGTCAGGTAACGGGAATCGATCCGTTCCACATTGGCGCAATGGCGGGACGTCAGTTACCGTTCCTGTCGGTTCTTGTGCCGTTCTGGCTGGTAGCAATGATGGACGGCTGGAAAGGGGTGAAAGAGACGTGGCCAGCGGCGCTGGTTGCTGGGGGAAGCTTCGCTGTCACTCAGTTCTTTACCTCTAACTATATTGGTCCGGAACTGCCGGATATTACTTCGGCGCTGGTGAGTATCGTCGCACTCGCTTTATTCCTTAAAGTCTGGCGGCCGAAAAATACCGAAACGGCAATCAGCATGGGACAATCCGCAGGTGCGATGGTGGTAAATAAGCCATCTTCTGGCGGTCCCGTGCCTTCAGAATATAGTCTGGGGCAAATCATTCGTGCGTGGTCACCGTTTTTAATCTTAACGGTGCTGGTCACCATCTGGACCATGAAGCCGTTTAAAGCGTTATTTGCTCCGGGCGGCGCGTTTTATTCACTGGTGATTAATTTCCAGATCCCTCATTTGCATCAACAAGTGTTGAAAGCGGCACCCATTGTCGCCCAACCAACGCCAATGGATGCGGTGTTTAAATTCGACCCTCTCTCGGCTGGCGGCACCGCTATTTTTATTGCGGCGATTATCTCTATCTTCATCCTCGGCGTGGGCATCAAGAAAGGTATTGGCGTCTTTGCCGAAACGCTAATTAGTCTGAAGTGGCCGATATTGTCGATTGGCATGGTGCTGGCGTTCGCCTTCGTCACCAACTATTCCGGCATGTCCACCACGCTGGCGCTGGTACTGGCAGGTACAGGCGTGATGTTCCCGTTCTTCTCACCGTTTCTCGGCTGGCTGGGCGTATTCCTTACCGGCTCGGACACCTCCTCTAACGCCCTGTTTGGTTCACTGCAATCGACCACGGCGCAGCAAATCAACGTCTCTGACACTCTGCTGGTGGCAGCAAATACCAGCGGCGGCGTAACTGGCAAGATGATCTCCCCGCAATCTATCGCCGTGGCTTGCGCCGCGACGGGCATGGTGGGCCGAGAATCTGAACTGTTCCGCTACACCGTGAAGCACAGTCTGATTTTTGCCAGCGTTATCGGCGTTATCACGTTGTTGCAGGCGTATGTGTTTACTGGAATGTTGGTCTCGTAAATCAATAATGCCGGATGATCGTTAATATCATCCGGCTTCATTTACATTATTCTGTCTTATTAATTGAAAATTATTTCTCGCTTTATTATCCATGCGGCAATAATGTTTTGTGTTCAGATAACCTGCTAAATAATTAAGAGCGTGAGAGCATCTATTTTTTTATCACGCAAAACAAGTCTGTATTAATTATGTTCGCTTGATGAGCAAACACCGTTCTATCTGTTGCTTTTGCAATCTTAATCGTTAAAACTACCAACGAATTTATATAGTTGCGTTGTGAAATGTTGTTAATTTTTTGTTTATTGAAATTTCGTAAAAATAGCCAGCCAGACATCAAATAGGGGTTATTCTTATAAATTTCACTTGTTTTCTATCAATGATGTCGTTTTCTTAAGAATGGAGGAAATTATTAAAGAAGATAAAGCATAAAAATATTTCTACCAGTTACGAATTTTTTAACATTGTTTTGTCACTTGCGTTATTAATGAATAAGAAATTTAAATATAAGAAATCGCTTTTAGCGGCTATTTTGAGTGCAACCCTGTTAGCCGGTTGTGATGGCGGTGGCTCCGGATCTTCCTCCGATACGCCGCCTGTAGATTCTGGAACAGGGTCTTTGCCGGAAGTGAAACCTGATCCAACACCAAACCCGGAGCCGACGCCTGAGCCAACGCCGGACCCAGAACCTACACCGGAACCGACACCTGATCCTGAGCCAACACCAGAACCGGAGCCAGAACCTGTTCCTACGAAAACGGGTTATCTGACCCTGGGCGGAAGCCTGCGGGTAACTGGTGATATCACCTGTAATGATGAATCCAGCGATGGCTTTACCTTTACACCAGGCGACAAAGTCACCTGTGTGGCAGGGAACAACACGACAATTGCTACCTTCGACACCCAGTCAGAAGCTGCGCGTAGCCTGCGTGCGGTTGAAAAAGTGTCGTTTAGTCTTGAGGACGCGCAAGAACTGGCGGGTTCCGACAACAAGAAAAGCAATGCGCTCTCGCTGGTCACCTCCATGAACAGTTGCCCGGCGAATACAGAACAGGTGTGCCTGGAGTTCTCCTCGGTGATCGAGAGTAAACGTTTCGACTCGCTGTATAAGCAAATCGATCTGGCACCGGAAGAGTTCAAAAAGCTGGTCAATGAAGAGGTGGAAAACAATGCCGCGACTGATAAAGCGCCATCCACTCATACTTCACCGGTAGTCCCCGTCACGACTCCGGGAACAAAACCGGATCTGAACGCCTCCTTCGTGTCGGCTAACGCGGAACAGTTTTATCAGTATCAACCTTCGGAAATCATTCTCTCAGAAGGTCGCCTGGTGGATAGCCAGGGATATGGTGTTGCTGGCGTCAACTACTACACCAATTCAGGCCGTGGCGTGACAGGGGAAAATGGTGAATTTTCTTTTAGCTGGGGCGAAACCATCTCCTTTGGTATCGATACCTTTGAACTGGGTTCAGTGCGCGGCAATAAGTCGACCATTGCGCTGACTGAACTGGGTGATGAAGTTCGCGGGGCGAATATCGATCAGCTTATTCATCGCTATTCGACGACCGGGCAAAATAATACCCGTGTTGTTCCGGATGATGTACGCAAGGTCTTTGCCGAATATCCCAACGTGATCAACGAGATTATCAATCTCTCGTTATCCAACGGTGCGACGCTGGATGAAGGTGAGCAAGTTGTTAATCTGCCAAACGAATTTATCGAGCAGTTTAAGACGGGTCAGGCCAAAGAGATCGATACCGCGATTTGTGCGAAAACCGACGGTTGTAACGAGGCTCGCTGGTTCTCGCTGACGACGCGCAATGTTAATGACGGCCAGATTCAGGGCGTTATCAACAAGCTGTGGGGCGTGGATACGAACTACAAATCTGTCAGCAAGTTCCATGTATTCCATGACTCTACTAACTTCTATGGCAGCACGGGTAATGCGCGCGGTCAGGCGGTGGTGAATATCTCCAACGCGGCCTTCCCGATTCTGATGGCGCGTAATGATAAAAACTACTGGCTGGCGTTTGGCGAAAAACGCGCCTGGGATAAAAACGAGCTGGCGTACATTACGGAAGCGCCTTCTCTTGTTGAGCCGGAAAACGTTACGCGCGATACCGCCACTTTCAACCTGCCGTTTATTTCGCTGGGGCAAGTCGGTGAGGGCAAACTGATGGTTATCGGTAACCCACACTACAACAGCATTTTGCGTTGCCCGAACGGTTACAGCTGGAACGGGGGCGTTAATAAAGATGGGCAGTGTACGCTCAACAGCGACCCGGATGACATGAAGAACTTCATGGAGAACGTGCTGCGCTATCTGTCCGACGATAAATGGACGCCGGACGCGAAAGCCAGCATGACCGTAGGCACCAACCTGGATACTGTCTATTTTAAACGTCATGGTCAGGTTACAGGAAACAGCGCTGCGTTCGACTTCCATCCGGATTTTGCGGGCATCTCTGTTGAGCATTTAAGTAGCTATGGCGATCTCGATCCGCAGGAAATGCCGCTGCTGATCCTTAACGGCTTTGAATATGTGACTCAGGTGGGTAACGATCCTTATGCAATCCCGCTGCGTGCAGATACCAGCAAACCGAAGCTGACTCAGCAGGATGTGACCGATCTGATCGCCTATCTGAACAAAGGTGGATCGGTGCTGATCATGGAAAACGTGATGAGCAATCTTAAGGAAGAGAGCGCATCTGGCTTTGTACGTCTGCTTGATGCCGCAGGTTTGTCGATGGCGCTTAACAAGTCGGTAGTAAATAACGATCCGCAAGGGTATCCGAACCGCGTTCGTCAGCAGCGCGCAACGGGCATTTGGGTCTATGAACGTTATCCTGCCGTAGATGGTGCGCTGCCGTACACCATCGATAGTAAGACAGGGGAAGTTAAGTGGAAATATCAGGTAGAAAACAAACCTGATGACAAACCGAAGCTGGAAGTTGCCAGCTGGCTGGAAGATGTAGATGGCAAACAGGAAACGCGTTATGCCTTTATTGATGAGGCCGATCATAAAACAGAGGATTCTCTGAAGGCTGCGAAGGAGAAAATTTTCGCCGCGTTCCCGGGGCTGAAAGAGTGTACTAATCCGGCATATCACTATGAGGTCAACTGCCTGGAATATCGTCCTGGCACGGGGGTTCCGGTTACTGGTGGCATGTATGTTCCACAGTATACGCAACTAAGCCTTAACGCCGACACTGCAAAAGCGATGGTGCAGGCTGCGGATTTAGGCACCAACATTCAGCGTCTGTATCAGCATGAGCTCTACTTCCGGACCAATGGTCGCAAAGGTGAGCGTCTGAGCTGCGTCGATCTGGAACGTCTGTACCAGAACATGTCGGTCTGGCTGTGGAACGATACGAGCTATCGTTATGAAGAAGGCAAAAATGACGAGCTGGGCTTTAAAACGTTCACCGAGTTCCTGAACTGCTACGCCAATGATGCCTATGCAGGCGGCACCAAGTGTTCTGCAGATCTGAAAAAATCGCTGGTCGATAACAACATGATCTACGGTGACGGTAGCAGCAAAGCGGGCATGATGAACCCGAGCTACCCGCTCAACTATATGGAAAAACCGCTGACACGCCTGATGCTGGGCCGTTCCTGGTGGGATCTGAACATCAAAGTTGATGTCGAGAAGTATCCGGGAGCAGTATCGGAAGAGGGACAGAACGTTACTGAAACCATCAGCCTGTACTCGAATCCGACCAAATGGTTTGCAGGTAACATGCAGTCAACTGGCCTGTGGGCACCGGCTCAGAAAGAGGTCACCATTAAGTCCAATGCGAACGTTCCTGTGACCGTCACCGTGGCGCTGGCTGACGACCTGACCGGACGTGAGAAGCATGAAGTTGCGCTGAACCGTCCGCCAAGAGTGACTAAAACGTACTCTCTGGACGCTAGCGGTACGGTGAAGTTCAAGGTGCCTTACGGTGGCCTGATTTATATCAAGGGCAATAGCTCTACCAATGAATCTGCCAGCTTCACCTTTACTGGCGTGGTAAAAGCACCGTTCTATAAAGACGGCGCATGGAAAAACGATCTGAACTCACCGGCTCCGCTGGGTGAGCTGGAATCAGACGCTTTCGTCTATACCACACCGAAGAAGAACCTGAATGCCAGCAATTACACTGGCGGACTGGAGCAATTCGCTAACGATCTGGATACCTTTGCCAGCTCGATGAATGACTTCTACGGCCGTGATAGCGAAGACGGTAAGCACCGGATGTTTACCTATAAAAACTTGCCGGGCCACAAACATCGTTTCGCCAACGATGTGCAGATCTCCATCGGTGATGCGCATTCGGGTTATCCGGTAATGAACAGCAGCTTCTCGCCGAACAGCACCACGCTGCCGACGACGCCGCTGAACGACTGGCTGATCTGGCATGAAGTCGGTCATAACGCCGCAGAAACGCCGTTGACTGTACCGGGTGCAACTGAAGTCGCTAACAACGTGCTGGCGCTGTACATGCAGGATCGTTATCTCGGCAAGATGAACCGTGTCGCTGACGATATTACCGTCGCACCGGAATATCTGGAGGAAAGCAACGGTCAGGCATGGGCGCGCGGCGGTGCGGGTGACCGTCTGCTGATGTACGCACAGCTGAAGGAATGGGCAGAGAAAAACTTTGATATCAAGAAATGGTATCCAGATGGCACTCCTCTGCCAGAGTTTTACAGCGAGCGTGAAGGGATGAAAGGCTGGAACCTGTTCCAGTTGATGCATCGTAAAGCACGCGGCGATGAGGTCAGCAATGACAAGTTTGGCGGCAAGAATTACTGTGCTGAATCCAACGGTAACGCAGCGGACACGCTGATGCTGTGTGCCTCCTGGGTCGCCCAGACGGATCTTTCGGAGTTCTTTAAGAAATGGAATCCGGGTGCGAATGCTTACCAGCTGCCGGGGGCGAGCGAGATGAGCTTCGAGGGCGGTGTGAGCCAGTCGGCGTACAACACGCTGGCGTCACTCAAGCTGCCGAAACCGGAACAGGGACCGGAAACCATTAACAAGGTTACCGAGCATAAGATGTCTGTCGAGTAATCCTGTATGCCGGATAAGGCGTTCACGCCGCATCCGGCATGAAATAAGGCGCACCGGGTTGCGCCAGCTTATCGGGCCTGGAGGAAAGCCGTATGGCATACACTTGCAGGCCCGCATCCGGCAAGTTACAACAAACAACCTTTAACCATGCTTTTTGATGTTTTTCAGCAATACCCCGCGGCGATGCCCATACTGGCAACCGTCGGAGGATTGATCATCGGCAGTTTTTTGAATGTGGTGATTTGGCGTTACCCCATCATGCTGCGCCAACAAATGGCGGAGTTTCATGGTGAAATGCCGAGTGCGCAGTCAAAAATAAGCCTTGCGCTACCGCGTTCCCACTGCCCACATTGTCAGCAGACCATCCGGATACGTGACAATATTCCGCTGCTCTCCTGGCTGATGCTCAAAGGGCGCTGCCGTGATTGTCAGGCGAAAATCAGCAAGCGTTATCCGCTGGTGGAGTTATTGACGGCACTCGCTTTTTTGCTGGCGAGTCTGGTCTGGCCGGAAAGTGGATGGGCGCTGGCGGTGATGATATTATCCGCCTGGCTGATTGCCGCGAGCGTCATTGACCTCGATCACCAATGGCTGCCCGATGTTTTTACTCAGGGCGTATTGTGGACGGGACTGATTGCGGCATGGGCGCAGCAGAGCCCGCTCACGCTACAAGATGCAGTTACCGGCGTCCTGGTGGGGTTTATCGCTTTTTACTCCCTGCGCTGGATAGCCGGAGTAGTTCTGCGTAAAGAAGCATTAGGCATGGGCGATGTATTATTGTTCGCTGCGTTAGGTAGTTGGGTGGGGCCGTTGTCGCTACCCAATGTTGCTTTAATCGCATCATGCTGCGGCCTGATATATGCCGTTATTACAAAAAGAGGATCAACCACACTGCCTTTTGGACCGTGTTTAAGTCTGGGCGGTATAGCAACAATTTATCTACAGGCATTGTTTTAATGATAACAACGTCATTATCAAAGTGACATTTTAACTCTTATTAATAACCTTAGAGATTATTTACCATGTCGATAAAACAAATGCCAGGGAGGGTATTAATATCGCTATTGTTGAGCGTTACAGGATTATTAAGTGGCTGTGCCAGCCATAATGAAAATGCCAGTTTACTGGCGAAAAAACAGGCGCAAAATATCAGCCAAAACCTGCCGATTAAATCTGCGGGATATACCTTAGTGCTGGCACAAAGTAGCGGCACGACGGTAAAAATGACCATTATCAGCGAAGCGGGGACTCAGACCACGCAGACGCCTGACGCCTTTTTAACCAGCTATCAACGACAAATGTGCGCTGACCCAACGGTGAAATTAATGATTACCGAGGGAATTAATTACAGCATAACGATTAATGATACACGTACAGGTAACCAGTATCAGCGGAAACTGGATCGTACCACCTGTGGAATAGTCAAAGCATAACGTCGGGTAGATATAAATTGGCGCGGGTTGTTTTTCGTGACGCACGAATTTATCTCATTCAATGGCTGACAAAAATTCGTCACACTCTTAACCAGAGACAATCTTTTAATACAGACAAAGAGCATCTGCGAAAAATTGTACGCGGGATGTTCTGGCTGATGCTGCTTATTATTTCTGCAAAAGTGGCGCATTCACTCTGGCGCTATTTCTCCTTTTCTGCGGAATATACGGATGTTTCCCCATCGGCGAATAAACCGCCCCGTGCGGATGCAAAAACGTTCGATAAAAATGACGTGCAATTAATCAGCCAGCAAAACTGGTTTGGCAAATATCAGCCCGTCGCCACGCCGGTAAAACAACCCGAACCTGTGCCTGTGGCAGAAACGCGTCTTAATGTGGTGCTGCGCGGGATTGCCTTTGGTGCCAGACCCGGCGCGGTTATTGAAGAAGGCGGTAAACAGCAGGTCTATTTGCAGGGTGAAACGCTTGGCTCGCACAATGCGGTGATTGAGGAAATCAATCGCGACCATGTGATGCTGCGCTATCAGGGAAAAATAGAGCGCCTGAGCCTGGCTGAAGAGGAGCGTTCCACCGTTGCCGCGACCAACAAAAAAGCTGTCAGTGACGAAGCAAAGCAAGCTGTTGCTGAACCTGCTGTCAGTGCGCCAGTGGAGATCCCGACTGCCGTGCGTCAGGCACTGGCGAAAGATCCGCAGAAAATTTTTAACTATATCCAGCTTACGCCTGTGCGTAAGGAGGGAATTGTCGGTTATGCAGTGAAGCCGGGGGCAGATCGTTCTCTGTTCGATGCCAGCGGTTTCAAGGAAGGCGATATCGCCATTGCGCTAAATCAGCAGGATTTCACTGATCCACGAGCAATGATTGCTCTGATGCGGCAGTTACCTTCAATGGATTCCATTCAACTTACGGTTTTACGCAAGGGTGCGCGCCACGACATTTCCATCGCGCTGCGCTAACCGCATTTAATCCAGGAGAATCATTCATCGTGTTTTGGCGTGATATTACGTTGTCGGTCTGGCGTAAGAAGACAACTGGCCTCAAAACAAAAAAGCGTTTACTGCCGCTGGTGCTGGCAGCGGCATTATGCAGTTCACCGGTCTGGGCGGAAGAAGCCACTTTCACCGCTAATTTTAAAGATACCGACCTGAAATCGTTCATCGAAACCGTCGGCGCTAACCTTAATAAAACCATCATTATGGGGCCGGGCGTACAGGGGAAAGTGAGTATTCGCACCATGACCCCGCTCAATGAACGCCAGTATTACCAGCTATTCCTTAACCTGCTGGAAGCACAGGGGTATGCCGTCGTACCGATGGAAAACGACGTGCTGAAGGTGGTGAAATCCAGCGCTGCGAAAGTCGAGCCGCTGCCGCTGGTCGGTGAAGGCAGCGACAACTACGCGGGCGATGAAATGGTCACCAAAGTAGTGCCGGTACGTAATGTGTCGGTACGCGAGTTGGCACCGATTCTGCGCCAGATGATCGACAGCGCAGGCTCAGGCAACGTTGTTAATTACGATCCCTCCAACGTGATTATGCTCACCGGACGCGCCTCCGTTGTGGAGCGCCTGACAGAAGTGATCCAGCGCGTGGATCACGCGGGTAATCGCACCGAAGAGGTGATCCCGCTGGATAACGCCTCGGCTTCGGAAATCGCCCGCGTGCTGGAAAGCCTGACGAAAAACAGCGGCGAGAACCAGCCAGCGACGCTGAAATCTCAAATTGTCGCCGACGAACGCACCAACAGTGTGATTGTCAGTGGTGACCCGGCCACGCGGGACAAAATGCGCCGCCTGATCCGTCGGCTGGACTCAGAAATGGAACGCAGCGGCAACAGCCAGGTTTTCTATCTCAAATACAGCAAAGCCGAAGATCTGGTCGATGTGCTGAAGCAGGTCAGCGGTACGCTCACGGCGGCTAAAGAAGAGGCGGAAGGCACGGTCGGTAGCGGGCGTGAGATTGTATCCATCGCCGCCAGCAAACACAGTAATGCCCTGATTGTAACCGCACCGCAGGACATCATGCAGTCGCTGCAAAGCGTGATTGAACAACTGGATATTCGCCGTGCTCAGGTGCACGTCGAGGCGTTGATCGTGGAAGTTGCCGAAGGTAGCAATATCAACTTCGGCGTGCAGTGGGCGTCGAAAGATGCCGGATTAATGCAGTTTGCTAATGGTACGCAGATCCCTATCGGTACGCTGGGGGCAGCCATTTCTCAGGCGAAACCGCAGAAAGGCTCGACGGTGATCAGTGAAAACGGCGCTACCACCATTAATCCGGATACCAACGGCGATCTCTCCACGCTCGCCCAGCTTCTTTCCGGCTTTAGCGGTACGGCGGTTGGTGTGGTGAAAGGCGACTGGATGGCGCTGGTGCAGGCGGTTAAAAACGACTCCAGCTCGAACGTGCTCTCCACGCCGAGCATCACCACGCTGGACAACCAGGAAGCCTTCTTCATGGTGGGCCAGGACGTTCCGGTATTAACCGGCTCTACCGTTGGCTCCAATAACAGCAATCCTTTCAATACAGTAGAAAGGAAAAAAGTCGGCATCATGCTGAAAGTCACGCCGCAGATTAACGAAGGTAACGCGGTACAGATGGTGATTGAGCAGGAAGTCTCGAAGGTGGAAGGACAGACCAGCCTCGACGTGGTGTTTGGTGAGCGCAAACTGAAAACCACCGTGCTGGCTAACGATGGTGAGCTGATTGTGCTTGGTGGTCTGATGGACGATCAGGCGGGAGAAAGCGTGGCGAAAGTGCCGCTGCTGGGCGATATCCCATTGATTGGTAACCTGTTTAAATCGACGGCGGATAAAAAAGAAAAACGTAACCTGATGGTGTTTATCCGCCCGACCATTCTGCGTGACGGTATGGCGGCAGACGGCGTGTCGCAGCGCAAATATAACTACATGCGCGCCGAGCAGATCTATCGCGATGAGCAAGGTTTAAGCCTGATGCCGCACACCGCGCAGCCGGTACTGCCAGCGCAAAATCAGGCTCTACCGCCGGAAGTTCGTGCGTTCCTTAATGCCGGGAGAACGCGTTAATGGTGCCTGTAGCACAGGAAACCACCGCTAACACCGTGCGTCTGCCCTACAGTTTCAGCCGTCGGTTTAGCCTGGTGGCATGGTGCGAAGCGTCGCTGGAGATCCTCCATGTTCATCCGTTGTCGCTCTCTGTTTTGCAGGAGCTGCAGCGGGGGCTGAACGCGCCCTTTACGCTGCGGCAAATCGACGAAGCCGAATTTGAACAGCGGCTGAATGCGGTCTGGCAGCGGGACTCTTCCGAGGCTCGCCAACTGATGGAAGATCTCGGTTCTGCCGAGGACTTTTTTACCCTCGCGGAAGAACTGCCGGAAACGGAAGATCTGCTGGAAAGCGACGACGATGCGCCGATCATCAAACTGATCAACGCCATGCTGGCAGAGGCAATCAAAGAAGGCGCTTCGGATATCCACATTGAGACGTTTGAAAAGAGTCTGGTGATCCGTTTTCGTGTTGACGGCACATTACATGAAATGCTGCGTCCGGGGCGCAAACTGGCCTCGCTGCTGGTGTCGCGTATCAAGGTGATGGCGCGGCTGGACATTGCCGAAAAGCGCGTGCCGCAGGATGGACGTATTGCGCTGTTGCTGGGCGGCCGGGCGATTGACGTGCGTGTCTCCACCATGCCTTCTGCCTGGGGCGAGCGCGTGGTGCTGCGACTGCTGGACAAAAACCAGGCCCGCCTGACGCTGGAGCGTCTGGGGCTTAGCCAGCAACTGACCGCGCAGTTGCGCCAGCTGTTACACAAACCGCACGGCATCTTTCTGGTGACGGGGCCGACGGGTTCCGGCAAAAGCACCACGCTGTACGCCGGATTGCAGGAGCTGAACAACCATTCGCGCAACATTCTCACGGTTGAAGATCCCATCGAATACATGATTGAAGGGATCGGTCAGACGCAGGTTAACACCCGCGTCGGCATGACCTTTGCCCGTGGGCTGCGCGCGATTTTGCGTCAGGACCCGGATGTGGTGATGGTCGGTGAAATCCGCGATACCGAAACCGCAGAAATCGCCGTCCAGGCTTCACTTACCGGACACCTGGTCCTTTCCACGCTGCATACCAACACAGCGGTGGGGGCGATCACACGTTTGCAGGATATGGGCGTGGAGCCTTTCCTGCTCTCTTCCAGTCTGACGGGCGTGATGGCGCAGCGACTGGTTCGCACGCTGTGTCCCGACTGCCGCCAGCCCGCACCAGCCACTGACGAAGAAAAACGCCTGCTGGGAATTACCGACGCCCGTACCGTCACTCTGTACCATCCACAGGGCTGTCCCGCCTGTAATCACAAAGGTTTTCGCGGACGGACTGCCATCCATGAGCTGATCGTGGTGGATGCCACATTGCGTGATTTGATCCACCGTCAGGCCGGGGAGCTGGAGCTGGAACGTTATGTCCGACAACACTCTGCGGGTATCCGCAGCAACGGCATTGAGAAAGTGCTCGCCGGAGAAACCTCTCTCGATGAAGTTCTGCGGGTAACCATGGAGGCGTAATGGCACTGTTTTACTATCAGGCGCTGGAGCGTAATGGTCGCAAAACCAAAGGTATGATTGAGGCGGATTCCGCGCGTCATGCCCGCCAGTTGTTGCGCGGTAAAGAGCTTATCCCCGTGCATATTGAAGCCCGGATGAATACTTCGTCAGGGGGGATGTTGCAGCGTCGGCGGCACGCACATCGTCGCGTGGCGGCGGCAGATCTTGCGCTGTTCACGCGCCAACTGGCAACGCTGGTACAGGCAGCAATGCCGCTGGAAACCTGCTTACAGGCGGTCAGTGAGCAAAGTGAAAAACTGCATGTAAAAAGCCTCGGAATGGCGCTGCGCAGCCGGATTCAGGAAGGTTACACCCTGTCGGACAGCCTGCGCGAACATCCCCGCGTCTTTGATTCTCTGTTTTGTTCGATGGTTGCTGCCGGAGAAAAATCCGGGCATCTCGACGTGGTGCTTAATCGCCTGGCAGATTACACCGAACAGCGACAGCGCCTGAAATCACGTCTATTGCAGGCCATGCTCTATCCGCTGGTTCTGCTGGTGGTGGCAACGGGCGTAGTCACTATTTTGCTGACGGCAGTGGTGCCGAAAATCATCGAACAGTTTGATCATCTCGGACACGCGCTACCCGCCTCAACCCGCACGCTTATTGCCATGAGCGACGCGTTACAGGCCAGCGGCGTTTACTGGCTGGCGGGTTTGCTGGGGCTTCTGGTGCTGGGGCAACGGCTACTTAAAAATCCTGCTATGCGCCTGCGCTGGGATCAAACCGTGCTGCGCCTGCCTGTGACGGGGCGTGTTGCGCGCGGGCTGAATACGGCGCGTTTTTCCCGCACCTTAAGCATCCTCACCGCCAGCAGTGTTCCGCTACTGGAAGGTATTCAGACTGCTGCCGCCGTGTCGGCAAATCGCTATGTCGAACAACAACTACTGCTGGCGGCAGATCGCGTCCGCGAAGGAAGCAGTCTGCGCGCCGCGCTGGCGGAGTTGCGCCTGTTCCCGCCGATGATGCTGTACATGATCGCCTCCGGCGAACAGAGCGGCGAACTGGAAACCATGCTTGAGCAGGCCGCAGTCAACCAGGAACGGGAATTTGATACCCAGGTGGGGCTGGCGTTAGGGCTGTTTGAACCGGCGCTGGTGGTGATGATGGCGGGCGTGGTGCTGTTTATTGTCATCGCCATCCTCGAGCCGATGCTGCAACTGAATAATATGGTTGGAATGTAATTTACGGAGTTATCACATGAATTCGTTATCCCGCACACAAAAACCACGGGCAGGTTTTACCCTGCTGGAAGTGATGGTGGTGATTGTTATTCTTGGCGTCCTGGCAAGTCTGGTGGTGCCTAACCTGTTGGGCAACAAAGAGAAAGCCGATCGGCAAAAAGCCATCAGCGATATCGTGGCGCTGGAAAACGCACTGGATATGTACCGACTGGATAACGGGCGTTATCCGACCACAGAACAGGGGCTTGAGGCGCTGATCCAGCAGCCAGCCAATATGGCGGACTCCCGCAACTACCGTACTGGTGGATACATTAAACGACTGCCAAAGGATCCGTGGGGCAATGATTATCAGTATCTCAGTCCGGGTGAAAAAGGGCTGTTTGATGTTTATACCCTGGGGGCGGATGGTCAGGAAAACGGGGAAGGCGCTGGCGCAGATATCGGTAACTGGAATTTGCAGGAGTTTCAGTAAGCAGTGCCTGAACGCGGATTCACACTTCTGGAAATCATGCTGGTGATTTTTCTTATCGGCCTTGCCAGTGCGGGCGTGGTACAGACTTTTGCGACCGATTCTGAATCGCCCGCGAAAAAAGCGGCGCAGGATTTTCTGACTCGCTTTGCGCAGTTTAAGGACAGGGCAGTGATCGAAGGGAAAACACTCGGTGTGCTAATCGACCCGCCTGGCTACCAGTTTATGCAGCGTCGTCAGGGGCAGTGGTCGCCCGTTTCCTCGACCCGGTTATCGGCACAGGTTACGGTGCCGAAACAGGTGCAGATGCTGTTACAACCCGGAAGTGATATCTGGCAGAAGGAATATGCGCTGGAGCTGCAACGTCGTCGACTGACGCTGCACGATATTGAACTTGAGCTGCAAAAAGAGGCGAAAAAGAAGACGCCGCAGATCCGTTTTTCGCCTTTTGAACCCGCCACGCCGTTTACGCTGCGCTTCTACTCGGCGGCGCAAAACGCATGTTGGGCGGTAAAGCTGGCACACGATGGCGCGTTATCCCTCAATCAATGTGATGAGAGGATGCCATGAAGCGCGGATTTACCTTGCTGGAAGTGATGCTCGCGCTGGCGATTTTTGCGCTGGCTGCCACGGCGGTGTTACAGATTGCCAGCGGTGCGCTGAGTAATCAGCAAATTCTTGAGGAAAAAACGGTAGCGGGCTGGGTGGCTGAAAACCAGACCGCGCTGCTCTACCTGATGACCCGCGAGCAGCGGGCGGTCAGGCAGCAGGGCGAGAGCGATATGGCAGGAAGCCGCTGGTACTGGCGAACCACACCGCTGAGTACAGGCAACGCGCTGCTCCAGGCGGTGGATATTGAAGTCAGCCTTCACGAAGACTTTTCGTCGGTGATTCAGTCACGACGCGCCTGGTTTAGCGCCGTGGGAGGCCAACAGTGAGAAGGACTCGCGCTGGTTTCACGTTACTGGAAATGTTGGTGGCAATTGCCATTTTTGCCTCGCTGGCACTGATGGCGCAGCAGGTGACTAACGGCGTCACGCGCGTGAATAGCGCCGTCGCCGGACACGATCAAAAACTAAACCTCATGCAGCAAACGATGAGTTTTCTGACCCACGATCTGACCCAAATGATGCCGCGTCCGGTAAGAGGCGATCAGGGCCAGCGTGAACCAGCGTTACTGGCTGGCGCTGGCGTGCTGGCGTCTGAGAGTGAAGGAATGCGTTTTGTGCGCGGCGGTGTGGTTAACCCGTTGATGCGTCTGCCGCGCAGTAATCTGCTCACCGTCGGTTACCGCATTCATGACGGTTATCTCGAACGGTTAGCCTGGCCGCTGACCGATGCCGCAGGCAGCGTGAAGCCGACAATGCAAAAGTTGATTCCGGCCGATTCGCTCCGTTTGCAGTTCTACGACGGCACGCGCTGGCAGGAGAGCTGGTCGTCAGTACAGGCGATCCCTGTGGCGGTACGCATGACCCTGCATTCGCCGCAATGGGGCGAGATTGAACGCATCTGGTTGTTACGCGGGCCGCAATAATCATGATCACCTCACCACCAAAACGCGGAATGGCACTGGTCGTGGTGCTGGTATTGCTGGCAGTTATGATGCTGGTAACCATCACGCTTTCCGGGCGGATGCAGCAGCAACTGGGAAGAACGCGCAGCCAGCAGGAGTACCAGCAGGCGCTGTGGTACAGCGCCAGTGCAGAAAGCCTGGCGCTGAGCGCGCTCAGTCTGAGCCTGAAAAATGAAAAGCGCGTGCATCTGGAACAGCCGTGGGCTTCCGGCCCTCGTTTTTTCCCACTGCCGCAGGGGCAAATCGCCGTCACTCTGCGTGACGCACAGGCCTGCTTTAACCTGAATGCCCTCGCTCAGCCCACAACGGCGTCGCGTCCGCTCGCGGTACAACAACTGATTGCCCTGATCACGCGCCTGGATGTGCCTGCTTATCGGGCCGAACTGATAGCCGAAAGCCTGTGGGAGTTTATTGATGAAGACCGCAGCGTGCAGACGCGTCTGGGCCGTGAAGACAGCGAATATCTCGCCCGCTCGGTGCCTTTCTACGCCGCCAATCAACCGCTGGCCGATATCAGCGAGATGCGCGTGGTGCAGGGAATGGACGCCGGGCTTTATCAAAAACTGAAACCGCTGGTCTGTGCGCTGCCGATGACCCGCCAGCAAATCAACATCAATACTTTAGACGTCACGCAAAGTGTGATTCTTGAGGCGCTGTTTGACCCGTGGTTAAGCCCTGTTCAGGCGCGGGCGTTATTACAACAACGTCCGGCGAAGGGCTGGGAAGATGTCGATCAGTTTCTTGCACAGCCGCTACTTGCTGACGTCGATGAGCGTACTAAAAAACAGCTAAAAACCGTCCTGAGCGTGGACAGCAATTACTTCTGGCTGCGTTCAGATATCACCGTGAATGAGATTGAACTGACGATGAACTCGTTAATTGTCCGCATGGGCCCACAACACTTTTCGGTTCTCTGGCATCAGACAGGAGAAAGTGAGTGAGTTCCATCCTTGAGATTTTTTTCCCGCTTTGCGCCGCTGATCCCATCCATTGGCAGCGCCGTACACCCGATGTGGAGCACGGTATCTGGTCTGACGTTGCTAACGAACAGCTCCAGCAATGGCTGCAAACTGATGCGATTCGACTCTACATTCCCGGCGAATGGATCAGCGTCTGGCAGGTTGAACTGCCTGATGTCGCCCGTAAGCAGATACCGACCATTCTGCCCGCCTTACTGGAAGAAGAGCTGAACCAGGATATCGATGAACTGCATTTCGCCCCGTTGAATATCGACCAGCAACTGGCAACCGTAGCAGTGATTCACCAACAGCATATGCGCAACATTGCGCAGTGGTTGCAGGAAAACGGCATCACCCGCGCTACCGTCGCGCCGGACTGGATGTCCATTCCTTGTGGGTTTATGGCTTGCGATGCGCAACGGGTTATCTGCCGCATCGATGAATGCCGGGGATGGAGCGCCGGGCTGGCGCTGGCTCCGGTCATGTTCCGCGCCCAGCTCAATGAGCAGGATTTACCGCTTTCGCTAACCGTAGTCGGCATTGCACCGGAAAAGCTATCAGCATGGGCTGGCGCAGACGCTGAACGCCTGACCGTTACAGCTCTGCCCGCCATTACCACTTATGGCGAACCGGAAGGGAACCTGCTGACAGGGCCGTGGCAGCCTCGCGTCAGCTACCGAAAACAGTGGGCGCGCTGGCGGGTGATGATTCTGCCGATATTGCTGATTCTGGTTGCGCTGGCAGTGGAGCGGGGCGTGACGTTATGGAGCGTCAGCGAACAGGTGGCGCAAAGCCGCACCCAGGCGGAGGAACAGTTCTTAACGTTGTTCCCGGAGCAGAAGCGGATTGTGAATTTACGCTCTCAGGTGACGATGGCGCTGAAAAAATATCGCCCACAGGCCGACGATACCCGGCTGCTCGCCGAGTTGTCAGCGATAGCCAGCACCCTGAAATCAGCGTCACTTTCCGACATCGAAATGCGTGGTTTTACCTTTGATCAAAAACGCCAGATACTTCACCTCCAGCTACGGGCCGCGAACTTTGCCAGTTTCGACAAACTGCGTAGTGCACTGGCAACCGATTATGTTGTGCAACAGGACGCGTTACAGAAAGAGGGTGATGCGGTTTCCGGCGGCGTAACGTTGCGGAGGAAATAACATGTTACGCGATAAATTTATTCACTATTTTCAGCAATGGCGTGAACGCCAGTTAAGCCGTGGCGAACACTGGCTGGCACAACACCTGGCGGGGCGTTCTCCGCGTGAAAAGGGCATGTTACTGGCAGCGGTGGTGTTCCTGTTTAGCGTCGGATATTACGTCCTCATCTGGCAGCCGTTGAGCGAACGGATAGAACAACAGGAGACAATGTTGCAGCAACTGGTGGCGATGAACACCAGACTGAGGAGCGCCGCGCCGGATATTATGGCGGCGCGAAAATCCGCCACAACAACGCCTGCGCAGGTATCGCGGGTTATCAGTGACAGCGCTTCCGCGCACTCGGTAGTCATCAAGCGGATAGCCGAGCGTGGGGAGAATATTCAGGTCTGGATAGATCCGGTGGTGTTTAATGACCTGCTGAACTGGTTAAACGCGCTGGATGAAAAGTATGCGCTGCGGGTGACACAAATTGATGCCAGTGCTGCTGAGAAGACTGGGATGGTGAATGTGCAGCGGCTGGAGTTTGGACGGGGGTAAAGTATCAGGAGATTAGTATCAATAAAATTACTCTCGTTAACGTGGCGAGAGTAATTCCCCCAGACTTTATAAGCAAACTTTTTTCGTGAAGGTTATTGTCAGATCCAAAAGCAAAAACCCGCCTTGTGGGCGGGTTCTTAAGAATTAGTGGTGCCCGGACTCGGAATCGAACCAAGGACACGGGGATTTTCAATCCCCTGCTCTACCGACTGAGCTATCCGGGCAACGGGGCGCATTAAACCTGATTCGCCTCGTCTCGTCAATCAAATTTCTTCAATTTACTGCAGACTGCACAATCTATCATCACTTTGCCGCTATTGCACGCATTGTCAGGCAAACCAGGCGGTCCAGGCGGCGGAAAGCGGCATTGCCAGAAGGAGTGCTGGAAGCATGTTGACCACCGGGAACATTTTAATGCCACAGATGCGTAATCCGGTTGCCAGCAGCAATAAACCGCCTACGGCGCTGAAGTCTGCCATCATCGACGGTGTGGTCAGCGGTAATATCAGCGCGGCAGCCCACGCCAGCGTTAACTGGATGATCAGTAATGGGATACTAATTACCGACACCGCAATACCCAGCGAGCAGGCGAAGATCATCGCCGTAAAGAAATCAAGAAATGACTTGGCGATTAAAATACTCGGATCGCCGGTCATCCCTTCGTTCATCGCCCCGAAGATCCCGGTGCCGCTGGCGCAAAACAGGACAATAATCGCGACATAATTCTGAATAAAAGATTCATGCGCTGGCTTCTTACGTGAGTGACGAAACAGATTTTGTGCTTTGGCGACTGCTGTATTGACACCTTTCTCCAGCAAACAAATTTCGCCAATTAGAGCGCCAAGTAGCGTAGCTAAAACCATCGCTGGAAGGTTGGCGCATTTCACAACCAGTAAAATACCAATCCCCAGCGATGCCAGACCAAAAATAGATGTCATGGAGACGCGGATACGTTCCGGTAAGCGTTGGCTGAGCAGTGCGCCGAGAACGCCACCCAGTAAGACTGCACTAGCGTTGATAAAAGGGCCGATGACCACAAGAGTTCCTGTTAGCTGTATTGTTTGATTTTCTTATTATGAACTTTTTGCCTTGTTGATGGCTTGTCTGGTCGCAAAGTCCTGGCTTGCACGCTTTAGCGAAAGGTGCCATGATTGCGCGAATTTTCTCCTCTCTGTACGGAGTTTGCCCGATGCACGCCATCTCCTTACATTCTCTCGCTTATCGCCGTTTCGCGCGAAACGTTTCCCTTTCTATGTTACTGCTCATGCGGTGAAGTTAACGCACGCTCACTGCAGGACAACAGTAAAATCAGAGCGTTTCTGCTTTTACTGATGTCTGGCGGTCGGAGCTGGTGACCAGTTTGACCCATATCTCATGGGGCAGGGTTTTCCACCTTGTCCGGTATTCTTACTTCCCCGAAACGGGTTTGCGCTTATGAAATCAATGAATATTGCCGCCAGTAGTGAACTGGTATCCCGACTTTCTTCTCATCGTCGCGTGGTGGCGTTGGGAGATACTGATTTTACGGACGTCGCGGCAGTCGTCATTACCGCTGCGGATAGTCGCAGTGGCATTCTTGCGTTGCTTAAGCGCACCGGTTTTCATCTACCGGTGTTTTTGTATTCCGAACATGCTGTTGAATTACCTGCGGGCGTTACGGCGGTAATCAACGGCAACGAGCAGCAGTGGCTGGAGCTGGAATCCGCAGCCTGTCAGTATGAAGAGAATTTGCTGCCACCGTTTTATGACACGCTGACGCAGTACGTTGAGATGGGCAACAGCACCTTTGCTTGCCCTGGACATCAACATGGTGCGTTTTTTAAAAAGCATCCTGCCGGACGCCATTTTTACGATTTCTTTGGTGAGAACGTCTTTCGCGCCGATATGTGTAACGCTGACGTAAAATTGGGCGATCTGCTTATTCATGAAGGATCGGCGAAAGATGCGCAGAAATTCGCAGCCAAAGTCTTTCATGCCGATAAAACCTATTTTGTGCTGAACGGCACATCGGCAGCGAATAAAGTGGTGACGAATGCGCTGTTAACGCGTGGCGATCTGGTGCTCTTCGACCGTAACAACCATAAGTCGAATCATCACGGCGCGCTGATTCAGGCGGGGGCGACGCCGGTCTATCTGGAAGCTTCACGCAACCCGTTTGGTTTCATTGGCGGTATTGATGCGCACTGTTTTAATGAAGAGTATCTGCGCCAGCAAATTCGCGACGTTGCGCCAGAAAAAGCCGAGCTGCCGCGCCCGTTTCGCCTGGCGATTATTCAGCTGGGAACCTATGACGGAACTGTCTATAACGCCCGTCAGGTGATCGATACCGTTGGGCATCTGTGTGATTACATTCTGTTTGATTCCGCGTGGGTCGGTTACGAACAATTTATCCCGATGATGGCGGATAGCTCGCCGCTGCTGTTAGAACTTAACGAAAACGATCCGGGGATTTTTGTGACCCAGTCGGTGCACAAACAGCAGGCTGGATTCTCACAGACGTCGCAGATCCATAAAAAAGATAACCATATCCGCGGACAGGCGCGTTTTTGCCCGCATAAGCGGTTGAATAACGCCTTTATGCTCCATGCTTCTACCAGCCCTTTCTATCCGCTGTTTGCTGCACTGGATGTTAACGCCAAAATTCATGAAGGGGAGAGTGGGCGTCGGCTGTGGGCTGAGTGCGTTGAGTTGGGTATTGAGTCGCGCAAGGCTATTCTTGCGCGCTGTAAGCTGTTCCGCCCGTTTATCCCGCCCGTTGTTGATGGCAAATTGTGGCAGGATTATCCGACATCTGTGTTAGCCAGCGACCGCCGTTTTTTCAGTTTTGAGCCGGGGGCGAAGTGGCACGGCTTTGAAGGATATGCCGCGGATCAGTATTTTGTTGATCCGTGCAAGCTGTTACTCACTACACCAGGTATCAATGCCGAAACTGGCGAATATAGCGACTTTGGCGTTCCGGCGACGATTCTGGCGCACTATCTGCGTGAGAACGGCATTGTGCCGGAGAAGTGCGATCTCAACTCCATTCTGTTCTTATTAACTCCGGCGGAAAGCCACGAGAAGCTGGCACAACTGGTGGCGATGCTGGCGCAATTTGAACAGCATATTGAGGATGACTCGCCGCTGGCTGAGGTGTTGCCGAGCGTTTATAACAAATATCCGGTGCGCTATCGCGACTACACCCTGCGCCAGTTGTGTCAGGAGATGCACGATCTGTATGTCAGTTTCGACGTCAAAGACCTACAAAAAGCGATGTTCCGCCAGCAGAGTTTCCCGTCAGTGGTGATGAACCCCCAGGATGCGCATAGCGCTTATATTCGCGGTGAAGTGGAGTTGGTGCGGATTCGTGATGCCGAAGGGCGAATTGCGGCAGAAGGGGCGTTGCCTTATCCACCTGGCGTGCTTTGCGTGGTACCCGGGGAAGTCTGGGGTGGGGCGGTTCAACGTTATTTCCTTGCACTGGAAGAAGGGGTGAATTTGTTGCCGGGATTTTCGCCGGAGCTGCAAGGTGTTTATAGCGAAACCGATGCGGATGGCATGAAACGGTTGTACGGTTATGTGTTGAAGTAAGAATAAAAAAAACGGGTCACCTTCTGGCGACCCGTTTTTCTTTGCGTAATTAGTGGCTAACCGTCTGTGTGCCTGTCGGGACACGAACGTGTTTATATTTGAACATCGCCATGAACGCGAAGGCCAGAACCACGGAGTAACCAGCGAAAATCAACCATACGGTCTGCCAGTCGGTAATGCCGTTTTGGGTGTACATCTCAACAACTTTACCGCTCACGATGCCGCCGAGGATACAGCCGAAGCCGTTAGTCATCATCAGGAACATCCCTTGTGCACTGGCGCGAATTGCCGGGCTAACTTCTTTTTCGACAAACACCGAACCAGAGATGTTGAAGAAGTCGAATGCGCAACCGTAAACGATCATCGACAGTACCAGCAGTACAGTACCGAACGGAGTCGGGTCGCCGTAAGCAAACAGCGCAAAACGCAGGATCCACGCCACAATACTGATCATCATTACGTTCTTAATACCGTAGCGGCTTAAGAAGAACGGGATGGTCAGAATGAACAGGGTTTCAGAGATCTGCGAAATCGACATGATGATTGACGCATGCTGCACAATAAAGCTGCTGGCAAACATCGGATCTTTGTCGAAGCTGTGCAGGAAGGTATTACCGAACATGTTGGTAATCTGCAGTTCCGCGCCCAGCAGCATTGAGAAGATAAAGAAGATTGCCATACGCTTGTTTTTAAACAGCGCGAATGCATCGAGGCCCAGCAGGGTTGTCCAGCTCTGATTCGCTTGCTGTTTAGCAACCGGAATATGCGGCAGAGTCAGGGTAAACAGAACCAGAATGGCGGAAAGTGCTGCGCCAATATACAGCTGCATGTGGCTTAATTCGAAGCCAGACAGGCTCACCACCCACATTGCCATGATAAAGCCGATGGTGCCCCAGATACGGATTGGCGGGAAGTCAGTAACGATATCCATCCCGGCATTTTGCAGGCGATAGTAAGAGATGGTGTTGATTAACCCAAGCGTTGGCATATAAGCAAACGAGTTAATCAATATCACAAGGAACATCGCCTCCGGTGTCGTGACCTGTGCCGCCATGAACAGCGTGATAGCGCCAATGGTGTGGCAAATGGCATATACCCATTTCGCACTTAACCATTTGTCGGCCACAATCCCCAGCAGCGCAGGCATAAAGACCGCGGCGATACCCAGTGAGCTATAAACTGCGCCAATAGAAGCACCGTCAAACTTCAGGGTAACAAACATATAGGAGCCGAGGGTCGTCAGCCAACTTCCCCACAGACAGAACTGCAGAAAAGAGAGGATTTTCAGCTGCAGCTTAAGATTCATGTTAATTTCCTCACATCGTGATGCGGATGAGTGTTTGAAAAAGCACATTTGACCGTGCGAGATGATGGGATTCTATCAACTTCGCGGACTGGTTTTTTGTTACCTGTGGCAAATAATTGCAAACATTCCCAATTTGCAAAACGAAATTGTGATGTGGGTAACATTTTTGCCCCTGAGCATCGTCAGGGGCGGTTAATGGAATTATCGGCGGCGGTAGGATTTTTGCGCGGTATTCACTTTATAAAGATAACGGCGAGATTCCGCAGAGGGATGGCGGGTCGTCAGCGTCTGATAAACATCGCCCGGCGTCATGGTGTTAATAATATTGGCAGCCTGAATCTTATCATTCGAAAAGACTCGCAGCACGCTGCCTGCGCCGCCGTTATAGGCGGTGATGACGGCATAACGCCGCGATGTTGGGTTATCAATTCCGCCGAGATAAACATTGTTCAGCATCGCCAGATACGCGGTGCCGGTATCAATATTGCTGGCAGGATCAAACAAGAAACTGCGGCTCGGCGTGCCGGATTTCCCCTGCGAGCGGAACACATCTTTCCCGGCAGTATGTTGTACCACCTGCATTAATCCCAGCGCATCGGAACGGCTGACCGCATATGGGTTAAAGGAAGATTCGGTCTGCATAATCGCCAGAATCAGCGACTCATCAACGCCATATTTCCGTGACGCCTGGCGGACCATGCCGAGATATTTGTGCGCACGTTTATCAAGGTGGTTCGGCACCATGTTAATGGTAACGCTGTAGATGATACGCAGCCCGTTGCTGCGGCTCTTCAGACGGTTTTTCAGCAGATAATCCGCGAAGTTGCTCGCGCGACCTTCCCAGCGAATCGGCTGCCCGGTGTTGTCCACCACCTGACCGTAAAGGAAAGGTTCTTTCGAAATCGTAATATCATCAACGTCGGAATAGAGATCGACCGAACTCGGATCGTCACCCATCAGCAACGTTTTGATAATTGCCCGGCGCAAATGCGCGGCAGGTTCTGTCCCGGCGATAGTTTCGATAGTAATCGTACCGTCATCGAAGTTGATGTGGCTGCGGGTCTGATATTGATCGGTGTATTTCACGTAGTCCTTAGGACCGGCGATCACCACCTCTTTGAATCCCCAGATGTTCTCAATATTGTGGGCAAATTGCCCCATCAGAATATCAAAACCGTTGGTATCTTTGACCCAGGCTTCGTTATAGGTATCGCCTTTTTTGGTCGTCGAACAGGAGATGAGCAACGGCGCAATCAAAGCCAGCGCGAGATATTTTTTCATCATTCCGGGTGCGTGTTGTGTTTGTTTTTATGCAAGTTGCCGGAGGCGTGCTCCGGCACTGTTTTTATTTTTTATCTTCCGGCGTATAGCCCTCGATATGCACCTCTTTACCCTCGAACAGGAAGTTGACCATCTCCTGCTCCAGCAGCTTGCGGTGCTCGGCATTCATCATGTTGAGTTTCTTTTCATTAATCAGCATGGTTTGTTTGTGCTGCCACTGCGCCCAGGCTTCTTTGGAGATCTCGTTATAGATGCGTTTTCCCAGCTCGCCGGGGTACAGCTGAAAATCCTGACCTTCTGCTTCACGTTGCAGGAAAGTACAAAAAATCGTTCTGCTCATAAATCATCCTCTTTATCGACTCACGCGCTAAACCGGCGCGCCAGTGCGTAACTGCTGTAACAAACGCTCCACGGGAGCCGCCAGGCCAACTGACGGCGGTTGCGCTAAGTTATACCAGAGCGCATTGCCTTCATCCATGCAGCCGGTGAATGACGACACGGGAAGCCACATAGGCACAATATCTAAGTGGAAATGGCTGAAAGTATGGCGAAACGCGGTCAGCTGCGTCAGGTTATCGGCAGCAATCTGCCGTTGCGCCAGCCAATGCCGCAAACTTTCTTCGTCGGCAAACTGCGGGAAACAGTATAAACCGCCCCACAATCCGCTCGGCGGACGCTGCGCCAGCAATACTTCATCTTCGTGCTGTAATAGCAAAAAGTAGCCGGTGCGCTCCGGCAGCGTCTGTTTCGGTTTTTTGCCCGGATAAAGCGACCAGCTATTGTTGGCGGCGGCAATACATCCGTTTTGTAGCGGACAGAGCGAACATTTCGGTTTCGAGCGCGTACAAATCATCGCGCCCAAATCCATCATCGCCTGATTAAACCGTTCCACGCCGACCGCGGGCGTCACCTGCTCGCTTAAACTCCATAATTTATTCTCGACCTCTTTTTTCCCAGGCCAGCCGCTTACAGCATAGCAGCGCGCCAGCACGCGTTTGACGTTACCGTCGAGAATCGGAAAGTGCTTACCCAGAGAAAGCGAGAGAATCGCGCCTGCGGTGGAACGCCCGACGCCCGGTAACGCCGCGACTTCTTCAAAGGTTTCCGGGAATTTACCGCCGTGTAAGGTCGCCACTTGTTGTGCCGCTTTATGCAGGTTGCGCGCGCGGGCGTAATAGCCAAGCCCGGTCCACAAGTGGAGAACTTCGTCGAGCGGCGCATTGGCGAGATCGGTCACCGTCGGGAAGCGCGCCATAAAGCGTTCAAAATAGGGGATAACGGTCGCAACCTGAGTTTGTTGCAACATCACTTCTGAGAGCCATACTTTGTAGGGCGTCTTGTCAATTTGCCAGGGCAGCGTTTTCCGCCCGTATTTATCGTACCAGTCCAGAACCTGGGCTGAAAATTGCGACGCTTGCATGGTCACCGAATTCACTGTTGTTGGGGGCAAGATTGCAGCACAGCGACGGCAGGGTGTAAACCGGAACTTTCCGCAGCCACGGCCTTATCATGCTTGCATCCGGCAACTAACTTTGGATAATGCCCGTTTTCAGAACACTTTCACAAGCGACTAAATCTTTATGAAAAACGACGTCATTTCACCGGAATTTGATGAAAACGGCCGCCCACTGCGCCGTATCCGTAGTTTTGTGCGCCGCCAGGGGCGACTGACCAAAGGCCAGGAACATGCGCTGGAAAACTACTGGCCGGTGATGGGCGTTGAGTTCAGCGAAGATATGCTGGATTTCCCCGCGCTTTTTGGCCGTGAAGCGCCGGTGACGCTTGAGATTGGTTTTGGCATGGGGGCGTCGCTGGTGGCAATGGCTAAAGATCGCCCTGAGCAGGACTTCCTCGGCATTGAAGTGCATTCACCGGGCGTTGGTGCGTGCCTGGCTTCTGCGCATGAAGAAGGTTTAAGCAACCTGCGCGTGATGTGTCACGATGCGGTTGAAGTGCTGCATAAAATGATTCCTGACAATTCATTGCGCATGGTGCAGCTCTTTTTCCCTGACCCGTGGCACAAAGCGCGCCATAATAAACGCCGTATCGTACAGGTGCCGTTTGCCGAACTGGTAAAAAGCAAACTGCAGCTGGGGGGCGTATTCCATATGGCGACCGACTGGGAACCTTATGCGGAACATATGCTTGAAGTGATGTCTTCTATTGACGGTTATAAAAACCTGTCAGAGAGCAATGATTACGTACCGCGTCCGGCATCACGTCCGGTGACGAAATTTGAACAACGTGGTCATCGTCTTGGTCACGGAGTATGGGACTTAATGTTCGAGAGGGTGAAATAATGGCAAAGAACCGTAGCCGTCGTCTGCGTAAAAAAATGCACATCGACGAATTCCAGGAATTAGGATTTTCGGTGGCATGGCGATTCCCGGAAGGTACATCGGAAGAACAGATTGATAAAACCGTTGATGATTTTATTAACGAGGTTATCGAACCGAACAAACTGGCCTTTGACGGCAGCGGTTATCTGGCCTGGGAAGGTCTGATCTGCATGCAGGAAATCGGCAAATGCACCGAAGAACATCAGGCGATTGTGCGTAAGTGGCTGGAAGAGCGCAAACTGGATGAGGTACGCACCAGCGAACTTTTCGACGTTTGGTGGGACTAAGAAAGCATACGGGCGATGACAAATGCAAAACTGCCTGATGCGCTACGCTTATCAGGCCTGGAAAGATGCACGATCGAGTAGGCGGGATAAGGTGTTTACGCCGCATCCGGCATGGAAAACGCGTACTTTGTTATCAATCTGGGGCCAGCAAATGCTGGCCTGATTTTTTCTTGAGGGAAGACTATGATGCGCAAAATGCTGCTGGCGGCAGCACTTTCAGTGACGGCAATGACCGCTCACGCCGACTACCAGTGCAGCGTCACGCCGCGTGACGATGTGATTGTCAGCCCGCAAACCGTGCAGGTGAAGGGCGAAAACGGCAATCTGGTGATCACGCCAGACGGCAACGTGATGTATAACGGTAAGCAATATTCCCTGAATGCCGCCCAGCGCGAGCAGGCGAAGGATTATCAGGCTGAACTACGCAGCACGCTGCCGTGGATTGATGAAGGCGCGAAAAGCCGCGTCGAAAAAGCCCGTATTGCGCTGGATAAAATTATCGTTCAGGAGATGGGCGAAAGCAGCAAAATGCGCAGCCGTCTGACCAAACTTGATGCGCAGCTGAAAGAGCAGATGAACCGCATTATCGAAACGCGCAGCGATGGCCTGACGTTTCACTATAAAGCCATTGATCAGGTTCGCGCCGAAGGCCAGCAATTAGTGAATCAGGCAATGGGTGGAATTTTACAGGACAGCATTAATGAAATGGGCGCGAAAGCGGTGTTGAAAAGCGGCGGTAACCCATTACAGAATGTGCTGGGAAGCCTGGGGGGGCTGCAATCCTCAATCCAAACCGAGTGGAAAAAGCAGGAAAAAGATTTCCAGCAGTTTGGCAAAGATGTTTGTAGCCGTGTTGTGACTCTGGAAGATAGCCGCAAAGCCCTGGTCGGGAATTTAAAATAATCCTCTATTTTAAGACGGCATAATACTTTTTTATGCCGTTTAATTCTTCGTTTTGTTACCTGCCTCTAACTTTGTAGATCTCCAAAATATATTCACGTTGTAAATTGTTTAACGTCAAATTTCCCATACAAAGCTAAGGGATAATGCGTAGCGTTCACGTAACTGGAGGAATGAAATGGAGTTTTTCAAAAAGACGGCACTTGCCGCACTGGTTATGGGTTTTAGTGGTGCAGCATTGGCATTACCCAATATCACCATTTTAGCAACCGGCGGGACCATTGCCGGTGGTGGTGACTCCGCAACCAAATCTAACTACACAGCGGGTAAAGTTGGCGTAGAAAATCTGGTTAATGCGGTGCCGCAACTGAAGGACATTGCGAACGTTAAAGGCGAGCAGGTAGTGAATATCGGCTCCCAGGACATGAACGATAATGTCTGGCTGACACTGGCGAAAAAAATTAACACCGACTGCGATAAGACCGACGGCTTCGTCATTACCCACGGTACCGACACGATGGAAGAAACTGCTTACTTCCTCGACCTGACGGTGAAATGCGACAAACCGGTGGTGATGGTCGGCGCAATGCGTCCGTCCACGTCTATGAGCGCAGACGGTCCATTCAACCTGTATAACGCGGTAGTGACCGCAGCTGATAAAGCCTCCGCCAACCGTGGCGTGCTGGTAGTGATGAATGACACCGTGCTTGATGGCCGTGACGTCACCAAAACCAACACCACCGACGTAGCGACCTTCAAGTCTGTTAACTACGGTCCTCTGGGTTACATTCACAACGGTAAGATTGACTACCAGCGTACCCCGGCACGTAAGCATACCAGCGACACGCCATTCGATGTCTCTAAGCTGAATGAACTGCCGAAAGTCGGCATTGTTTATAACTACGCTAACGCATCCGATCTTCCGGCTAAAGCACTGGTAGATGCGGGCTATGATGGCATCGTTAGCGCTGGTGTGGGTAACGGCAACCTGTATAAATCTGTGTTCGACACGCTGGCGACCGCCGCGAAAAACGGTACTGCAGTCGTGCGTTCTTCCCGCGTACCGACGGGCGCTACCACTCAGGATGCCGAAGTGGATGATGCGAAATACGGCTTCGTCGCCTCTGGCACGCTGAACCCGCAAAAAGCGCGCGTTCTGCTGCAACTGGCTCTGACGCAAACCAAAGATCCGCAGCAGATCCAGCAGATCTTCAATCAGTACTAATCGCCTCGCCCCGGTATCGTGCCGGGGCTTTTTCACTTCAGACTCACGTCCATTGCCAATTTTCATTACCCTAATGATAATCACCGGAATAAATTATTCCGCGTGAGGTTTTTCGGGTGAAAAAGCAATGGATTGTTGGCACGGCACTGCTTATGTTGATGACTGGTAATGCCTGGGCAGATGGCGAACCGCCAACTGAAAATATCTTAAAAGATCAATTCAAAAAGCAGTATCACGGCATTCTCAAGCTTGATGCTATCACCTTAAAAAATCTTGATGCTAAGGGTAATCAGGCCACCTGGTCAGCGGAAGGCGATGTCTCTTCCAGTGACGATCTCTATACCTGGGTCGGTCAGTTGGCAGATTACGAACTGCTCGAACAGACCTGGACGAAAGATAAACCGGTAAAATTCTCGGCGATGTTAACCAGTAAAGGAACGCCCGCGTCTGGCTGGTCGGTGAACTTTTACTCTTTTCAGGCGGCAGCCAGCGATCGTGGGCGGGTGGTCGACGATATCAAAACGAATAATAAATATCTGATCGTGAATAGCGAAGATTTCAATTATCGCTTTAGTCAGCTTGAATCTGCGTTGAATACCCAGAAGAACTCGATTCCTGCGCTGGAAAAGGAAGTGAAAGCGCTTGATAAGCAAATGGTGGCGGCGCAGAAAGCAGCGGATGCATATTGGGGAAAAGATGCAAACGGTAAGCAAATGACCCGCGAAGAAGCCTTTAAAAAAATTCACCAACAGCGTGATGAGTTTAATAAACAGAACGATAGCGAGGCGTTCGCGGTTAAATATGACAAAGAGGTTTATCAACCGGCGATTGCGGCATGTCATAAACAGAGTGAAGAGTGTTATGAAGTGCCGATTCAGCAGAAACGAGATTTCGATATCAACGAACAACGGCGACAGACTTTTCTGCAATCACAAAAACTCAGCCGTAAATTGCAGGATGACTGGGTAACGCTTGAAAAAGGGCAATATCCGTTAACGATGAAAGTTTCAGAAATAAACAGTAAAAAAGTCGCGATTTTGATGAAAATTGACGATATCAACCAAGCTAATGAACGCTGGAAAAAAGATACCGAACAACTGCGGCGCAATGGGGTGATTAAGTAAGTTTGATATAGTGCACGATTTGTAGCAGGATGCGGCGTTGACCCCGCATCCGGCAATCAACGTCTGATGCGACGCTTGCGCGTCTTATCAGACCTACAACCGCTGCCACATGTCAGCTGAGGCGCTCACGCCGCATCCGGCAATCAACGTCTGATGCGACGCTTGCGCGTCTTATCAGACCTACAACCGTTGCCACATGTAGGCTGGATAAGGCGTTCACGCCGCATCCGGCAATACAAGTTTACTCAGCCAGAAAAAGCTCCAGCAGCGAATTTAAAAACAGCTTCCCATGTTCCGTAATCTGCCAGTAATCCGCACATTCGGTGAGATAACCCTGGGCAATTGCCTCGTCTAACTGTGGGCGAATCACATCTTCGCAAAGCCCGGTATACGCACTAAACTCTGCGCGTGGCGCGGCCTCCAGCAAGCGAAAGCGGTTCATAAAGAACTCAAACGGCTTATCTGCAGCTTCGACATCACGCTGGCTTTCCAGATACCTTCCCTGCATAAAACCACGCGGATGACGCGTTTTGGTGGTACGCAGAATGCGCCCATCCGGGAAGGTCACTTTGCCGTGCGCGCCACAGCCAATACCGATGTAGTCGCCAAAGCGCCAGTAGTTGAGATTGTGCTGGCACTGATAACCGGGTTTGGCGTAAGCGGAAGTTTCATATTGCTGATAACCCGCTGCGGTTAATAACTGATGCCCCTGTTCGAAAATATCCCACAACGCATCGTCGTCCGGCAGCACCGGTGGTCGCGAACCAAACAGCGTATTGGGTTCGATGGTCAGTTGATACCAGGAAAGATGCGGCGGATTCAGTTCAATGGCCTGGCGTAGATCGCCAAGCGCCTCTTCCAGTGATTGATCCGGTAGTCCATGCATCAAATCAAGGTTAAAGCTACGTAACCCTAAACCGCTCGCCAGCTTTGCCGCTCGTTTCGCTTCTTGCGGGCCATGAATGCGCCCAAGTCGTTTCAGCTTTTCTTCGCTAAAACTCTGCACACCAATAGAGATGCGGTTCACACCAGCACGCTGATAATCGACAAAGCGATCGGCTTCTACCGTACCAGGGTTCGCTTCCATAGTAATTTCTGCATCCGCTGCCAGCGGCAAACGCGCACGCACGCCGTCCAGCAGCGTTTGCATCGCCGGGCCGGAAAGCAGGCTCGGCGTACCACCGCCAATAAAGATAGTCTTTACTTCACGGCCCTGAGCGTAAGCCACATCGTTGTCCAGATCGCAAAGCAGATGCTGAACGTAATCGTCGTGCGGCACTTCTCCTTTCAACGCGTGAGAGTTGAAATCGCAGTACGGGCATTTCTGCACGCACCACGGGATGTGAATGTAGAGACTCAGCGGCGGTAATTTAACCATTACGTAAAGCGTCCAACAGCAGTTTCAATGCCTGACCACGGTGGGAAATGGCGCTCTTTTCTTCGCGGGTCAGTTCGGCAGCGGTTTTCCCTTCGGAAGGTACGAAGAAGATTGGATCATAACCAAAGCCACCAGTGCCCGCTGGTTCACGAGTAATCACGCCCGGCCAGCTACCGTGGCACACCAGCGGAGTCGGATCTTCCGCGTGACGCAGATATACCAGCACGCAGTGGAAACGCGCCTGACGTTGGTCGTCCGGTACGTCTTTCAGTGTTTCCAGTAGTTTTTGCAGATTCTTTAGATCGGTCGCGTCTTCACCGGAATAACGCGCGGAGTAAATGCCCGGCGCGCCGCCAAGCACATCTACCGCCAGACCAGAGTCGTCGGCAATTGCCGGTAAACCGGTCACTTTTGCCGCATGGCGCGCTTTCAGAATCGCGTTTTCGATAAAGGTCAGGCCAGTTTCTTCAGCGGAATCTACGCCGAGGTCTGTTTGGGCCACGATATCAAGACCGAAGTCGCTAAGCAGCGACGCCAGCTCACGCACTTTACCGGCATTGCCGGTTGCGAGGACAACTTTTTGCATAGGATACCTAATTAATTAACGCCGCGATTTCTGGCGGGATTTGTTGCGGATTAATGATTTTAATTTGTTTGTGGCGGCCAAGTTCGCCTTTTTCAATCACCACCTGGCTTTTGGCAACCCGGAATTGCTTACCGAGAAACTTCACCAGATGACTGTTGGCCTGGCCGTCAACCGGCGGCGCGGTAATGGCGACTTTAACTTCGTCGCCATGTAAACCGACAATAGAATCACGGCTGGCTTTCGGCTGAATATAGAGCCGTAAAACCAGACCGTCATCATTAACTGTTACGGCACTCATAACGCCATCCACAGCCCCGGCAGCAGCATGTTTCCGGTTGCCTGTAATACTTCTGCGACACCCATATTGATGACATACAGCAGCAGAACGAGGATCATCGGCGAGAAATCAATCCCACCCATTGCCGGTAGCAGGCGGCGAATCGGGCGCAGCAGCGGATCGGCCAGCTGAATCAGCACGTATTCAATCGGGCTACGACCCTGGCTTACCCAGCTCATAATCGCCATCACCAGCAGGACCCAGAAAATCAGCAGGCCGATGGTTTTCAGCAGAATCAGTAAACCGGCAATCCAGATGATTGGCAGGAAGGTCACCACTTTAAACAGCACGATGGCTTTGATAAAACTGAGAATGTACGCAACCAGCAGCGAGGCGCTATCAATGGGACCCATTGCCGGAATAACGCGGCGCAGTGGCCCGATAATCGGCTGCATTACCTTCACTACAAACTGTGAGAAGGGGTTGTAAAAATCACAATGAGCCCACTGCATCCAGATGCGTAATAACAGCACCATGGTATACAGCTCAATGACCGTTGAAAGCAGGAAAGTCAACGTATTCATGGCGTTCCTTTAATTCCTTATTTTTTAGAGTAATCACGCGCACCAAAAATTGCAGTGCCGATACGAACCATCGTGCTACCTGCCGCAATGGCGGCTTCCATATCGTCCGACATTCCCAGAGAGAGCGTGTCGATATGCGGGTAGCGCGTTTTCAGTCCGGCAAATGCTACAGCCATTTGGCGTGCAACTTCAAACTGCCTTACATATTCTGACTCAGGCGCAGGGATTGCCATCAGCCCGCGCAGACGTAAACGCGGTAGTTCAGCGACCGCCGCTGCCAGCTCGTCCAGTTCTGCCAGTTGAATCCCGGACTTACTGTTTTCGTCACTAATATTAATTTGAATCAGTACGTTAAGAGGGGGAAGTTCTGCCGGGCGCTGATCGTTGAGGCGGGTAGCAATGCGCAAACGGTCGATGGTATGACACCAGTCGAAATGCTCTGCCACCAGGCGGCTTTTATTAGACTGCAACGGGCCAATAAAATGCCATTCTAATCCTGTTACGCCCAGTTCCTGAAAGTGGCGAATTTTATCTACCCCTTCCTGAACGTAGTTTTCACCAAATTGACGCTGCCCGGCATCAATGGCTTCTGCGATGGCGCTCGCAGGTTTTGTTTTACTGACTGCAAGCAGCGTAATTTCTTCTGGAGAACGGCCGCAACGCGTTGCAGCCGCTGAGATTTTGTCCCGGACCTGTGCCAGGTTATGCGCAATATCGTTCATTTTCCGAGGATCTTAGTATGAATATGGAAGAAATTGTGGCCCTTAGTGTAAAGCATAACGTCTCGGATCTACACCTGTGCAGCGCCTGGCCCGCACGATGGCGCATTCGCGGGCTAATGGAAGCTGCGCCGTTTGATGCGCCGGACGTCGAAGAGCTACTGCGGGAGTGGCTGGATGACGATCAGCGGGCAATATTGCTGGAAAATGGCCAGCTGGATTTTGCCGTGTCGCTGGCGGAAAACCAGCGGTTGCGTGGCAGTGCGTTCGCGCAACGGCAAGGTATTTCTCTGGCATTACGGTTGTTACCTTCGCACTGTCCACAGCTCGAACAGCTTGGCGCACCAACGGTATTGCCGGAATTACTCAAGAGCGAGAATGGCCTGATTCTGGTGACGGGGGCGACGGGGAGCGGCAAATCTACCACGCTGGCGGCGATGGTTGGCTATCTCAATCAACATGCCGATGCGCATATTCTGACGCTGGAAGATCCTGTTGAATATATCTATGCCAGCCAGCGATGTTTGATCCAGCAGCGGGAAATTGGTTTGCACTGTATGACGTTCGCATCGGGATTGCGGGCCGCATTGCGGGAAGATCCTGATGTGATTTTGCTCGGAGAGCTGCGTGACAGCGAGACAATCCGTCTGGCACTGACGGCGGCAGAAACCGGGCATTTGGTGCTGGCAACATTACATACGCGTGGTGCCGCGCAGGCAGTTGAGCGACTGGTGGATTCATTTCCGGCGCAGGAAAAAGATCCCGTACGTAATCAACTGGCAGGTAGTTTACGGGCCGTGTTGTCACAAAAGCTGGAAGTGGATAAACAGGAAGGACGCGTGGCGCTGTTTGAATTATTGATTAACACTCCCGCGGTGGGGAATTTGATTCGCGAAGGGAAAACCCACCAGTTACCGCATGTTATTCAAACCGGGCAGCAGGTGGGGATGTTAACGTTTCAGCAGAGTTATCAGCAGCGGGTGGGGGAAGGGCGTTTGTGACGTTGCCATGCCCGATGCGCAAGTTTATAGGGCCTATAAAGGCAATAAATGTCTGATGCGACGCTAACGCGTCTTATCAGACCTACAGCCGCTGCCAGATGTGTGCTGGATAAGGCGTTCACGCCGCATCCGGCAAGATGGCGGTAACGACTATCCGCCAGGCTTTTAGATCGCCTTAATATCCCTGCTCGAAATAGCTTTCGAGAATAATAACCGCAGAGGCAGAGTCGACTTTGCCTTTGTTGAGCGCCCGATAGCCGCCCTGTTCAAACAGACCGGAACGGGCTTCCACGGTGCTAAGACGTTCGTCATGGAGCTTTACTTCAACACCGAAACGACCATGAATACGGTTGGCAAATTTACGCGCTCTGGCAGTCAATGGTTGCTCGGTGCCGTCCATATTCAGCGGCAAACCGACGATGATTTCGTCCGGCTGCCACTCTTTCAGTAAACGTTCGATGAGGTTCCAGTCCGGCGTACCGTCCTGTGCTTTAATTGCAGGCAAAGGGCGAGCAGTGCCGGTAATGCGTTGGCCGACCGCTACGCCAATGCTTTTGGTGCCGAAGTCGAAGGCGAGTAAGGTTCCACTCATCAGGCGTGCCCTGCCACACCAGGCATGGTGAGAATATCCACACCAATCAGTTTTGCCGCCTCGCGCCAGCGGTCGGCAATCGGCGTTTTGAACAGAATATTCAGATCCGCCGGGGCCGTTAGCCACGCGTTATCGAGAATTTCTTGTTCCAGTTGACCTTTTTCCCAGGAGGCATAACCCAGAGCCACCAATACGTCAGACGGTTGTTTATCGGTGCCGAGCGTTTCCAGCACATCGCGGGAAGTGGTCATCACTGTGTTGTCTGAAATGCGAATGCTGGAAGCAAAATTGGAGGGCGGAGTATGCAAAATAAACCCGCGATCTTCAGCCAGCGGACCGCCGAGCATAACCGGTTTATCCAGACGGATTGATTCATCACGCGGCTCCGGCGTGATCTTCAGCTTTTCCAGAATCCCTTCAATTTTGAGATTTTCCAGCGGCTTGTTGACGATGATCCCCATTGCACCATTGGTATTATGTTCGCAAATGTAGACCACGGAACGACGGAAAATCGGATCCTGGAGAGCAGGCATGGCAATAAGAAAGTGATGCTGTAAATTCATTGTCAGAGGTTCTGTTTCCTGGTTCAAAAAAGCAACAGCGCCCAGTATGCGTGGAAAGAAGGGCGCTGTCACTCAGAGTCTCAACGAGATCCTTCTCGCTAAGGTGGGTTACTGCTGCTGTAAACGTGCTTCGATGGCATCCATTAACATTCCGGTGATCGACACCGGAAACTCTGCTTCAATCTCACGAATACAGGTTGGGCTGGTGACGTTAATTTCAGTCAGACGGTCGCCGATGATATCCAGACCAACAAAAATCAGCCCTTTTTCTTTCAGCGTCGGCCCGATCTGACGGGCGATTTTCCAGTCACTTTCCGTCAGCGGACGAGGTTCACCGCGACCACCGGCAGCCAGATTGCCACGGGTTTCGCCCCCCTGCGGAATACGCGCCAGGCAGTACGGTACCGGCTCGCCATCCACCACCAGCACGCGTTTGTCGCCATCTTTAATGGCTGGCAGGTAATTTTGCGCCATGCAGTAGCGAGTGCCATGCTCAGTCAGGGTTTCGGCAATCACGCCGAGGTTTGGATCGCCTTCTTTCACGCGGAAAATCGACGCGCCGCCCATACCGTCCAGCGGCTTAAGAATGATGTCGCTGTGTTTCTCCCAGAACGCTTTTAGCTGCGCTTTATTGCGCGTAACCAGCGTTTCTGGCGTTAAGTCAGAGAACCAGGCGGTAAACAGTTTCTCGTTACAGTCGCGCAGGCTCTGCGGCTTGTTAACGATCAGCGTCCCTTTCTCTTCGGCACGTTCCAGAATATAGGTCGCGTAGATAAACTCGGTATCAAACGGCGGGTCTTTACGCATCAGGATCACATCGAGATCGACCAGCGGCAGATCCTGTTCACCGACGAACGAAAACCACTCTTCGTAGTTCTGCTTCACGTTCAGCGTGCGGGTATGGGCGCGGGCTTCGCCATTGATCAGATACAGATCGCCCATCTCCATATAGTGAAGTTCGTAACCACGACGCTGTGCTTCCAGCAACATAGCGAAACTGGAATCTTTCTTGATGTTGATGTTTGCGATGGGGTCCATCACGATGCCGAGCTTGATCATTATTCTTCTCCGTTAGCCCAAATCGCCAAATCGTACTTGTAGCGCGGTAATGGCGGTGAGCGCAGTTGTCTCTGTACGCAAAACGCGAGGTCCCAACAGGATATCAGTAAATTGATAGCGGGCAGTCATGGCAATTTCATCTGCCGATAAACCGCCTTCCGGGCCAATCAGCAGGCGGACGCGTTCAACCGGTAACGGCAACGTATTGATGCTGTTACTGGCGCGCGGGTGAAGATTCAGTTTCAGTCCTTCATCCTGCTCTGCACACCAGGCTTCCAGATCCATCGCTGGGCGGATTTCCGGCACCCGGTTACGACCACACTGCTCACAGGCAGCAATTGCAATCTTCTGCCACTGCTGGAGCTTCTTGTTCAGACGTTCACTATCCAGTTTAACGCCGCAGCGCTCAGAAAAAAGTGGCGTAATGAGGCTTACACCGAGTTCGATCGATTTCTGGATCGTAAATTCCATTTTTTCACCACGCGACATCACCTGACCGAGGTGAATATGCAGCGGAGATTCGCGATCGTCGATCTTGCCTTCCAGCACCTTCACTTCCACGCTTTTTTTGCTGGCGCTGGTAATTTCGGCGTCAAAGACCTGGTTGCTACCGTCAAACAATTGCAACGCCTGCCCCGGCCCCATGCGCAGTACGCGCCCGATATGGTTGGCGGCATCTTCGCAAAGCGCGATGTGAGAATGGCTGGTCAGTGGTTCAGGATGATAAATGCGGGGGATACGCATAGTTAAAAATCCGCGTCGTCTCCCCACGCGGTTGTACGCGTGGGGTAGGGGTTAACAAAAAGAATCCCGCTAGTGTAGGTTAGCTCTTTCGCGCCTGGCAAGCGCGTTGCACATACGGGTTATGATTGCCTTGCACCTTCGCGATGCGTTCATCGCGCTCGCACTCCCAGTCGGTAACCGGATACATCTTGTTCCATGCGTTGAACAGCTGCGTTTGCTGGCGAGAGAGTGTCAGGTTGTATTGGTCGCGCATATAGAAGTAGGTGCGCGCAATGGCACCGCGTGCACGCGCTGGTGGTTCGGCAGCTTTTTCTTTGAAATCGACCTTCATGGCGCATTGACCGTACTGGCCTTCGCCGCCATTCCACTGGCTGTACATAAAGTTGCCGCGATCGCCATTCACCTCACCGACTGACGGCTGCAGGTTATGCATATCGCTTTCCATCTTGCGATAGACCGGATCTTTAGCGCAGTTTTTACGTCCACCGTCCTGCCAGCACTGGCGCTGGTGACCGAACTGCCAGGCGGGAACGACGTGTTCCCACTCTACGCGGCTGGCTCGGTTTTCATTTTTGCGCACCTGATAGCCGCACGATTGCAGATCAACAACGCCTTTTTTGCCCTGCCAGTTAATTTTACATCCGCAATAAAACGTACCGGGCGCGTCAGCGTGGACTTTTACCGCCGCGGCTTTCGCCTGAGAAAAACTATTGATACCTTCGGCCAACGCCGGGCCGGAAAATGCTGCGCTCAGTACCACCGCAGCAATAGACAAATAACGGTACATCACTTACTCCGTGTTAAAACGAGCCAGCAACGTAGCGAAAGTTGTTTTGGTATGCAATCAGCCAGATCAGGAAAGTTCCTGATAGTTCAGATGGTTATTTCGCAACCAGCTGTTCACCGCAGTGAACACAGCGATAGACGGCCTCGCCACGAACTACGCGATTATGGCGGCGTACGGTAAGCTGATGCTCCTGGCACTTGCAGCGGTAGGGGAAGGTGTTGCGACGCACGGATTGCAGTTCGAACTGATGCGTACGACGGGCGGGAACGCCCAGCACGCTTTCCATCATCCACTTCCACTCTTTGCCATGTGGCGCTACGCGGCCGAAATGTTTCCATACCAGCAAATGTGCCAGTTCGTGCGGTACCACTTCTTCAATAAAAGCTTCACTGTTTTCCAACAGCAAAACGGGATTGAGGCGGATTTCATAGCTTTCCAGCCAGGCTGTTCCGGCGGAGGTTCCGCGCTGGGTGTAAGAGAGTTTTGGCTCCGGGTAGTTACGCCCTAGCTTCAGGTTGGCCTGGGCGAGTTTTTCCCGCAGGCGGCGCATAACGGCCTGCTGGATGGCGATAGGGAGACGGGATGTTTTCATAGCGGCAGAGGATAGAGCGAAGAAAAGATGACTGCAAGAGGTGGCTTCCTCCGCGATGGGAGGAAGCCTGAGGAGATTAATCGTGAGCGCCGATTTCGCGCAGTTTACGACCTTTCATCAGATTACGTTCAATATGTTCCAGCGAAACGTGTTTGGTTTCCGGTACCAGCCACAATGTCAGCAGGATAAACAGTACGTTCAGAGCCGCATACACCCAGAAGGTGTTGGCGTTACCCAGCGTGTTGAGCATGGTCAGGAACGTTGCGCCAACGATCATGTTGGCAATCCAGTTGGTGGCGGTGGAGCAGGTGATGCCAAAATCGCGGCCTTTCAGCGGCTGAATTTCGGAGCACAGTACCCAAATCAGCGGACCGGCACTCATGGCAAAACCGACAATAAACATCAGCAGCATGGCGATGGCGAAATACTGCGCTGACGGAGAGTGAATACCGATATGCATCATTGTACCGAGTACGCCCATGCCAGCAGCCATCACCAGGAAGCCCAGCGTTAGCGTTGGTTTACGTCCCCAGCGGTCAACAAGGCCGATTGCGATAAAGGTGGCAAGTACGTTGGTCAGGCCGACAATCACGGTCCCCCACATTTGCTCGGTAGTGTTGGTATAACCCGCCAGTTCGAAGATTTTCGGCGCGTAATACATGATGACGTTCATCCCGGTGAATTGCTGCATTACCTGCAACAGTACGCCAAGGAACACCGCGCGGCGGAAGTTGCTGTTCTCTTTAAACAGCGCCCAGCCACTCTGTTTAACCTGCAAACTTTCACGGATTTCATCCAGTTCGCGTTTCGCTTCCGCGCTGGTGTCACGCAGGCGTAGCAGCACGCGTTCGGCATCAACAAAACGGCGCTTGGCGGCAAACCAACGTGGGCTGTCTGGCAGGAAGAAGACACCAATCAGCAGCAAAATTGCCGGGATGATAATCACACCCAGCATCCAGCGCCATGCACCGGTGTAGCTGAAGGCGGTATCAGAAAGATAAGCACCGAGGATCCCGATAGTGATCATCAACTGATACATCGAGATCATACTGCCGCGAATTTTTTCCGGCGCAATTTCTGACAGGTACAGTGGTGCGGTATAAGAGGCCACACCCACCGCCAGCCCCAGCAGAACGCGGGAAAGAATCAGTACTTCAACGTTTGGCGCAGCCGCAGAGAACAGCGAACCGGCAACAAACAAAATTGCGCCGATCATCAGGCTCTTTTTGCGCCCGAGTTTAAAGGAGAGCCAGCCGCTGCCCACCGCACCGACTGCCGCACCGAACATCATGGAGCTTACGACCCATTCTTGCGTGTGCGAAGTAATCTGGAATTCATCTGCAATAAACGGCAGTGCGCCAGCAATTACACCGATATCCAGGCCAAAGAGTAATCCCGCCAGAGCGGCAAGGAAGCAGACGAAAAAAGTCATTGCCTTGTTTGACCGCCCCTGTTTTTTAGCGTCAGGCATGATGCCCTCCAATATGGTTATTTTTTATTGTGAATTAAGATAGGTGAGTACGACGTAAAAAGATGTGAAGCAAATCACATCAGTGTAATCGCTTACACTAACATTTATCTTAGTTATGGTTTAAGTGCATGAAAATAATTGAGTTATATCATCATAGATTAAACGCTGTTATCTGCAATTAAGACTTTACTGAAAAGAAATGTAACAACTGTGAAAACTGAATAATAATATGAAAATATTACAAATATTTGGCTGGTGTTATTGGTGTAATCGGTTTCAGTAGTGATGATAATTTGCGATAAAACGTGTTGAGGAAGAATGATGTTATTGTGCGGGCAGCTTTTTGCCGGATGCGGCGTGAATGCCTATCCACCGCGGTGAGGTAAAAGAAAAAGGCCAGCGCGAGGCTGGCCTTTGAAAGCAGGTGAAGAAAGATTACTTCAGACCGGCAGCATCGCGCAGCAGCTGCGCTTTGTCGGTTTTTTCCCACGGGAAATGTTCACGACCAAAGTGACCGTATGCTGCGGTTTCTTTGTAGATCGGGTGCAGCAGATCCAGCATCTGAATCAGACCGTATGGGCGCAGGTCGAAGAACTCACGTACCAGCAGAGTCAGTTGTTCAGAAGGCACTTTCTCGGTACCGAAAGTTTCTACCATGATGGAGGTCGGTTCAGCCACGCCGATTGCGTAGGAAACCTGAATTTCACAACGATCGGCCAGGCCAGCAGCAACGATGTTTTTTGCAACATAACGTGCTGCGTACGCAGCGGAACGGTCCACTTTTGATGGATCTTTACCAGAGAATGCTCCGCCACCGTGACGTGCCATGCCGCCGTAGGTATCAACGATAATTTTACGACCAGTCAGACCGCAGTCACCCATCGGGCCACCGATAACAAAACGACCGGTCGGGTTGATGAAGAATTTGGTGGCAGAAGTCAGCCATTCAGCGGGCAGAATCGGCTTGATGATCTCTTCCATTACCGCTTCTTGCAGCGATTTCTGGTCGATCTCTTCAGAGTGCTGAGTGGAAAGCACGACAGCATCGATACCAACGATTTTGCCGTCGTCATACTGGAAAGTCACCTGGCTTTTCGCGTCCGGGCGCAGCCACGGCAGAGTGCCGTTTTTACGCACTTCAGCCTGACGCTGTACCAGACGGTGTGCATAGGTGATAGGTGCTGGCATCAGCACGTCGGTTTCATTAGTTGCGTAGCCAAACATCAGACCCTGGTCACCCGCGCCCTGTTCCAGCGGATCGGCACGGTCAACGCCCTGGTTGATGTCAGGAGACTGTTTGCCGATAGCGCTCAGAACCGCACAGGAGTTAGCGTCAAAGCCCATGTCGGAATGCACATAGCCAATTTCGCGAACGGTGTTACGGGTGATCTCTTCGATGTCTACCCAGGCGCTGGTGGTGATTTCGCCGCCAACTAAAACCATGCCGGTTTTTACGTAGGTTTCGCAAGCAACGCGTGCTTTCGGATCCTGTTCGAGGATCGCGTCTAAAACGGCATCAGAGATTTGGTCAGCAATTTTGTCAGGATGCCCTTCAGAGACGGACTCGGACGTAAAAAGGTGTTTTGCCATATTTAATATCACCTAAAGAGAATTTGGTTAGCTCAAACTGTTGTGTGGATTTTCTGTGGTAGCGGATCCTACCACGACTCTGCAGGTTAAAAACACTGGCAGTCTGAGTGTTAATCGGTATGGATGGATTAACATCTGGATGGCTATTTTAGGTCAATTCTTCACCCGATTTCCACTTTTTTTTGAATCGTGTCTCATTCTGTTAAAAACGTGGCTGGAAATTTTTCCTGACAATGCCGGCATTCTGCGTATTTATCTTTTGCAATTTTCTGCCATTGTGGGGTATAAAACGCGGCGCGCGGCTTAAATAAAAAGCACACGACGTTTCTTTCGTGTTGCCACTTCCAGCCGGGTTGAAATCAGAGTTTTGGCTTGTGGGTTCGTCTTAACAGGCGGCCGTGGAGGTGATACGAAATAATGAACCGTTGTCTGCTGCTTAACCTGTCTCACCGTTCTGGTGAAGATTCGTTCCCCGCACTCTGCATCTCTGCTTTGCATACCTGCCGATGTTATACCCATCTCGGCGCTTCTCAGGATTCAAGAGCTGGTTACAGTTACTGAGGACTGAACAAGGGCGCTCTTGTAAAAACAAGAGTTTTCTCGTGGTTTCGCCGAACTGTCACACTTACGTTCGGTTATGTGCTTAATAATGTTATGAAAAAGAAACCGGTTGCGCAGTTGGAGCGTCAGCATTCACTGCTGGAAAATCCATGTGCTTATGGGTTGTTATCGCAGTTCCAGGCTGCGATAGTCGTTAACTGTTTTACACTTAATAAAATAATTTGAGGTTCGCTATGTCTGACGACATGTCTATGGGTTTGCCTTCGTCAGCGGGCGAACACGGTGTACTACGCTCCATGCAGGAGGTTGCAATGAGCTCCCAGGAAGCCAGCAAGATGCTGCGTACTTACAATATTGCCTGGTGGGGCAATAACTACTATGACGTTAACGAGCTGGGCCACATCAGCGTGTGCCCGGACCCGGACGTCCCGGAAGCTCGCGTCGATCTCGCGCAGTTAGTGAAAACTCGTGAAGCACAGGGTCAGCGTCTGCCTGCACTGTTCTGTTTCCCACAGATCCTGCAGCACCGTTTGCGTTCCATTAACGCCGCGTTCAAACGTGCGCGGGAATCCTACGGCTATAACGGCGATTACTTCCTTGTTTATCCGATCAAAGTTAACCAGCACCGCCGCGTGATTGAGTCCCTGATTCATTCTGGCGAACCGTTGGGGCTGGAAGCAGGCTCGAAAGCAGAGTTGATGGCGGTGCTGGCGCATGCTGGCATGACCCGTAGCGTCATCGTCTGCAACGGTTATAAAGACCGCGAATATATCCGCCTGGCATTAATTGGCGAGAAGATGGGCCACAAGGTCTATCTGGTCATTGAGAAGATGTCAGAAATCGCCATTGTGCTGGATGAAGCAGAACGTCTGAATGTCGTTCCTCGTCTGGGCGTGCGTGCACGTCTGGCTTCGCAGGGCTCGGGTAAATGGCAGTCCTCCGGCGGGGAAAAATCGAAGTTCGGCCTGGCTGCGACTCAGGTACTGCAACTGGTTGAAACCCTGCGTGAAGCCGGGCGTCTCGACAGCCTGCAACTACTGCACTTCCACCTCGGTTCGCAGATGGCGAATATTCGCGATATCGCCACGGGCGTTCGTGAATCGGCGCGTTTCTATGTGGAACTGCACAAGCTGGGCGTCAATATTCAGTGCTTCGACGTCGGCGGCGGTCTGGGCGTGGATTATGAAGGTACTCGTTCGCAGTCCGACTGTTCGGTGAACTACGGCCTCAATGAATATGCCAACAACATCATCTGGGCGATTGGTGATGCATGTGAAGAAAACGGTCTGCCACATCCGACGGTAATCACTGAATCGGGTCGTGCAGTGACTGCGCATCACACCGTGCTGGTGTCTAATATCATCGGCGTGGAACGTAACGAATACACGGTGCCGACCGCGCCTGCAGAAGATGCGCCGCGTGCGCTGCAAAGCATGTGGGAAACCTGGCAGGAGATGCACGAACCGGGAACTCGCCGTTCTCTGCGTGAATGGTTACACGACAGTCAGATGGATCTGCACGACATTCATATCGGCTACTCTTCCGGCACCTTTAGCCTGCAAGAACGTGCATGGGCAGAACAACTCTATCTGAGCATGTGCCATGAAGTGCAGAAGCAACTGGATCCGCAAAACCGTGCTCATCGTCCGATTATCGACGAGCTGCAGGAACGTATGGCAGACAAAATGTACGTCAACTTCTCGCTGTTCCAGTCGATGCCGGATGCGTGGGGGATCGACCAGTTGTTCCCGGTTCTGCCGCTGGAAGGGCTGGATCAAGTGCCGGAACGCCGCGCTGTGCTGCTGGATATTACCTGTGACTCTGACGGTGCTATCGACCACTATATTGATGGTGATGGTATTGCCACGACAATGCCAATGCCGGAGTACGATCCAGAGAATCCGCCGATGCTCGGTTTCTTTATGGTCGGCGCATATCAGGAGATCCTTGGCAATATGCACAACCTGTTCGGTGATACCGAAGCGGTTGACGTGTTCGTGTTCCCTGACGGTAGCGTAGAAGTAGAACTGTCTGACGAAGGCGATACCGTGGCGGACATGCTGCAATATGTACAGCTCGATCCGAAAACGCTGTTAACCCAGTTCCGCGATCAAGTGAAGAAAACCGATCTTGATGCTGTACTGCAACAACAGTTCCTTGAAGAGTTCGAGGCAGGTTTGTACGGTTATACTTATCTTGAAGATGAATAATTAAGATTATTCCGCTGGCGGGTCGATTTATTTACGTAAATCGGCCCGCTTTCTTTTTATATATTCTTAAAAATAATCTGGCTGCTTTTCTTATTAAATAATCTCCCTACAATCGCTGCATTAATTAAATGCAGAGGGAACGGTTATGAAAAAATGGAAAGTACGTAGCGCGTTGGTGGCATTAATCGTGCTGCTGGCCGGTTGTTCCAGTAATGCGCAGTATAATAGCAGTGCATCGGGCAATGTCGGCACCGCCTGGGGTGGGGATGTGCACTCATCGGTCCAGGGCGTATCTGCTGAACGAGCCTGGCGCGATCCTGCAGAGATGATCGTTATTAGTTATTCGACTAATGTTCCTTCCGGCTATGACCGCGTTTATAGCATTCGTATTAACGAACTGGAATATGCTATTCGCGATGGTAATTTTAATTCTCTACCTATTACGCGTGTTTATGATTCATCCAATAATGAACCACGCTATATTGTCCATGCCAGAGTCGGAATGAATTATCAATTATATGTCCGTAATTACAGTCGTAACACCAACTACGAGATCGTTGCTACGGTTGATGGCATGGATGTGCTGAACGGCAAGCAAGGTTCGCTGAATAACAACGGCTATATTGTGAATGCCGGAGATTCGTTAGCGATTAAAGGATTCCGCAAAGATAAACATACCGAAGCGGCTTTTCAGTTCGCCAACGTTGCTGATTCCTACGCAGCCAATTCGGCGCAAGGCGATGTGCGTAATACCGGGGTAATCGGCTTTGCCGCCTTTGAATTACAAGGCCCGGCGCAAAACGCGCTGCCGCCGTGCTCTGGACAAGCCTTTCCGGCAGATAACAATGGCTATGCGCCGCCACCGTGTCGGAAATAGCAACCTCGCTTGATGCCTCGCCCATTTAAGGCGATAATTAGCACAAACTTGTGTTTCGCAAATCCAACCCTTCCTCGTCGGGCCTAACGACGCGGAAGGGTTTTTTTATATCGACTTTGTAATAGGAGTCCATCCATGAGCACCTTAGGTCATCAATACGATAACTCACTGGTTTCCAACGCCTTTGGTTTTTTACGCCTGCCGATGAACTTCCAGCCGTATGACAGCGATGCTGACTGGGTGATTACTGGTGTGCCGTTCGACATGGCCACCTCTGGCCGTGCCGGTGGTCGCCACGGTCCGGCAGCGATCCGTCAGGTTTCGACGAATCTGGCCTGGGAACACAATCGCTTCCCGTGGAATTTCGACATGCGTGAGCGTCTGAACGTCGTGGACTGCGGTGATCTGGTATATGCTTTCGGCGATGCCCGTGAGATGAGCGAGAAGCTGCAGGCGCACGCCGAGAAGCTGCTGGCTGCCGGTAAGCGTATGCTCTCCTTCGGTGGTGACCACTTTGTTACGCTGCCGCTGCTGCGTGCTCATGCGAAGCATTTCGGTAAAATGGCGCTGGTACACTTTGACGCCCACACCGATACCTACGCGAACGGTTGTGAATTTGACCACGGCACCATGTTCTATACCGCGCCGAAAGAAGGTCTGATCGATCCGAATCATTCCGTGCAGATTGGTATTCGTACCGAATTTGATAAAGACAACGGCTTTACCGTGCTGGACGCCTGCCAGGTGAACGATCGCAGCGTGGATGACGTTATCGCCCAGGTGAAACAAATTGTGGGTGATATGCCGGTTTACCTGACCTTTGATATCGACTGCCTGGATCCTGCATTTGCGCCGGGAACCGGTACGCCGGTAATTGGCGGTCTGACCTCCGATCGCGCCATTAAACTGGTACGCGGCCTGAAAGATCTCAACATCGTTGGGATGGACGTAGTGGAAGTGGCTCCGGCATACGATCAGTCGGAAATCACTGCTCTGGCTGCGGCGACGCTGGCGCTGGAGATGCTGTATATTCAGGCGGCGAAAAAGGGCGAGTAATTTACTAAATATTTCCCGGTGTGCATAGTCATGCCGGGAAACATTCATCAGTGCGATATATGTTTTTATATTTCTACGCTACTTTTTCTTAGCTCTGTTCACCTGCCTGGTTGTTTCAGACCATAAGTAATATTTAAAACACGAATATTCAGAAACCAGATTGCCACAAGGAACATTAATTCTTCCCGATAGTTCTCATTCTTACGTTTACAAATAGTGTATGTTCTGAACAACTATTGTTTTTTAAGCGGTAAAGAAATGAGACGGATTGATGTTATTCACAAGGAGCTGGAGCGGCTGACGTATGGGCTGGAACTGTCTGATTTAGCGAAGGAGAAAGCATTTACTGCTGAGGCGATTGGTTTTAACCTTGGGCTGGCACGCAACTCGGTTAGTAAAGATCTTAATCAATTATGGAATGAAGGCCTGGTGGTAAAAAGTCAGGGACGTCCTGTTTTTTTTCTACATCGTCACGCACTAGAATTGCTCATTAATCGAAAACTGGATGATTGCGAATGCATAGTTCATTCAGTGGCTAGTTTATTGCCAAAGAAAGAAAAATATACAGATGATGATCCGTTTTCCGGACTTATCGGATACGACCGTAGTCTCCGTGATGCGGTAGAAAAAGGCCGCGCAGCGGTGCTTTATCCCCACGGACTACATGTGCTGTTAACCGGTGCATCTGGTGTTGGCAAAACATTCTTTGCTGAGTTAATGCATTGCTTCGCTTGCAAGCACACCATAGGTTCGCCACCTCCGTTGGTTTACTTTAACTGTGCCGAATATGCTCATAATCCGGAGTTGCTTTCCTCACATCTGTTTGGTCACCATAAGGGGGCATTTACCGGGGCAAGTGAGAATAAAACGGGATTGGTGGAGCAAGCTGACGGAGGTTATTTACTTCTGGATGAAGTGCATCGCCTCCCGTACGAAGGACAAGAGAAGCTCTTTTCTATTCTCGATAAAGGTGAATACCGCCCACTTGGTTCAAGTGGGCCAACATATTCAATTTCGGTGCGCCTTATTTGCGCCACTACAGAGTCGGTCAACTCGGCACTATTGCGTACCTTCCAGCGGCGTATCCAGGTATGTATTGACTTACCGGGTATTCGCCAGCGTTCGGTCGAGGAGCAGCTCGAATTGATTGTAAGCTTCTTTCAGCGTGAAAGTCGTAAAATTGAACGTACCATAAGCCTTGATAAAACGCTCTTGCATTGGTTGTTAAGTAACCCCCTGGAAGGCAATATCGGCCAGCTTAAAAGTGATATTCAGTTCTTGTGCGCGCAGGCGTGGGCGTCGGGAATGACCGAGCGTAATGATACGCTAGAGTTAGATAAACGACTGGCGGAGATGTCGTTTAATACCACGCCAGAGCAGCGTCTGCTGGTCGATGCGTTGTTTGGCGGTAAAGATCGTCTGAACGTGGATGCGCGTACGTTGCCCGCGTTAAAAAATTCGTTGGCGACCAGCGCGGAAATAGAAGAGAGCGACCTGTTTTACAGTTTCCTGACTCGTGAATATGTCAATCTGCGCAACAGTAACGTGCCGCCCGCAGAAACGCTGGCTATCCTGAAAAACAAACTCAGTTCGATTTTTGAATATGGTCTTTATAGCCGCCATAGTGCGGCGCATCCACCGCGCTATGGCGATCAAATTGAGGAGCGTGTGACGCTGCTGATCGGTTACGTGGAGCAGGTATTAGGATTTACATTGCCAGAAAACCTGGCGAACCCGTTACGTAAACACTTTCTTGCGCTGATTGGCTATGTGCGGCGAGGGCTTATACCTCAACTCTATTCATCCAGCCTGATTCTGGATCGCTGTAAAGATGAGTATGACAATGCCACGCTTCTGTGCCGCAAAATCAATGAGTTGTTGCATATTCAGTGCCCGGCGACGGAGGTGGTCTGGCTGTGCCTGTTCCTGAAAGAGTGTCGCCACTACCGCCAGCGCATCGACACCAGCCCGGATTGCGGCGTGATTCTAATCGCTCACGGTGCGACCACCGCAACGAGCCAGGCGCAATATGTGAACCGGGTGCTGGAGCGCGATCTGTTCTACGCAATTGATATGCCATTTGAGCAGTCGGTGCATGACACCCTGGAAACCCTGACCCGGATGATTCAGGACCGGTGCTGGCAGCGGCTGATACTGATGGTGGATATCGGATCGCTGGTCCATTTTGGCAGCACCATCAGCAAGCTGTTCCAGATTGACGTTCTGTTGTTGCCAAATATCACTCTGACCAGCCTGCTGGAGGTTGGGCTGGATTTAAGCTACGAAACTGGCGATCTATCGCAATTGGCTGTGCTTATGCAGAGTAAAAATATCCCTTGTCGGCTCTGCACGCCGCAGCAAGAGAGCGGTGGCAAAGTGCTGGTTATCTCATGTATAACCGGAATGGGGACGGCGGAAAAGATCAAAAAGGTGCTGGAGGAGAGCTTTGGCGAGCTGATGTCGCAGGACACGCGTATGGTGATTCTCGACTATAACGAGGTGCGCAGCCTGGAGCGTATTCAGCAGGCGCTTAATGCCAGTGAACGGCTGGCAGGGATCGTCGGCACCTTCCAGCCGGGACTGCCGGATATACCGTTTATCTCGCTGGAGGAACTGTTTTCCGAGCAAGGGCCGGAGCTGGTGCTCAGCCTGCTGACGCCGGATCTCTCAAGCAGCGAGCGCCGACTGGAGATGGAGCGCAGCGCCATGCGCTTTATCAGCGCGCTGACCATGGAGAGCATCATCAACCATATTTCGGTGCTCAACCCGCAGCGAATTCTGAAAGAGATCGAGGATGTTCTGAACTACTTAACCAACACGCTCTCCCTGAAACCGAGCCGCCAGGTGACACTACGTTTTCTGATCCACTGCTGCTGCATGGTCGAGCGTATCGTGATTAACCGCAAACCGTTACAGATGGCGCTAGAAAACCGGCTTGATCTGGACGCTCGTGCCTTTAGCGTCATCAAATCCTCCTTTTTGCCGATTGAAGAGGCTTACGCTATCCGTTTATCGGACGCAGAATATTTTTATATCTACGAACTGCTCTACAGCTGATCCCCTGGTTTACGGGGCTTAACGCCCCATCCAATCTCATTTCCTCTGTGCGTGACACAAATTCTGGCACGTCCTTTGCTCCTGATGAAATGTAAACACTGGAGCAAAGGAGGCTATTTTGACCACAACTGTACCTATTCATCCGTTACCTGAAATTCTGCTGCTAACTCACGGCGGCTGGGGGCTGCAGCTCTGCAACAGTCTGCGCATGGTGATGGGCGAAATCGAAGGCGTGACGGAAATCGCGCTGATGCCCGTCGATACGCTGGGCGAGTTTTACCAGCGCGTCGAAGCCGTGGTGAAAACCATGCCGGAAGGTTCGCTTATCGTGACCGATTTTATCGGCGGCACCACCTCTAACGTGGCGGCGCGGCTGAGCGCCGATTATCCGGTGGCGGTGATCTCCGGGCTTAATGCCTCGCTGCTGCTGGAGGCGCTGGACAAGCGCGAACATGGCCCACTGACCGCCTGCGTGGCCGATCTGGTGGAAGCTGGGCGCAACAGTTGCCTGGACGTCGTCTCCCATATTCGTCAATTACAACAGTAAGGAAAATCGTATGGCAAACATCGTGTTATGTCGCATTGACAGCCGTCTTATCCACGGACAGGTGGTGACGAAGTGGGTAGGGCAGTCTCAGGCCAACCGTATTGCGGTGGTCAGCGACGAGCTGGACGCCGATCCGTTTATGAAAAATATCTACCTGATGGCCGCGCCGCCGAATATCAAAGTGGACTGCTTTAGCAACCAGAGCTTCGCGGCCGCGTGGAAAGAGAACCAGCTGGGCGACGGCAACGTGCTGGTGCTGTTCCCGTCGCTGGCGGCGATTCAGGAAGCGGTGCAGCAGGGCTTTGACGTGGCTGATATTCAGGTTGGCGGTTTAGGCGGCGGGCCAAACCGTAAAGCGGTGTTCCAGAACATAACGCTGGATGAAAAAGACGTTGGCATTCTTAACGATTTGAAAAGTCGCGGCATTAAGGCTGTTTTCCAGACCATCCCGGAAGATAAACCGCAGTCGCTGGACGATATCCTGAAAAAATTCTGACCCTCTGAACATGGGATAACAAATTATGGATACCTTACTTTTTGCAAGCCTGATGGGGCTGTATTACTGGTTTGCCCGGTTGCGCCTTGGCTATACCTTCTCCGCCATGCTGTTACAGCCAGTGGTGGTGGCGGTCTTTGTCGGCCTGCTGCTCGGCAATATGCCTGCGGCGATGATTATCGGCGCGGGGATGCAGTTGGTCTATCTGGGTGTGACCTCAACGCCAGGCGGCAATGTGCCGTCAGACCCGGCGCTGGCGGCCTGTATCGCCATTCCTATCGCCGTTAAGGCCAATATGGACCCGAACCTGGCGATTGCACTGGCGATTCCATTTGGCGTTATCGGCGTATTCCTCGACCAGTTGCGTCGCACGCTAAATGCGGCCTGGGTGCATATGGCCGATAAACACGCGGAAACGGCCAATATGTCAGCCATTATGCGCTGCGCCTTTCTCTACCCGGCGCTGCTGGGGCTGGTACTACGTTTCCCAGTGGTGTTCGCCGCCAACTACTTCGGCCAGAACGTAGTGGAAAGTTTCCTCAAGCTGATGCCGCACTGGCTGACCCACTCGTTTGAAATCATGGGCGGGATTCTCCCGGCGCTGGGCTTCGCCATCACCATTATGGTGATTGGTAAAAAGAGCCTGCTGCCGTGGTTTATCGGCGGATTCTTCGCGGTGCTGTACCTCAAGGTGGACATCATGGCGATGGCGATTTTCGGCACCTGCGTGGCCTTCCTGATTAAAGGCCTGGCGAAAAATGAAGGAGCGGCATAATGAGCGACGACGTAATGCAGCATGAACTGGTTGAGCGCGCGCGGGAGTCCGGGACGCTGACCAAAGCGGATATCACCAAAGCGTGGTTTATCTACTGGCTGGGCGCGGAAGTTTCCAGCTCCTATGAGCGTTTACAGAGCCTGATTTTCTGCGCCTCGATGACGCCGATTATCAAAAAGCTCTATCCGCAAAAGGAGGAGCAGGTGGAGGCGTTAAAACGCCATCTGAACTTCTTCAACTCAGAGCAGACGTTTGGCGCGGTGATCCAGGGGATCTCCATCGCCATGGAAGAGCAAAAGACCCGCGGCGAGGCGATTAACGATGCCTCTATCACCGGGATTAAAACCGGCCTGATGGGGCCGCTGGCCGGGATGGGCGACTCCATCATCTGGGCGGCGGTGATGCCGCTGTTGATTGCTATTTTTATCCCGTTCGCCGCCAATGGCAGCGCGATGGGCGGTATTTTGCCGCTGATTCTCTACCCGGCGATTACGCTGGCAATCAGCTACGGCATGGTGCACAAGGGCTATACGCTGGGGCGCGATTCGATTATCAGTCTGCTGCAGGGAGGGCGCATCAAGGAGCTTATCTACGGCGCTAACGTACTGGGGCTTATCATGATGGGCGCGCTATCCGCGAGCTTTGTCAAGATAACCTCACCTTTAAAAATTAGCGCACTGAAAGGCTCTGAAGTGGTGGTACAGCAGATTCTGGACTCCATCGCGCCCGGCCTGCTGCCGCTGGCGGCAGTGTTCGCCATCTACTTCTATTTGGTGAAAAAGGGTCCGCGTTACACCACGATTCTGCTGTCGATTGTGGCGTTGAGCGTGGTCTGCTCGCTGCTGGGAGTGCTGTAAGCCATGACGCAGAATATCTATCAACAACTGGGACTGAAACAGGTGATTAACGCCTGCGGCAAGATGACGATTCTCGGCGTCTCCAGCGTCGCGCCGGAGGTGATGCAGGCCACCGCGCGCGCGGCATCCTCTTTCGTGGAGATTGACCAGCTGGTGGACAAAACCGGCGAGCTGGTCTCTCGCTTTACCGGGGCGGAGGATAGCTACGTTACCTCCTGTGCCTCAGCAGGGATCGCCATCGCTGTCGCCGCCGCCATTACACGCGGCGACAAGGCCCGGGTGGCGCTCATGCCGGATAGCTCCGGCATGGCCAATGAAGTGGTGATGCTGCGCGGCCATAACGTCGATTACGGTGCATCGATCCTCAGCGCGATCCGCTTAGGTGGCGGGCGCGTTGTGGAGGTGGGTTCAAGTAACCTGGCGGCTCTCTGGCAGCTGGAGAGTGCCATTACCGACGCGACCGTCGCGCTGCTGTATGTGAAGTCGCATCACTGCGTGCAGAAGGGAATGTTGAACATCGAGGACTTCGCACATGTCGCGCAGATGTACAACCTGCCGCTGATTGTCGATGCCGCCGCCGAAGAGGATTTACGTGCCTGGGTGGTGAGCGGAGCGGATATGGTGGTCTACAGCGGCGCAAAAGCCTTTAACGCGCCGACCTCCGGGTTTATCACTGGTAAAAAAATCTGGATTGCAGCCTGCAAAGCGCAGCATCACGGCATTGCCAGGGCGATGAAAATCGGCAAGGAGAACATGGTTGGGCTGGTTTACGCGCTGGAGAATTATCACCAGGGGCAGGCAGTCATCACCGCGGAACAGCTCCAGCCAGTGGTTGAAGCGATTTCTGCGATTCACGGGTTAACGGCTGATATTGAGCAGGATGAAGCCGGGCGTGCAATCTGGCGTATTCGTATTCGAGTAAATGCGCAGGAATTGGGAGTTGACGCTCGCGTCGTCGAAGCGCAACTGCGTGGTGGCGATATCGCGATTTATGCACGGCGGTATAACCTCCACCAGGGCGTTTTTAGCCTTGATCCGCGTACGGTGGCGGAAGGGGAAATGGCACTTATCGTGGCGCGACTGAAGGAGATTGCAGATCATGCAAAAGATTAATTTCTATCGTAATCGCGTGGCAATTAATGTGCTGGCGAAAGATATCGCCAATGCCCGTGAAATCTTTGACGCCGCCGAAGGCCACGCAGTGATTGGCGTGCTTTCCGCGCAGTTCTCCTCGGTGGATGAGGGGATCCAGGAAGTTAAACGTTGGATGGCGGAAATACCGTCCATTTCAGTAGGTCTGGGGGCGGGTGACCCGGCGCAGTATTACAAAGCTGCGATGATTGCGGCGCAGATTCATCCAGCACACGTTAACCAGACCTTTACCGGTTGTGGTTTCGCGGCAGGCGCGCTTGCGGCTACGGGCGGTGAGCAGACCCATGTCAACGCGCTGGTTAGCCCGACGGGGACGCCGGGCGAAGTGCTGATTTCCACCGGCGTTAGCAGCAGCCAGGGTACGCCTGCCCGCGTCTCCTGCGATACGGCGGTGCGAATGATGCTAGATATGGGCGCACACGCGGCGAAGTTCTTTCCGATGGGCGGCGAGAGGTCGCTTCCGGAGCTATACGCGCTGGCGACCACGGCGGCGCGCAATGGTATGACGCTGATTGAGCCGACTGGCGGGATTGATTTGGATAACTTCAGTGTGATTCTGAAAACTTGTCTGGAGGCGGGGGTGCCGCGCATTATGCCACATGTTTACAGCTCGATTATAGACCCTGATACGGGATATACCCGACCGGATGATGTAGCCGTTTTGCTAAATAAAGTGAAATCACTACTCTGATCGGGGATTCAGGCGTTACCGACCTACAATTATGTTGTAGATCGGTATGTCTGACTTACTTAACCCCATCCGCGCTCATACGATCGCGAATATGCTGGGCGCGTTCGGCGGATGCAGGATGGTCGTCAAACATTGAGCTTTGGCGACCTTCTTCCAGTTTTGCCAGTTTTTCAAAGCTGGTGGCAAGACCTGCCGGGCTGATGCCGCGTTGGCGCAGAAGATCGTAAGAATAATCATCGGCTTCTGCTTCCTGGCGCTGGGAGAATTGCGAATTGACTAATTTCTCGCCCAGATCACCAAGTTGTGATTGAGATAAACTGCCGACAATCCCGCCCGCAGAGGCCGCAGCTACTCGCACGGCATTTGTACCAAGCGCCACCTGCATCCCTTTCTTCACATGGCCTAACGCCACGTGCCCCATCTCGTGACCGATCACCGCTTCGACTTCGTTATCCGTCATCATATCCATCAGCCCGCTATAGACGCGGATACAGCCGTTAGCCATTGCAAAGGCGTTCACATCCTTCGCCATATACACTTTGTAATTCACCGGCTGACCGTTGATATTGTTGCCTAGCGCATTGGCAATAGTTGTCAGACGTTTAGCGTATTCGCTATTGGCTGGCGCAATCGTCGCCTTGCTGTCCATCTCCTGACATGCCTGATCGCTCAGGGTTTTCACCTGCGCATCACTCAAACTGTAAGCCTGAAAAGCTTCCGCTCCTGATGAGAGCAGTCCGTTGGAGTCCATATTCTGGCAACCAGTCAGTACCGTTGCCACGCTCATTGCTACCAATAAGGCGCGAATTTTCATGTTTTCTCTTCCGCACAAGGTCAGGATTATTCTAAAAATGCGCCGTTTGCAGGTGAATCGACGCTCAGTCTCAGTATAAGGAAAAGCGCAGCGGACGGGCGAGTAGATTGCGCAACATGCGAGCATGATCCAGAGATTTCTGAAGCGGCAAAAGGATGTTCCATGTACATGACGCGCGGCTTGCGGTAAATTGTTGGCAAATTTTCCGGCGTAGCCCAAAACGCGCTGTCGTCAAGTCGTTAAGGGCGTGCCCTTCATCATCCGATCTGGAGTCAAAATGTCCTCACGTAAAGAGCTTGCCAATGCTATTCGTGCGCTGAGCATGGACGCAGTACAGAAAGCCAAATCCGGTCACCCGGGTGCCCCTATGGGTATGGCTGACATTGCCGAAGTCCTGTGGCGTGATTTCCTGAAACACAACCCGCAGAATCCGTCCTGGGCTGACCGTGACCGCTTCGTGCTGTCCAACGGCCACGGCTCCATGCTGATCTACAGCCTGCTGCACCTCACCGGTTACGATCTGCCGATGGAAGAACTGAAAAACTTCCGTCAGCTGCACTCTAAAACTCCGGGTCACCCGGAAGTGGGTTACACCGCTGGTGTGGAAACCACCACCGGTCCGCTGGGTCAGGGTATTGCCAACGCAGTCGGTATGGCGATTGCAGAAAAAACGCTGGCGGCGCAGTTTAACCGTCCGGGCCACGACATTGTCGACCACTACACCTATGCCTTCATGGGCGACGGCTGCATGATGGAAGGCATCTCCCACGAAGTTTGCTCTCTGGCGGGTACGCTGAAGCTGGGTAAACTGATTGCGTTCTACGATGACAACGGTATCTCTATTGATGGTCACGTTGAAGGCTGGTTCACCGACGACACCGCAATGCGTTTCGAAGCTTACGGCTGGCACGTTATTCGCGACATCGACGGTCATGACGCGGCATCCATCAAACGCGCAGTAGAAGAAGCGCGCGCAGTGACTGACAAACCGTCCCTGCTGATGTGCAAAACCATCATCGGTTTCGGTTCCCCGAACAAAGCCGGTACTCACGACTCCCACGGTGCGCCGCTGGGCGACGCTGAAATTGCCCTGACCCGCGAACAGCTGGGCTGGAAATATGCACCGTTCGAAATCCCGTCTGAAATCTATGCTCAGTGGGATGCGAAAGAAGCAGGCCAGGCGAAAGAATCCGCATGGAACGAGAAATTCGCTGCTTACGCGAAAGCTTATCCGCAGGAAGCCGCTGAATTTACCCGCCGTATGAAAGGCGAAATGCCGTCTGACTTCGACGCGAAAGCAAAAGAGTTCATTGCTAAACTGCAGGCTAACCCGGCGAAAATCGCCAGCCGTAAAGCGTCTCAGAATGCTATCGAAGCTTTCGGTCCGCTGTTGCCGGAATTCCTCGGCGGTTCTGCTGACCTGGCACCGTCTAACCTGACCCTGTGGTCTGGTTCTAAAGCAATCAACGAAGATGCTGCGGGTAACTACATCCACTACGGTGTTCGCGAGTTCGGTATGACCGCGATTGCTAACGGTATCTCCCTGCACGGTGGTTTCCTGCCGTACACCTCCACCTTCCTGATGTTCGTGGAATACGCACGTAACGCCGTACGTATGGCTGCGCTGATGAAACAGCGTCAGGTGATGGTTTACACCCACGACTCCATCGGTCTGGGCGAAGATGGCCCGACTCACCAGCCGGTAGAGCAGGTCGCTTCTCTGCGCGTAACCCCGAACATGTCTACATGGCGTCCGTGTGACCAGGTTGAATCCGCGGTCGCGTGGAAATACGGTGTTGAGCGTCAGGACGGCCCGACCGCACTGATCCTCTCCCGTCAGAACCTGGCGCAGCAGGAACGAACTGAAGAGCAACTGGCAAACATCGCGCGCGGTGGTTATGTGCTGAAAGACTGCGCCGGTCAGCCGGAACTGATTTTCATCGCTACCGGTTCAGAAGTTGAACTGGCTGTTGCTGCCTACGAAAAACTGACTGCCGAAGGCGTGAAAGCGCGCGTGGTGTCCATGCCGTCTACCGACGCATTTGACAAGCAGGATGCTGCTTACCGTGAATCCGTACTGCCGAAAGCGGTTACTGCACGCGTTGCTGTAGAAGCGGGTATTGCTGACTACTGGTACAAGTATGTTGGCCTGAACGGTGCTATCGTCGGTATGACCACCTTCGGTGAATCTGCTCCGGCAGAGCTGCTGTTTGAAGAGTTCGGCTTCACTGTTGATAACGTTGTTGCGAAAGCAAAAGAACTGCTGTAATTAGCATTTCGGGTAAAAAGGTCGCTTCGGCGACCTTTTTTATTACCTTGATATGTCCGTTTGCGGACAAGCAATAGATAAAGCGTGTTGTAGATCACAAATATTTATATGCAATAAATATCAATTATGTAATATGCATCACGATATGCGTATTGACATTTGTTGTTATATCTATAACTCAATGTTATATAAGAAATTAATAATTCACTGTTTTCAAAACATCGGTTTCCCTGCTCAATTGCTTTCATTAAACCGCACGAGTATTTTATTTTTACCGCCGGACGGTACCCTAAAAATAAAATAAGGATAATTTATGCGGCTTAGTGATTATTTTTCCAGAATCATCAATCTCAGTTATACATTCAGCAAAAGATTGGCAGGAAGCTATCGATTTCTCGATGGTATCATTGCTGGATAAAAACTATATCAGCGAGAATTACATTCAGGCAATTAAAGATTCCACCATTAACAATGGCCCTTATTATATTCTCGCACCAGGCGTGGCAATGCCTCATGCGCGACCGGAATGTGGGGCGCTTAAAACCGGGATGTCTTTGACATTACTTGAACAAGGTGTTTATTTTCCGGGGAATGACGAACCAATTAAATTACTCATCGGACTCTCTGCTGCCGATGCCGATTCGCACATTGGCGCTATTCAGGCGTTAAGTGAATTACTGTGCGAAGAAGAAATACTCGAACAACTCTTAACAGCATCATCAGAAAAACAATTAGCGGACATTATCAGCCGCGGATAATTACTCTCTCCTCTACAGGATAATATTATGGAAAACAAGTCTGCTCGTGCAAAGGTCCAGGCTTTTGGGGGCTTTTTGACTGCAATGGTCATCCCCAATATTGGTGCTTTTATTGCCTGGGGTTTTATTACTGCGTTATTTATTCCCACCGGTTGGCTGCCTAACGAACATTTCGCCAAAATTGTCGGCCCGATGATTACCTATTTATTGCCCGTGATGATTGGTTCTACAGGTGGTCATCTGGTCGGCGGTAAACGCGGGGCGGTCATGGGCGGAATAGGTACTATTGGTGTGATCGTTGGCGCAGAGATCCCGATGTTCCTTGGCTCAATGATCATGGGGCCGCTCGGTGGGTTGGTCATAAAATATGTCGATAAGGCACTGGAAAAACGCATACCTGCCGGTTTTGAGATGGTTATCAATAACTTCTCATTAGGTATCGCGGGGATGCTCCTTTGTCTGCTGGGTTTTGAAGTGATCGGCCCGGCGGTGTTAATTGCCAATACTTTCGTCAAAGAGTGTATCGAGGCGCTGGTACATGCGGGTTATCTGCCTCTGCTGTCAGTCATCAATGAACCGGCGAAAGTGCTTTTCCTTAATAATGCGATCGATCAGGGCGTCTATTATCCGCTGGGAATGCAACAGGCTTCGGTTAACGGTAAATCCATCTTCTTTATGGTGGCCTCTAACCCAGGTCCGGGCCTGGGGCTGCTGCTGGCGTTTACCTTGTTTGGTAAAGGGATGAGTAAACGTTCTGCGCCCGGGGCGATGATTATTCACTTCCTCGGTGGGATCCACGAACTGTATTTCCCATATGTGCTGATGAAGCCGCTGACTATTATTGCCATGATTGCGGGCGGTATGTCTGGTACCTGGATGTTTAACTTACTGGACGGTGGTCTGGTGGCTGGCCCAAGTCCGGGGTCTATCTTTGCTTACCTGGCACTGACGCCGAAAGGCTCGTTCCTGGCGACAATTGCCGGTGTTACGGTAGGTACCCTGGTGTCCTTTGCTATTACTTCGCTGATACTGAAGATGGAAAAAACGGTGGAAACGGAGAGCGAAGATGAGTTTGCTCAGTCAGCCAATGCGGTTAAGGCGATGAAACAAGAGGGTGCATTCTCGTTAAGCAGGGTTAAGCGTATCGCCTTTGTTTGCGATGCGGGGATGGGCTCCAGTGCGATGGGCGCGACCACCTTCCGTAAACGCCTGGAAAAAGCGGGGCTGGCAATAGAAGTAAAACATTACGCGATAGAAAACGTGCCTGCGGATGCCGATATCGTCGTTACTCATGCCAGTCTGGAAGGGCGCGTGAAACGTGTTACGGATAAACCGCTGATATTGATTAATAACTATATTGGCGATCCAAAACTCGACACTTTATTTAATCAATTAACCGCCGAACATAAACACTGATTACAGAGGTAAAAATGAAAACCAAAGTTGCTGCTATTTATGGCAAGCGGGATGTCCGTCTGCGCGAATTTGAACTGCCAGAAATTACCGATAATGAACTGTTAGAGAGTGTAATTTCTGACAGCGTCTGTTTATCGACCTGGAAAGCGGCGTTACTCGGTAGTGAACATAAACGCGTACCCGACGATTTAGAAAATCATCCGGTCATTACCGGGCATGAATGTGCCGGGGTTATTGTCGAAGTGGGTAAAAATCTCACTGGCAAATATAAAAAAGGCCAGCGTTTTGTATTGCAACCGGCGATGGGGTTACCAAGCGGATATTCAGCAGGCTACAGCTACGAATATTTTGGCGGTAACGCCACCTATATGATTATTCCCGAAATCGCCATTAATTTGGGCTGCGTATTACCGTATCACGGCTCTTATTTTGCTGCGGCGTCGCTGGCAGAGCCTATGTGCTGCATTATTGGTGCTTATCATGCCAATTATCACACCACGCAATATGTTTATGAGCATCGCATGGGCGTCAAACCTGGCGGCAATATTGCACTGCTGGCGTGTGCGGGTCCGATGGGCATTGGCGCTATCGATTACGCCATTAACGGTGGCATACAACCGTCACGGGTGGTGGTGGTCGATATCGACGACAAACGCCTGGCGCAGGTGCAGAAGCTGCTGCCGGTGGATCTGGCGGCCAGTAAAGGCATTGAGCTGGTGTATGTGAATACCAAAGGGATGAGCGATCCGGTCCAGACGCTGCGGGCGCTGACAGGAGATGTCGGGTTCGATGACATTTTTGTTTATGCGGCGGTGCCTGCTGTCGTTGAGATGGCTGACGAATTACTGGCGGAAGATGGCTGTCTGAACTTCTTTGCCGGGCCGACGGATAAAAACTTCAAAGTGCCGTTTAATTTCTACAACGTCCATTACAACAGCACGCACGTCGTCGGTACATCCGGCGGTTCAACGGACGACATGAAAGAGGCGATTGCGTTAAGCGCCACGGGGCAGTTGCAGCCGTCCTTTATGGTCACGCATATCGGTGGGCTGGATGCGGTGCCAGATACCGTGCTCAATCTGCCGGATATCCCTGGCGGTAAAAAACTCATTTATAACGGCGTGACCATGCCGCTCACTGCCATTGCCGATTTTGCCGAAAAAGGCAAAACCGATCCGCTGTTTAAAGAGCTGGCGCGGCTGGTTGAGGAAACGCACGGCATCTGGAATGAGCAGGCCGAGAAATATCTGCTGGCGCAATTTGGCGTTGATATTGGGGAGGCCGCGCAATGATGTCCCTGGCGTGGCCATTATTTCGCGTTACGGAACAGGCAGCGTTGGCTGCCTGGCCGCAAACCGGATGTGGCGACAAAAATAAAATTGATGGCCTGGCGGTCACCGCGATGCGCCAGGCATTAAACGACGTCGCTTTTCGTGGACGAGTGGTTATCGGCGAAGGAGAAATTGACCATGCGCCGATGCTGTGGATTGGCGAAGAGGTGGGCAAAGGCGATGGGCCAGAAGTCGATATCGCGGTTGACCCGATTGAAGGCACGCGGATGGTAGCGATGGGGCAGAGCAATGTGCTGGCGGTCATGGCTTTCGCCCCTCGAGATAGCCTGTTACATGCGCCCGATATGTATATGAAAAAGCTGGTTGTTAATCGACTGGCTGCCGGGGCGATTGATCTGTCTTTGCCTCTGGCGGACAACTTGCGCAACGTGGCGCGGGCGTTAGGCAAACCGCTGGACAAGCTGCGCATGGTTACGCTGGATAAACCGCGCCTGAGTGCCGCGATTGAAGAAGCAACACAGCTGGGCGTGAAGGTTTTCGCTCTGCCGGATGGCGATGTCGCCGCCAGCGTGCTGACCTGCTGGCAGGATAATCCTTACGACGTGATGTACACCATCGGCGGTGCGCCAGAAGGCGTGATTTCTGCCTGTGCCGTTAAAGCATTAGGTGGGGATATGCAGGCCGAGCTGATTGACTTTTGTCAGGCTAAAGGGGATTACACGGAAAATCGGCAGATTGCAGAGCAGGAGCGCAAGCGTTGTAAGGCAATGGGCGTTGACGTTAACCGTGTGTACTCGCTCGATGAACTGGTGAGGGGGAACGATATCCTCTTTAGCGCTACGGGCGTGACGGGCGGCGAGTTGGTGAACGGTATCCAACAGACGGCGAATGGGGTGCGGACGCAGACATTACTGATCGGCGGCGCGGACCAAACGTGTAATATAATAGACTCCCTGCATTGATGGTGATCTATCGGAAGACCAATGGCGACGCTGACAGAAGATGATGTGCTTGAGCAACTGGATGCACAGGACAATTTATTTTCATTTATGAAAACTGCGCATTCTATTTTGCTCCAGGGGATACGCCAGTTTCTGCCGTCGCTGTTTGTCGATAACGATGAAGAGATCGTCGAATATGCAGTGAAGCCGTTACTCGCCCAAAGCGGCCCGCTTGACGATATTGATGTTGCACTGCGTTTGATTTATGCGCTGGGGAAAATGGATAAATGGCTGTACGCCGATATCACGCATTTTTCCCAGTTCTGGCATTACCTGAACGAACAGGATGAAACGCCCGGATTTGCCGATGACATGACCTGGGATTTTATCAGCAACGTCAATAGCATAACCTGCAATGCGACGCTCTATGACGCGTTGAAAGCGATGAAGTTCGCCGATTTCGCCGTCTGGTCAGAGGCGCGTTTTAGCGGAATGGTCAAAACGGCGCTGACGCTGGCAGTAACGACAACTTTAAAGGAATTAACGCCGTGAATATCGAACTGACGGTGAATGGACTAAAGGTACAGGCTCAGTACTCTGATGATGAAATTGAGAATGTTCATAAACCGCTACTGCGTATGCTGGCGGCCTTACAGGCGGTAAGTTCGCAGCGACGTACGGTGGTTTTTCTTTGCGCTCCGCCGGGGACGGGTAAATCTACCTTAACTACCTTCTGGGAATATCTCGCGCAACAAGACCCGGAACTGCCCGCTATTCAGACGCTCCCGATGGATGGTTTTCACCATTACAATAGCTGGCTGGACGCGCATCAATTGCGCCCCTTCAAAGGCGCACCAGAGACATTTGACGTTGTGAAACTGGCGGAAAATCTGCGCCAGGTCGTGGAAGGAGATTGTACGTGGCCGCAGTACGATCGACAAAAGCATGATCCTGTTGAAGATGCGTTGCACGTTACCGCACCACTCGTCATCGTCGAAGGAAACTGGTTGTTGCTGGACGACGAGAAGTGGTGCCAGCTTGCGCAATTTTGTGATTTCTCGATCTTTATCAACGCGCCAGCTACTGCGTTGCGGGAACGACTGGTAGGGCGCAAGCTGGCGGGAGGGGTATCGCTGGCAGACGCAGAAGCTTTTTATGACCGTACCGACGGGCCGAATGTTCGCCGGGTGCTGGAAGAGAGTCTGCCTGCAAATTTGACCTTAATGATGACCGCTACGGGTGAATATCGTCTGGTGGATTAACGTTCCTGATTAGACCATCTTCCAGTCGCACCACACGAGAGAAATGACGCCGGGTAAATGCGGCGTCATGACTGATTGCTACGACGCTCGTGCCTCGCTGGCGGCACTTCTCCAGCCAGCTTTCAAACACGCTCAACCAATTTTCGTCAAAATCCCGACTCGGCTCGTCCAGCAGCAATAGTGGCGGAGAGAGTGCTTCCAGGCAGGCGACGGCGACCATCCGTCGCTGCGCACTATGCAGATCCAACGGGTGCGCGTTGGCAGTGTCTGCTAACTGACAACATTGCAGGGCAGCATGGGTACGTTGAGTGATTTCATCCGCCGGGCATTTTTGCAGTTTCAAACCAAATGCGATCTCGTCAGCGACGGTGCTGTGAAAAAGTTGGTTTTCCGCTTCCTGAAACAGTACGCCAATCTTTGCCGCGCGCTGGCGGTTTTTCAGGTTTTTCATCGCCTGTTGTTGCAGCATAACCGTACCGGCTGTGGGCGTAAGAAGACCTGCCATTACTCGTAACAGCGTCGATTTCCCTGCGCCATTGTCGCCGGTCAGCGCCAACCATTCACCTTGTTTGAGTTGCAGAGAAATGTCGCAAAGACAATCCGTTGCCGCGCCAGGCCAGCGATAAGATATCTTATTTAACGTTAACATAGTGGCTGGAGCGCTCCGTTTTGCAATTGCCACGCTTGCTGGCAGTAGTTCAGGAAAGGTGTGCGATGACGTTCAAAAAGAATAATCAGCGAACCACGTTCAAACGCCCAGTGTTGTAAGCGCTGCAACAGCATTTCGCTGGCCTGCGGAGTCAGGCGGCTAAAGGCTTCATCAAGAATTAAGAGCTTTGGCTGCATCGCGATGGCGCAGGCGATGACCACGCGCTGTGTCTCTCCACCGGAGAGTGTTGCCGGGTGACGATGGCGCAACGGCTGGCACTCGGTCAGAGTCAGGGCGGCATCAATCCGCGCCATAATCTCTGCTTCAGCAAGACACAGATTTTCTGGCCCAAAGGCAACTTCTTCTTCCACGCTAAAGGTACAGCCGGAGAGCTGCAAATAGGGCGATTGCTGGACGAGCTGGATGGTGGCGGATTGTTCATTAAGCGGGAGATGCCCAATGGGCGTACCGAGGAGCGTCCCCGTGCCTGTTATCTCTCCTGGCAGAAAGTCCGGATACCAGCCCGCCATCAGCTGTGCCAGCGTACTTTTGCCACTGCCGTTGTCACCAAAGATGGCGACCATCCCCGGTTTGACATAGTGAAAGTCATAACAGAACGGAGGATGCGTTGAGTGTGTCGGGCAATAACGGAACTGTTCTAACGTAACCATATCCACGCTCCGAATTCTGTCAGCATCAGCAAGATCATGGTGTAACGCGCTACGCGTTGTAGGGTGCTATCGGCTGGTGCCCACAACGTTGTTCGTCGGTTGTGGATCCGAAATGCCCGCATATCCAGCGCCGCACCACGGACAGCCAGATCGTTAAGCGCATTGTGTGTTAGCGGAATAATTAACGCGGGCATCGCACGTAAACGCTGATACCAGCCCTCATCCAGCGGCACGCCGCGGGCACGCTGCGCTTCATGAATAATCGCTAATTGCCGTTTTAACTGCTCAACGACCAATAACGGCCCGGCAAACAGATAAGCGACGCCTGGCGGCAGGCGAGAAGCAAACAGAGCGCGAATAAAACATTGCACGGGGACGTACTGCATCCACAACTGTGAGGTTGAAACAATCGCCAGAATCCGCAACCAGAGCGTAATAGCATGCGACCACCGTTCTGGCGAGCGTGGCGTGCCGCTTAGCCATTCTGGTAGCCAGCCACCGTGTACCAGCCACAGCCCGGCTCCCAGCGAGAACATCAGCCAGACGACATATTTTGCCCGCCGCCGCGTGGCCTTTAGCGCAATAAGGCAGAAAAAGGTCGCCGCGCTATAGATTGGCAAAATGGTCTGCGCGGGCAGGATAAGCGTGGTGCAGGCCGCCAATGCCCACAGTGTTAATGAGGTAAATGGATGCATTTAGCGCACGGCAGCCATTGCCGGAAAATGGCGCGTGGTGCGAATCGGCAGCTGGCGCAGTAAAAGCCAGACAATCACCGCTGTAAGAATTTTATCGACCAGGTTCGCGCCTATCACCGTAATCGCCACCGACTCCACCAGGTTTTGCCCCATCGAGTGCATCCAGGCAACGAACAAATCGGCTCCGCTACCGGTGACACCGCCGAACAGCGCAGTACGCAGCGGTACAGCGACGACCGTTACCGCAAGCGTAATAATCACGCCGCTGACAACGACTTTTGGCAGGGTGCGAAACCAACCCGCTCGCGCCAGGCAACCGGCGACCAGGCCGATGACCATCGCGACGGGTGCAAATGCGGCGGCGATCGGGTTGGTCAGCAATCCCCAGAGTAAATTGGTCAGTAAGCCGGTCAGCATTCCGATCACCGGACCAAGCAGTACCGCGCTAATAAGTGTGCCGATGGAGTCGAGAAATATAGGTAATTTGACCATGCTGGCCAGTTGCCCGCCGATCATATTGATGGCGATAGATATAACGATCAACACCAGTGCCTGACTGGAAAAGTGGCTACGCGCCATAAGAAAACCTCTTTGAAAGTAGTTATTTAACGGGGGAAATATGCAACTCGTCGTAACCAGAAAGCGCGCAAGGTTGGCGGCTAAACGCCAGTTCCTCAAGGCTACCGATCACCAGTTCAAGCGTGGTCCGCACGGTACAGCCGGGCATCATATGACCGCCAAGCATCGTGCCGTGTGGATCGGAAACGCAGAGATGAAGATGCTCACCACTCTGTTCCAGCGTGCCGTTTAGTGAGATCACTTCGAATGTACCGTTCAGGAGCGTGGTGCCTTCTTGCCCGGCATAGCGCAAGGCGACGTCAGTCAGGCTACCGGTACAGCCTGCAATCCAGGCGGCATGAAGTTGATGCTGCTGTGCAAAAGCGTGTAGCTGGGAAAAAACTTCCTGCCCGGGGAGGAGGCGCAGTGCGTAAAAGCGTGCGGAGGAAGAATATGGGTAGGGCAATGTCATCATTGGAGTACTCCGAAACTCGGACGTATTGCGGATAATATCGACGCTGCATCAGTCATATTCTGATATAAGTCAGGGTTTGTGACGGCACAACGAAAAGATTTTGCTACGCTTATTCGTGATTCTGCAAAGTGGAATAAATTCCACAGGGGCGGGGCTGAAAACGTGACGTAAGTCAGATAATTGCTTTCTTTGACTGGACAATCATTCCTTTTATTCCACGTTTCGCTTATCCTAGCTGAAGCGTTTCAGTCGATTAAATGTTCGACAATTAACCAATCAGTCGCAGTTTGCGACAGGTAAGGTTTCCCCGGACGATTTGCTGGATTACTCTGTCTGGCAAATTTGCTCAGGGAAAACCTTGCAGGAGATCTATGACCGTACGCGTAGCGATAAATGGCTTCGGTCGCATCGGGCGTAATGTGGTTCGTGCTTTGTATGAATCCGGACGCCGGGCGGAAATTACCGTGGTGGCAATCAACGAACTGGCGGATGCTGCGGGCATGGCGCATTTGTTGAAATATGACACCAGCCATGGCCGTTTTGCATGGGAAGTACGACAGGAACGCGATCAACTTTTTGTTGGTGATGACGCCATCCGCGTATTGCATGAACGTTCACTGCAATCGCTCCCCTGGCGTGAACTTGGCGTTGATGTAGTCCTCGACTGCACCGGCGTATATGGCTCCCGCGAGCATGGCGAAGCGCATATTGCCGCCGGGGCCAAAAAAGTGCTCTTTTCACATCCTGGCAGTAACGATCTCGACGCGACCGTTGTTTACGGCGTCAATCAGGATCAACTTCGTGCGGAACACCGCATCGTTTCTAACGCTTCCTGTACCACGAATTGCATAATTCCCGTCATCAAATTGTTAGATGATGCGTACGGTATTGAGTCCGGCACTGTGACCACAATTCACTCCGCCATGCACGATCAACAGGTTATTGATGCATACCATCCTGACCTGCGTCGCACCCGGGCAGCCAGCCAGTCGATCATTCCGGTCGATACTAAACTGGCCGCCGGTATCACACGATTTTTTCCGCAATTTAACGATCGCTTTGAAGCGATTGCGGTACGTGTGCCAACCATAAATGTGACGGCAATCGATTTAAGCGTGACGGTGAAGAAACCTGTAAAAGCCAATGAAGTCAACCTGTTGCTGCAAAAAGCAGCACAAGGTGCATTTCATGGTATAGTTGACTATACGGAATTGCCGTTGGTCTCTGTAGATTTTAACCACGATCCGCACAGTGCCATTGTCGATGGCACCCAAACCCGGGTCAGTGGCGCACACCTGATCAAAACGTTGGTCTGGTGCGATAACGAATGGGGCTTTGCTAACCGAATGCTCGACACGACGTTAGCTATGGCTACTGTTGCTTTCAGGTAAGACGCAAGCAGCGTCTGCAAAACTTTTAGAATCAACGAGAGGATTCACCATGTCTGTAATTAAGATGACCGATCTGGATCTTGCTGGGAAACGTGTATTTATCCGTGCGGATCTGAACGTACCAGTAAAAGACGGGAAAGTAACCAGCGACGCGCGTATCCGTGCTTCTCTGCCGACCATCGAACTGGCCCTGAAACAAGGCGCAAAAGTGATGGTAACTTCCCACCTGGGTCGTCCTACCGAAGGCGAGTACAACGAAGAATTCTCTCTGCTGCCGGTTGTTAACTACCTGAAAGACAAACTGTCTAACCCGGTTCGTCTGGTTAAAGATTACCTCGACGGCGTTGACGTTGCTGAAGGTGAACTGGTTGTTCTGGAAAACGTTCGCTTCAACAAAGGCGAGAAGAAAGACGACGAAACCCTGTCCAAAAAATACGCTGCACTGTGTGACGTGTTCGTAATGGACGCATTCGGTACTGCTCACCGCGCGCAGGCTTCTACTCACGGTATCGGTAAATTCGCTGACGTTGCGTGCGCAGGCCCGCTGCTGGCAGCTGAACTGGACGCGCTGGGTAAAGCACTGAAAGAACCTGCTCGCCCGATGGTGGCTATCGTTGGTGGTTCTAAAGTATCTACCAAACTGACCGTTCTGGACTCCCTGTCTAAAATCGCTGACCAGCTGATTGTTGGTGGTGGTATCGCTAACACCTTTATCGCGGCACAAGGCCACGATGTGGGTAAATCCCTGTACGAAGCTGACCTGGTTGACGAAGCTAAACGTCTGCTGACCACCTGCAACATCCCGGTTCCGTCTGATGTTCGCGTAGCAACCGAGTTCTCTGAAACTGCACCGGCTACCCTGAAATCTGTTAACGATGTGAAAGCTGACGAGCAGATCCTGGATATCGGTGATGCTTCCGCTCAGGAACTGGCTGAAATCCTGAAGAATGCGAAAACCATTCTGTGGAACGGTCCGGTTGGCGTGTTCGAATTCCCGAACTTCCGCAAAGGTACTGAAATCGTGGCTAACGCTATCGCAGACAGCGAAGCGTTCTCCATCGCTGGCGGCGGCGACACTCTGGCAGCAATTGACCTGTTCGGCATTGCTGACAAAATCTCCTACATCTCCACTGGCGGCGGCGCATTCCTCGAATTCGTGGAAGGTAAAGTACTGCCTGCAGTAGCGATGCTCGAAGAGCGCGCTAAGAAGTAAAAAATCACAGGGCAGGGAAACCTGCCCTTGTTTCAGCGCGCTTTTAGAGCACGCATTTTTTCATACTCTAAATAATTCGAGTTGCAGGAAGGCGACAAGAGAGTGAATCCCCAGGAGCTTACATAAGTAAGTGACTGGGGTGAGCGAACGCAGACGCAGCACATGCAACTTGAAGTATGATGAGTATAAGGCCCGACGATACAGGACAAGAGACATGTCTAAGATTTTTGATTTCGTAAAACCTGGCGTAATCACTGGTGATGACGTACAGAAAGTTTTCCAGGTAGCAAAAGAAAACAACTTCGCACTGCCAGCAGTAAACTGCGTCGGTACTGACTCCATCAACGCCGTACTGGAAACTGCTGCTAAAGTTAAAGCGCCGGTTATCGTTCAGTTCTCCAACGGTGGTGCTTCCTTTATCGCTGGTAAAGGCGTGAAATCTGACGTTCCGCAGGGTGCTGCTATCCTGGGCGCGATCTCTGGTGCGCATCACGTTCACCAGATGGCTGAACATTATGGTGTTCCGGTTATCCTGCACACTGACCACTGCGCGAAGAAACTGCTGCCGTGGATCGACGGTCTGCTGGACGCGGGTGAAAAACACTTCGCAGCTACCGGCAAGCCGCTGTTCTCTTCTCACATGATCGACCTGTCTGAAGAATCTCTGCAAGAGAACATCGAAATCTGCTCTAAATACCTGGAGCGTATGTCCAAAATCGGCATGACTCTGGAAATCGAACTGGGTTGCACCGGTGGTGAAGAAGACGGCGTGGACAACAGCCACATGGACGCTTCTGCACTGTACACCCAGCCGGAAGACGTTGATTACGCATACACCGAACTGAGCAAAATCAGCCCGCGTTTCACCATCGCAGCGTCCTTCGGTAACGTACACGGTGTTTACAAGCCGGGTAACGTGGTTCTGACTCCGACCATCCTGCGTGATTCTCAGGAATATGTTTCCAAGAAACACAACCTGCCGCACAACAGCCTGAACTTCGTATTCCACGGTGGTTCCGGTTCTACTGCTCAGGAAATCAAAGACTCCGTAAGCTACGGCGTAGTAAAAATGAACATCGATACCGATACCCAATGGGCAACCTGGGAAGGCGTTCTGAACTACTACAAAGCGAACGAAGCTTATCTGCAGGGTCAGCTGGGTAACCCGAAAGGCGAAGATCAGCCGAACAAGAAATACTACGATCCGCGCGTATGGCTGCGTGCCGGTCAGACTTCGATGATTGCTCGTCTGGAAAAAGCATTCCAGGAACTGAACGCGATCGACGTTCTGTAAGATATTCCTTTCTGCTTATCTCAAGGCCCGCTCTGCGGGTCTTTTTTTCGCCAAAAGCAAAATTGCCTGATGCGCTACGCTTATCAGGCCTACACGTATCCTGCAATATATTGAATTTGCAGGTTTTTGTAGGCCGGATAAGGCGTTCACGCCGCATCCGGCATGACAAAGCGCACATTGATATCTGTCTGAGCCCCGCTCTGCGGGGATTTTTTCGCCAAAAGCAAGGTGATTCAGATGAGAAATCTGTGATCTATTTGGCAAAATTATGCTTTATTGTTTACCCTTGTCAGACTGCCCGTCATAAGGCGGCGGAGTGTATTTCTCCATTTTGAGTCAGTTGAAAAGGAATATTGAATGGAAGATTTGAATGTTGTCGATAGCATAAACGGCGCGGGAAGCTGGCTGGTAGCTAACCAGGCGCTGCTGCTAAGTTATGCAGTAAACATCGTGGCGGCACTCGCGATCATCATCGTTGGTTTGATTATCGCGCGGATGATTTCCAACGCGGTGAATCGCCTGATGATCTCCCGTAAAATCGATGCCACTGTTGCTGATTTTCTTTCTGCATTAGTCCGTTACGGTATTATCGCCTTTACTCTAATCGCTGCACTGGGACGCGTGGGTGTACAAACCGCGTCCGTCATTGCTGTACTCGGTGCCGCAGGCTTAGCTGTTGGTCTGGCTTTGCAGGGGTCACTGTCTAACCTGGCCGCTGGCGTGTTACTTGTCATGTTCCGCCCGTTCCGTGCCGGAGAATATGTTGACCTCGGCGGCGTAGCCGGTACTGTGCTGAGTGTGCAGATTTTCTCCACCACCATGCGTACTGCAGACGGTAAAATTATCGTTATTCCGAACGGTAAAATTATTGCCGGAAATATTATTAACTTCTCCCGCGAGCCAGTTCGCCGTAACGAATTTATTATTGGCGTGGCGTATGATTCCGATATCGATCAGGTTAAGCAGATCCTGACCAATATTATCCAGTCTGAAGATCGCATTTTGAAAGATCGCGAAATGACTGTGCGCCTGAACGAACTTGGTGCATCGTCGATTAATTTCGTGGTCCGCGTCTGGAGCAACAGCGGCGATCTGCAAAACGTGTACTGGGATGTGCTGGAGCGTATTAAACGTGAATTTGATGCCGCCGGTATCAGCTTCCCGTACCCGCAAATGGATGTGAACTTTAAGCGGGTGAAAGAAGACAAAGCTGCGTAATCAACGCTGAGGCCAGATAATACTCTCTGGCCTCTCTCTTATTAGTTTTTCTGATTGCCAATTAATATTATCAATTTCCGCTAATAACAATCCCGCGATATAGTCTCTGCATCAGATACTTAATTCGGAATATCCAACGTGTTTTCTTATTACTTTCAAGGTCTTGCGCTTGGCGCAGCTATGATCCTACCGCTCGGTCCACAAAATGCTTTTGTGATGAATCAGGGCATTCGTCGTCAGTACCACATTATGATTGCCTTACTTTGTGCTATCAGCGATTTGGTCCTGATTTGCGCCGGGATTTTTGGTGGCAGCGCGTTATTGATGCAGTCGCCGTGGTTGCTGGCGCTGGTCACCTGGGGCGGCGTAGCCTTCTTGCTGTGGTATGGTTTTGGCGCTTTTAAAACCGCAATGAGCAGTAATATTGAGTTAGCCAGTGCCGAAGTCCTGAAGCAAGGCAGATGGAAAATTATCGCCACCATGTTGGCAGTGACCTGGCTGAATCCGCATGTTTACCTGGATACTTTTGTTGTACTGGGCAGCCTTGGCGGGCAGCTTGACGTCGAACCAAAACGTTGGTTTGCGCTCGGGACAATTAGCGCCTCTTTCCTGTGGTTCTTTGGTCTGGCTATTCTCGCAGCCTGGCTGGCACCGCGCCTGCGCACGGCAAAATCACAGCGCATTATCAATCTGGTAGTGGGATGTGTCATGTGGTTTATAGCCTTGCAGCTGGCGAGAGACGGTATTGCTCATGCACAAGCCTTGTTCAGTTAGGCGCTATCTGATGGAAAAATAAAACAGAGGCGCTAAGCTTGCCTCCAGAGGTCCTGAATTTTGGGCAAGTCAATTAACACGGAGAGACTAACGTGAAGTTCAAAGTTATCGCCCTGGCGGCATTAATGGGTATTAGCGGGATGGCAGCGCAGGCTAACGAATTGCCGGATGGACCGCATATTGTCACCTCCGGTACGGCAAGCGTGGATGCGGTGCCAGACATTGCCACTCTTGCGATTGAAGTTAACGTGGCCGCGAAGGATGCCGCTACTGCCAAGAAACAGGCAGATGAGCGCGTCGCACAATACATTTCCTTCCTTGAACTCAATCAGATCGCGAAAAAAGATATCAGCTCAGCGAACTTACGCACCCAGCCAGATTATGATTATCAGGATGGTAAAAGTATCCTGAAAGGCTACCGCGCTGTGAGAACGGTGGAAGTCACGCTCCGTCAGTTAGACAAACTGAATTCCTTGCTGGATGGCGCGCTGAAGGCGGGTCTTAACGAAATTCGTTCTGTGTCGCTGGGCGTGGCGCAGCCGGATGCCTATAAAGACAAAGCGCGTAAGGCAGCGATTGATAACGCGATTCATCAGGCGCAGGAACTGGCGAACGGCTTTCATCGTAAACTGGGGCCGGTATATAGCGTGCGCTACCATGTTTCCAACTATCAGCCCAGCCCAATGGTGCGGATGATGAAAGCCGATGCCGCGCCGGTGTCCGCCCAGGAAACTTACGAGCAGGCCGCTATTCAGTTTGATGATCAGGTCGATGTGGTCTTCCAGTTAGAACCTGTGGATCAACAACCCGCTAAAACACCTGCAGCACAATAATACTTGTAGCCCGACGTATTCGTCGGGCTAATGCCTTTACCCGATATTGCCTCCTTTTTCTGTAATTTTCTGTAAAACCATGACGTAATCACCTATCTTTGCTCGCGGTTTCATCAAGGATAGGCTGACTGAAACGGTTAAGCGGACAAGGATGCGGGGGAGGGGGATGGACATTTTTATTTCGAAAAAGATGCGCAATTTCATTTTATTAGCGCAAACCAATAATATTGCCCGGGCGGCAGAAAAAATCCATATGACGGCTTCGCCATTTGGTAAAAGCATTGCCGCGCTGGAAGAACAAATTGGCTATACGCTATTTACCCGCAAAGATAATAATATCAGCCTCAATAAAGCCGGACAGGAACTGTATCAAAAACTGTTCCCGGTTTATCAACGGCTTTCTGCGATTGATAATGAAATCCATAACTCAGGACGTCGTTCACGAGAAATTGTGATTGGCATAGATAATACTTATCCGACAATTATTTTCGATCAGTTGATTAGTCTCGGAGATAAGTATGAAGGCGTGACCGCCCAGCCAGTTGAGTTCAGCGAAAACGGCGTTATCGATAATCTTTTTGACCGCCAGTTAGATTTTATTATCTCCCCACAGCATGTATCTGCACGAGTTCAGGAACTGGAAAACCTGACTATCAGTGAACTACCACCGCTGCGATTAGGCTTTCTCGTTTCTCGCCGTTATGAAGAGCGTCAAGAGCAAGAGCTGCTTCAGGAGCTGCCCTGGCTACAAATGCGCTTTCAGAACCGGGCCAACTTCGAAGCAATGATTGATGCGAATATGCGACCTTGTGGGATCAATCCAACCATTATTTATCGTCCCTACAGTTTTATGGCCAAAATCAGCGCCGTGGAGCGCGGACATTTTCTGACGGTGATCCCGCATTTTGCCTGGCGACTGGTGAATCCGGCAACGCTGAAATATTTTGATGCGCCGCACAGGCCGATGTATATGCAGGAATATCTTTATTCAATCAGAAATCATCGTTATACCGCCACGATGCTTCAGCATATTGCTGAAGATCGTGACGGGACGAGTCATTAACCCAGCATCGAGCCGGTTGCAATTAAATTACGGTGTAAGTCGAAGACGTGGCTAAGATCGTGGTGAATATGTCCGCCAGGCGCATTTTCCAGATAGCGATGCAGATAATCCCGATACATAGGATGTGCACAATTATCAATGATAGTGCGGGCGCGTTGAAGCGGGGAAAGACCGCGCAGATCGGCGATCCCTTGTTCGGTGATGATCACTTTGACGCTGTGTTCGCTGTGATCAACATGGCTGCACATTGGCACGACGGTTGAGATCTTGCCTTCTTTAGCAATCGACGGAGCCATAAAGATCGACAGATACGCGTTGCGTTCAAAATCACCGCTGCCGCCGATGCCGTTCATCAGATCGACCCCGGCTACGTGCGTTGAGTTGGCATGCCCGTAAATATCAAACTCCAGGCCGACGTTCAGAGCGATGACGCCCAGACGACGGATGATTTCCGGGTTATTGGAAATCTCCTGCGGACGCAACACAATGCGGCTGGCAAAGTAATCCATATTGTCGTAAATCTTGCGCAGGGAATCGGCCGAGATTGTCAGGCTGGAGGCGCTGGCCCCGCTGATTTTGCCGGTTTCCAGTAAATGCACCACCGATTCCTGTAGCACTTCCGAATACATCATAAACGGAGGAATTTCCGGGTTTTCCCCCAGACGCGCCATTACCGCATTATTGATATTGCCCACGCCACTTTGCAGCGGCAGAAATTCCGGCGGAATACGCCCATGCGCCATTTCCTGCAATAAGAACGTGACCACGTTATCGGCAATCTGCTGGCACATGGGATTTTGCTTATCCAGCATATTACCGGCGTCGGGCAAGTTGGTTTCCACGACGGCGACAATCTTTTTCGGATCGATTTGCACATAGCGGGTACCGACGCGATCCATTGCATGGAAGATCGACACGCTATTGCGCCGCGGTGGCGCGCCAGGAATCACAATATCCGCCAGTTCTGCAACGCGCGGATCGTGATAGTGATTAAGTTCAATGATCACTTTCTTCGCCCGCAGCAGCCATGTCGGCGCATTACCGATCCCGCTGGTTAACCAGACTCGACCATCCGGTGCCAGTGCCGATGCTTCGATGACGGCAACATCAATGTCGCCGAAGAAACCGTAATTGACCATTTGCGCCACTTCGCTCAAATGCAGGTCAACGAAACTCACCGCGCCCTGATTGATCTTTTTACGTAAACCGGACGATGTTTGATATGGCGCACGCCAGGAAACAGCATCGGCGTCAGAAAGTACATCGTCAGCGGCGGCGCTGATTGACGCCCCCGTCAGCAGGCGAATTTGATACGGTTTTTTGGCCTCATGCTGTTCGTTAGCTCTGCGGGCAATCGCGGTCGGTAAGGCTTTCGGCGAACCCGCTGGGGTAAAGCCGCTAAATGCCACCATGTCGTTATGCTGGATAATTTCTGCCGCTTCATCGGCGGTCATCCTTGTCCACTGAGTTTCCATTTTTACTCCTTCGTTCGCAGGGATTAATGACCAACGAAATTAGGTTTACGTTTTTCGAGGAAAGCGTTCATCCCTTCCTGGTAATCTTCGCTGTCATAAACCGCGCGGCGCATCCCCTGAATACGTTCAAATTCATCGGAGTTCATGGTGTGCGCTTCGCCCAGTACACGCAGCTCTTCTTTGATAACAGCAATGGCTAACGGCGCTTTCTCAGAGATGTGGTGCGCCATTTGTAAGGTGAAATCTTCCAGTTCTTCCACTTCCACAACATGGTTGAGGATGCCGACAGCCAACGCGCGCTGGGCGGTGATTGGCGAAGCGGTAAAAATCAGTTCTTTGACAATGTGGAAGCCCGCGTCGCGGGTCAGGTTGTGAATGCCGACCAGGTTATACGGGACGCCGAGGTTTACAGGCGTCATTGAGAAGGTTGAGGTACTGGCGGCGATAATCAGATCGGAACTCATGATCATTTCAAATGCGCCACCCCAAACACTACCTTCCACCATCGAAATGATCGGTTTCGGGAATTTTTGGATCATGCGGGTGATTTGACGCAATGGATCATCATAGGAGAGCGGATCGCGACCGCCAGACGGCAGTTCGTGAATATCGTGGCCTGCGGAGAAGACTTTGGATCCACTCGGCGCGCGCAAAATGATACAGCGAATTTCCGGCCGGTTGAGATCGCTTAATGCCTGCATAAGATCATCAATAAAGACTTTACTTAAGGCATTAAGTTTGCGGCCATAGTTAAACTCAATGACCGCCACTTTGTTGATAGTGACAACGTTAACATACTGATAAGACATAAAAATTCCTTTAATCAAAATATTGCGTCTGGATAAATTCACTGAGCTGCCGCAGGCCGGTGCGCGGTGAGAGCGTATTGTTTTTGACCGCTAAAAGCGTCTGGCGGTAATAGCGATCGAAATCTTCATTCGCGAACAGGTGATTCAGTACTTCTTCTTCGGTCTGCTTACGCAGCCATTCCACCGATTGTTGTTGCCGCACTTGTTGTAAACGACCACTGGCAGTTAGCGCGGTTTTGAAGTCGATGATGGCGTGCCAGATCTCATCGATTCCACGTTTTTCCAGTGCGCTACAAGTCAGAACCCGTGGCTGCCATTCGTCGTATTTACGTCGCAGAATATGCAGGGCACTCTCGTACATATGCCGGGCAATGGCGACATTGGTATGGTTATCGCCATCGTCTTTGTTGATAACGAGCAGATCAGCCACTTCCATCAGCCCTTTTTTAATGCCCTGCAGATCATCGCCGCCACCGGCAATTTGCAACGAGATAAAACAGTCCACCATGCGGGCGACTTCCGTTTCCGACTGCCCGACGCCAACCGTTTCGACAATCACTACGTCATAACCCGCCGCTTCGCATAACAGCATTAATTCCCGCGCTCGCTGACTGGCACCGCCCAGATGACCGGAGGATGGTACCGGGCGAATAAACGCCGCTTCGGCACGCGCCAGGTCATTCATGCGGGTTTTATCCCCGAGAATGCTACCGCCAGTGACCGGGCTGCTGGGATCGACCGCAATAACCGCGACCTTTAATCCCTCTCGAATCAACAACATGCCAAAGGCCTCAAGAAAGGTACTTTTCCCCGCGCCGGGGGTGCCGGTAACGCCCAGTCGCAGGGTGTTACCGCAGTACGGCATAATGGCATCAAGCAGCTGCGTACTTAGTGCCTGATGACGCGGGTGACGGCTTTCCACCAGCGTCATGGCCTGGGCGAGTGTGGCACGCTCACCCTGACGTAAGCGGCGAATACTTTCTGCCAGCGTGGCTTCATTAATCATGATGCTGGCTTATCAGATTCAGTACGTCGCGCACACTGTCGAGCATAGGTGTACCTGGACCATAAATCGCCGCCACGCCGCGCTCTTGCAGGAAGGCGTAATCCTGCGGCGGAATGACGCCACCCGCGACCACGCAGATATCTTCGCGTCCCCATTTTTTCAGCGCTTCGACCAGTTCCGGGATCAGCGTTTTATGACCGGCAGCCAGTGAGGATGCGCCCACTACGTGAACGTCGTTTTCTACGGCCAGGCGGGCGATCTCTTCAGGTGTAGAGAACATCGGGCTTAAATCTACGTCGAAACCGAGATCGGAATAGGCGCTGGCGATCACTTTCGCGCCGCGATCGTGTCCATCCTGGCCCATTTTGGCGATCAGAATGCGCGGGCGACGACCATTGTCGGCAAGGAACTGCTCCGTTTGCGCAACAATGGCATCGAACTCGGAGGCTGATTTCTCAGATTGATGATAGCTTTGCGCAATCACGCCGGTAACACACTGGCTTGGCACCAGATAACGGTCGAAAGCGGCTTCCAGCGCATCGGAAATTTCACCCAGGGTGGCGCGAACGCGAGCGGCATTAACAGCGGCAGCCAGCAGGTTTTCGTTATGCTGTGCGGCGTGAGTCAGGGCGTTCAACGCGGCGGTTACGGCGGCATCATCACGGGTGGCGCGAATGCGTTCCAGCGAAGCAATTTGCTCGTTACGCACCATCACGTTGTCGATCTCAAGTACATCGGTTTCGTCTTCGTGATCCAGTTTGTACTTGTTGACACCAACGATGACACGCTTGCCCTGGTCGATCAGCGACTGTTCGCGCGCTGAGGCCTCTTCGATCATTCGTTTTGGCAGACCTGCTTCGATCGCTTTCGCCATGCCACCGGCTTCGTCGATCTGTTGGATAATGGCTCTGGCTTGTTTGACGATTTGATCGGTCAGCGACTCAATGTAATAGGATCCGGCCAGTGGATCGACGGTGCGGCAGAGTTCTGATTCTTCCTGGATGATGATCTGGGTGTTGCGGGCAATGCGTGCTGAGAAATCGGTAGGCAAACCAAGCGCTTCGTCAAAGGCGTTGGTATGCAGTGACTGAGTACCGCCCAGCGTCGCAGCCAGTGCTTCAATGGTGGTGCGGATAACGTTGTTATACGGATCCTGTTCAGTCAGGCTCCAGCCTGAGGTCTGGCAGTGGGTACGCAGCGCCAGTGATTTCGGGTCCTGTGCGCCAAATCCACTGACCGCTTCGCTCCATAAATAACGTGCCGCACGCAACATGGCGACGTTCATAAACAGATCCATGCCGATGCCGAAGAAGAACGACAGGCGAGGAGCGAAGTCATCAATTTTCAGTCCGGCAGAGATTGCTGCTTTGATGTACTCAATCCCATCAGCGAGCGTAAATGCTACCTGCTGCACGCAGTTGGCACCCGCTTCACCCATGTGGTAACCGCTGATACTGATGGTATTAAATCGCGGCATGTTGCCGGAACACCAGGCGATGATGTCGGCGATAATGCGCATTGACGGTTTTGGCGGGTAAATATAGGTGTTGCGGCAGAGGTACTCTTTGAGGATATCGTTCTGAATGGTGCCGGTCAGTTTATCAGGTGTAACACCTTGCTCTTCCGCGGCGACGATATAAAACGCCAGTACTGGTAGCACTGCGCCATTCATGGTCATCGAAACCGACATTTTATCCAGCGGGATCTGGTCGAACAGGACTTTCATATCTTCCACGGTGTCGATAGCGACGCCCGCTTTGCCGACGTCACCCGCCACGCGTGGGTTATCGGAGTCGTAGCCACGGTGGGTGGCAAGGTCAAACGCAACGGAAAGACCTTTTTGCCCGGCGGCCAGGTTACGGCGATAAAAAGCGTTGGACTCTTTTGCTGTTGAAAAACCAGCATACTGACGGATGGTCCACGGTTGGGCGGTATACATAGTGGCACGCGGGCCACGAACGTAGGGCGGCAAACCAGGAAGGGTACCTGTCACCTCCAGATTATCGAGATCGGCTTCGGTATACAGCGGCTTGATGGCGATCCCTTCCGCGGTTTGCTGAACCAGCGAGTCGACAGTTTTCTCCCGACGGCTCAATTCCTTGTTGGCAAGCTGTTGCCACTCCTGCTCGTTAGACATTATTTGCTCCGTAAAACGCAATCAAAATGAGGGTATTTGCGCTTACGGTGAGCTTTTTACGTGGGTTTGTCGCCAGCAAAAAAAATGCATTCAGACGTCGTTTTTTGCCGCCTGAGATTTGTCTATTTTGTGATGTGATTCAAGGAATACAAAAAGAAGTGAGGATAACGCCTGATATGTGCTATCAGGCATTATTTGATGGATTAATCCTGACGAAGGACTTTGTGACCATAATCGAGCAACGCATCAGTGACTTTACGCATCATGCGGCTTTCAGGAGCAAAGCGGTGCCAGTAGAGCATCCGGCGTTGAAATAGCCCCGGCGTTAAGTCAATCAGTTCACCGCTGGCCAGTTCTTTCTCGATTTGCAGGTGCGGGATCATACAGCAGGTGGTGCCCTGGCGAGCAAGTTGTACGAACGCTTCTGAAGAATTAACGATATGGCAGGGCACGCTGCCTGGAGGCAGATCGAAGTTTTGCTGCAAAAAGGCCTGGTGCATATCGTCAAGATGGTCAAACGCGACCACTGGCGCTTTCAGTAATGCCGAACGCGTTACGCCGTTAGGGAAATATTTTTCGGCAAAGGGTTTTGAGCTGACGAACAGATAGTCGAGCGCACCAAGTTTATCGACAAGACAGCTCGGCAGCGCCTGATGTTGAATACTCACCGCGCCGACCACTTCGCCGCGGCGCAGACGTTCCTGAGTGCGGGTTTCATCTTCTACCTGCAAGTTGAGGCGGATAGGCGAATCAGCCAACACAGGAGCCAGTGCAGGAAGCAACCACGTCGCCAGACTGTCGGCGTTGACCGCCAGTGAAAGCAGCAGCGGAGTCGAACCGGTTTGTTCATCGCCCAGCCACTCTTCTTCCAGCAACTCCACCTGGCGCAGCAGTGCCAGCAGTTTTTGCCCTTGTTCCGTCGGGCGCGGCGGTACGGTACGCACCAACAGCGGCTGCCCGAACATATTTTCCAGTTGCTTAATGCGCTGTGAGACGGCTGATTGTGTAATGCACAGCTTTTGTGCCGCGCGCTCAAATCCTCGTTCACGTATCACCGCATCCAGTGCCTGTAATGTTCTGTAGTCCGGGCGTTTCATTGCTGTTGTCTGCTCCTGGTAAATGCTTTTTCCTGCACTATGACACAATTTTGTGTCAGGTTGCATATACCGAAGCCGTCGGCGGGTAACATTTGTATTCGTGGTTAAACGCGCAGCTTAAAAGATCAGGGATTTGCGCTAATGCATTTCGCTCAGCGAGTTCGCGCCCTGGTTGTGTTGAATGGGGTGGCGTTATTGCTTCAATTTGCCTGTAAACAGGGGCTTGCGACCGGTGAACTGGTGCGCCTGTTTGCACCGTGGAGCGGCATACCCAGATTGTTGCATGCCTTATTTGCGGGGCGAAAGGGGATGCCTGCCATTGCGCGATATTTTATGGATGAGTTAACCACGCGGCTTGCCAACGGGGTCTGAATCGCTTTTTTTGTATATAATGCGTGTGAAATTTCATACCACAGGCGAAACGATCATGACGCAGGATGAATTGAAAAAAGCAGTAGGATGGGCGGCACTTCAGTATGTTCAGCCCGGCACCATTGTTGGTGTAGGTACAGGTTCCACCGCCGCACACTTTATTGACGCGCTCGGTACAATGAAAGGCCAGATTGAAGGGGCCGTTTCCAGTTCAGATGCTTCCACTGAAAAACTGAAAAGCCTCGGCATTCACGTTTTTGATCTCAACGAAGTCGACAGCCTTGGCATCTACGTTGATGGCGCAGATGAAATCAACGGCCACATGCAAATGATCAAAGGCGGCGGCGCGGCGCTGACCCGTGAAAAAATCATTGCTTCGGTTGCAGAAAAATTTATCTGTATTGCAGACGCTTCCAAGCAGGTTGATATTCTGGGTAAATTCCCGCTGCCAGTAGAAGTTATCCCGATGGCACGTAGTGCAGTGGCGCGCCAGCTGGTGAAACTGGGCGGTCGTCCGGAATACCGTCAGGGCGTAGTGACCGATAACGGCAACGTGATCCTCGACGTCCACGGCATGGAAATCCTTGACCCGATAGCGATGGAAAACGCCATAAATGCGATTCCTGGCGTGGTGACTGTTGGCTTGTTTGCTAACCGTGGCGCGGACGTTGCGCTGATTGGCACACCTGACGGTGTCAAAACCATTGTGAAATGATCTGACGGGGGAACCTCCCCCGTTAAAAAAATTCTCTTCATTAAATTTGGTGACATGTGTCACGTTTTTACCTGGCTATTGTCGATTGCTCTAAATAAATCCTCTAAACCAGCATATTCAACCAAGAAATACCTTTGCGTGATATTTCCTCAACATCGCGACGCAAACGTTCATATTGCCGCAATATTATTTTTTGATATGTTGAAAGGCGGATGCAAATCCGCACACAACATTTCAAAGACAGGATTGGGTAAATGGCAAAGGTATCGCTGGAGAAAGACAAGATTAAGTTTCTGCTGGTAGAAGGCGTGCACCAAAAGGCGCTGGAAAGCCTTCGTGCAGCTGGTTACACCAACATCGAATTTCACAAAGGCGCGCTGGATGATGAACAATTAAAAGAATCCATCCGCGATGCCCACTTCATCGGCCTGCGATCCCGTACCCATCTGACTGAAGACGTGATCAACGCCGCAGAAAAGCTGGTCGCTATTGGCTGTTTCTGTATAGGAACAAACCAGGTTGATCTGGATGCGGCGGCAAAGCGCGGGATCCCGGTATTTAACGCACCGTTCTCAAATACGCGCTCTGTTGCGGAGCTGGTGATTGGCGAACTGCTGCTGCTATTGCGCGGCGTGCCGGAAGCCAATGCTAAAGCGCACCGTGGCGTGTGGAACAAACTGGCGGCGGGTTCTTTTGAAGCGCGCGGCAAAAAGCTGGGTATCATCGGCTACGGTCATATTGGTACGCAATTGGGCATTCTGGCTGAATCGCTGGGAATGTATGTTTACTTTTATGATATTGAAAACAAACTGCCGCTGGGCAACGCCACTCAGGTACAGCATCTTTCTGACCTGCTGAATATGAGCGATGTGGTGAGTCTGCATGTACCAGAGAATCCGTCCACCAAAAATATGATGGGCGCGAAAGAAATTTCACTAATGAAGCCCGGCTCGCTGCTGATTAATGCTTCGCGCGGTACTGTGGTGGATATTCCGGCGCTGTGTGATGCGCTGGCGAGCAAACATCTGGCGGGGGCGGCAATCGACGTATTCCCGACGGAACCGGCGACCAATAGCGATCCATTTACCTCTCCGCTGTGTGAATTCGACAACGTCCTTCTGACGCCACACATTGGCGGTTCGACTCAGGAAGCGCAGGAGAATATTGGCCTGGAAGTTGCGGGTAAATTGATCAAGTATTCTGACAATGGCTCAACGCTCTCTGCGGTGAACTTCCCGGAAGTCTCGCTGCCACTGCACGGTGGGCGTCGTCTGATGCACATCCACGAAAACCGTCCGGGCGTGCTAACTGCGCTGAACAAAATCTTCGCCGAGCAGGGCGTCAACATCGCCGCGCAATATCTACAAACTTCCGCCCAGATGGGTTATGTGGTTATTGATATTGAAGCTGACGAAGACGTTGCCGAAAAAGCGCTGCAGGCAATGAAAGCTATTCCGGGTACCATTCGCGCCCGTCTGCTGTACTAATTCCCCTTCTCTGAAAATTAACGGGCAGGTCACTGACTTGCCCGTTTTTTTATCCCTTCTCCACACCGTTGCCGCGTTGCGCATTCTACTTTGCGAGTCTGCTCCAGAAAATAAATCAAAGTCAGATCAATGCGTTGTGTTTATTTAATGGGGATTTACGATGGCGGGACAGCATGGGGCTGTAACGGTAAAGCCCTCACCGAAGCGAGGGCTTAAAGGAGAAGGGTTATGATGCGACTTGTCATCATACTGATTGTACTGTTACTGATAAGTTTCGGAGCTTATTAACAGTCAGTCTCAGGGGAGGAGTCATCCTCCCTTACCCTTACTCACTAAATTAGGTCAAAGAATCAACGATGTCAATCAGGGCGATGCGGGGTGCATCGCCCTGAACCGAACTTTTTGATAGCCACTTCATCGCCCACGTTTACTGCCGTAATAGATCCTTTTTCCCAAAAATTATCTCTGTTTTGCATGGGGTTTTTCGAGCACGCTCGAAGAAAAGATTTAAAGGTAGATCAATGCGTTGTGGTTATTTAAAGAGAGCTTACGATAGCTGGGCAGCATGGGGCTGTAACGGTAAAGCCCTCACCGAAGCGAGGGCTTGAAGGAGAAGGGTTATGATGCGACTTGCCATCATACTGATTGTACTGTTACTCATAAGTTTCCCAGCTTATTAACAGTCAGTCACAGGGGAGGAGCAATCCTCCCTTACCCTTACTCACTAAATTAGGTTAAAGAATCAACGATGTCAATCAGGGCGATGCAGGTGTATCGCCCTTACCACTCCCAGACTTTCGACGGTGTAACCACCGCAGGAAGAGGGATATCCCACTCTTCAACGGGGAGTTTTTCCACCAACTGACAATCATGCGCATAACCCACCGGTTGCGTTTTATAGTGCTGCCAGTTTTGTAAGGTCCGATCATAAAAACCACCGCCCATTCCCAGGCGCTGACCGTACTCATCAAAGGCGACCAGCGGTGTGATCAGCACGTCTAATCGGGAAAGGGGTAGCACGTCACGCACATCCAGTTTTGGCTCATGGATCTTCAACCTGTTCATCACCAGTTCGCTTTGCGGATGGTAATTCAGGAACAGCAAATTACCGGCACTAAAGGGATGCAAAACTGGAAGATATACGCGCTTACCGGCGCGCCAGAGTTGTTCTATTAGCGGCTGGGTGTCGAGTTCACCATCAAAAGAGAGGAATACAGCGACCGTATGCGCCATCACCACCGGGGGATAAGTCATCATCCGGGTAGCGGCTTGTTGACCCATTTCCTGCTGTTGTTCCGGCGTTAACGCACGACGACGTTGCCGAATCATTTTGCGGATTTCTTGTCGGGATAATGTCAGTGGGAGTTCTGGTAGTTGCGTCATGGCTGGTGCCAGATAAGAAGGGAATCTCCGAGATGCCGCCGCAGGCTGTAACCCTTGAACCCTTGGTTCAAGGTGAATGTGTCGTCGCAGTTTTAAGGCTTCTCGGACGGACCGAGCATGCTCACCAACCGCGGAGCGCCACATTCTTGTGGTATGAAATATCGGCTCAGGGGACTGGCCCGCTTGCGAACATCTCAGAGAAATTTTGTCTTCACGGTTACTCTACCACAGTAAACCGAAAAGTGTCATTCAAAGTTTTGGTTAGTTTTTTCGGTGATGCGACCTTGTTCAAGTAACGCTTGTTCTATGGTCTGCTGCAGCATCCGAATACGCTGTTCCATACTTGCCGCGTAGTCACGAGTCTTCGCTTTTTCTTGCGCTAACTCATAGCTGATATTCAATGCGGCAATGAAGACCAACTGTTCAGTATTTGTGACTCTAGTGCGTTCTTTCAGATCTTGCAACCGTTGGTTCAGATCGTCCGCTGCCTGATTCAACGCATCCCTTTGGTCAGGCGGGCAGTTCACACGCAGTGAACGGCCAAAAATTTGGATATCGACGGGTTGTGCAGACATGCCACCTTCCTGCTGATTGACTGCGCTGCCTTCGTCTTTAGACCCATGGTCTGCGAAGGGGCGACACTATAGCTACCCTGATGAGAAGAGACAAGCCCTTTTCTGGTCCACCAGGGCCCAAAGTGGTAGCATATCATGAATATTCCTCCCTTTGACGACGAATGCTTATGTCTATACAGAACGAAATGCCTGGTTACAACGAAATGAACCAGTATCTGAACCAACAAGGGACGGGTCTGACCCCTGCTGAGATGCATGGTTTAATCAGTGGGATGATATGTGGCGGTAACGATGACAGCTCATGGCTACCGCTACTTCACGACCTGACGAACGAAGGCATGGCTTTCGGTCATGAGCTGGCACAGGCACTGCGTAAAATGCACTCTGCCACCAGCGATGCCCTGCAGGATGACGGCTTCCTTTTTCAGCTTTATCTGCCTGATGGCGATGATGTCAGCGTTTTCGATCGGGCTGATGCATTGGCAGGTTGGGTCAATCACTTCCTGCTTGGTCTTGGCGTTACGCAACCGAAGCTGGATAAAGTGACCGGCGAAACCGGTGAAGCTATCGACGATCTGCGTAACATTGCGCAACTGGGTTACGACGAAGACGAAGATCAGGAAGAGCTTGAAATGTCGCTTGAAGAGATCATCGAATACGTTCGTGTTGCCGCGCTGTTATGCCACGACACCTTTACTCATCCGCAACCGACCGCGCCAGAAGTACAAAAACCGACTCTACACTAAAAACAAAAAACGTAAGGAGAGTGTTATGAGTGAGATATCCCGGCAAGAGTTTCAGCGTCGCCGTCAGGCCCTGGTGGAGCAAATGCAACCCGGCAGCGCCGCGCTGATTTTTGCTGCACCAGAAGTAACACGTAGCGCCGACAGCGAATACCCCTATCGTCAGAACAGTGACTTCTGGTACTTCACCGGCTTTAACGAACCGGAAGCGGTGCTGGTGCTGATTAAAAGCGATGACACTCATAACCACAGCGTTCTGTTTAACCGCGTTCGCGACCTGACGGCGGAGATCTGGTTTGGCCGTCGTTTAGGTCAGGATGCCGCGCCAGAGAAACTGGGCGTTGACCGCGCACTGGCATTCAGCGAAATTAATCAGCAACTTTATCAATTACTTAATGGTCTGGATGTGGTTTACCACGCCCAGGGCGAATATACCTATGCTGATGAAATCGTGAACAGCGCGCTGGAAAAGCTGCGTAAAGGTTCGCGACAAAATCTCACCGCGCCGGCAACGATGATCGACTGGCGTCCCATTGTTCATGAAATGCGCCTGTTCAAATCGCCAGAAGAGATTGCCGTACTTCGCCGCGCGGGTGAAATCACCGCCCTGGCGCATACCCGGGCGATGGAAAAATGCCGTCCGGGAATGTTCGAGTACCACCTGGAAGGCGAAATTCACCACGAATTTAACCGCCACGGCGCGCGCTATCCTTCCTATAACACCATTGTCGGCAGCGGTGAAAACGGCTGCATTTTGCACTACACCGAAAACGAGTGTGAACTGCGTGACGGTGACCTGGTGTTGATTGACGCGGGTTGTGAATACAAAGGTTACGCTGGCGATATTACCCGCACCTTCCCGGTCAACGGCAAATTCACTCAGGCCCAGCGTGAAATCTACGACATTGTGCTGGAGTCTCTCGAAACCAGCTTGCGCCTGTATCGTCCGGGAACTTCCATGCAGGAAGTCACCGGTGAAGTGGTGCGCATCATGGTTAGCGGCCTGGTAAAACTCGGCATTCTGAAAGGTGATGTTGATGAACTGATCGCTCAGAACGCCCATCGTCCTTTCTTTATGCATGGCCTTAGCCACTGGTTAGGGCTAGATGTCCATGACGTTGGCGTTTATGGTCAGGATCGCTCGCGCATTCTGGAACCGGGCATGGTACTGACCGTAGAGCCAGGGCTGTATATTGCGCCGGATGCAGAAGTGCCAGAACAATATCGCGGTATCGGCATTCGTATTGAAGACGACATTGTGATTACCGAAACCGGTAACGAAAACCTCACCGCCAGCGTGGTGAAAAAGCCGGAAGAAATCGAAGCGTTGATGGCAGCTGCGAGAAAGCAATGAGCGTAATCATCGTCGGTGGCGGCATGGCGGGCGCGACGCTGGCGCTGGCTATTTCCCGGTTAAGTCACGGGGCGCTGCCGGTACATTTGATTGAAGCGACCGCGCCAGAGTCACATGCTCATCCGGGCTTTGATGGACGAGCTATTGCGCTAGCGGCGGGGACCTGTCAGCAACTGGCGCGCATCGGCGTCTGGCAATCTCTGGCTGATTGCGCAACCGCCATCACTACCGTGCATGTCAGCGATCGTGGTCATGCTGGATTCGTCACCCTCGCCGCAGAAGATTACCAACTGGCGGCGCTGGGGCAGGTTGTCGAATTGCATAATGTCGGGCAACGGCTGTTTGCATTGCTGCGAAAAGCACCTGGCGTAATGCTGCATTGCCCCGATCGCGTAGCTAACGTTGCCCGTACTCAGAGTCACGTTGAAGTGACGCTGGAGAGCGGCGAGATGCTGACGGGCCGCGTGCTGATAGCCGCTGATGGCACCCATTCAGCGTTAGCCACCGCGTGCGGCGTTGATTGGCAGCAGGAGCCTTACGAACAACTGGCCGTGATTGCCAACGTTGCGACTTCCGTTGCGCACGAAGGCCGCGCTTTTGAACGCTTCACGCAACATGGCCCGCTGGCGATGTTGCCGATGTCTGACGGACGCTGTTCGCTGGTCTGGTGTCATCCACTGGAACGGCGCGAAGAGGTGCTGTCGTGGAGCGACGAGAAGTTTTGCCGTGAACTCCAGTCGGCCTTTGGCTGGCGACTTGGAAAAATTACCCACGCCGGTAAACGCAGTGCTTATCCGTTGGCGTTAACCCGCGCCGCCAGAGCTATTACCCATCGTACCGTGCTGGTGGGCAATGCGGCGCAAACTCTGCACCCGATTGCCGGGCAAGGGTTTAACCTCGGTATGCGAGATGTCATGAGCCTTGCGGAAACCCTAACTCAGGCGCATGAGCGCGGAGAAGACATCGGTGATTACGGCATATTGTGCCGCTATCAACAGCGTCGACAGAGCGATCGCGAAGCAACCATCGGCGTCACGGACAGCCTGGTACATCTTTTTGCCAACCGTTGGGCACCGCTGGTTGTCGGGCGCAACATCGGACTGATGACGATGGAATTATTCACCCCGGCACGCGATGTGCTGGCGCAGCGCACCCTCGGTTGGGTGGCGCGTTGAAGGCGGTTTTAAGGAATAAACAATGCAAAGTGTTGATGTAGCCATTGTTGGTGGCGGCATGGTGGGGCTGGCGGTTGCCTGCGGCTTACAGGGGAGCGGCTTACGCGTTGCCGTACTGGAGCAGCGCGTACCGGAACCTCTGGCGGCGGATGCACCACCACAACTGCGCGTTTCGGCTATCAATGCCGCCAGCGAAAAATTACTCACCCGTCTTGGCGTCTGGCAGGACATTCTCTCTCGTAGGGCCAGTTGTTATCACGGTATGGAAGTGTGGGACAAAGACAGTTTTGGTCACATTTCGTTTGACGATCAAAGCATGGGCTATAGCCATCTTGGGCATATCGTTGAAAACTCAGTGATTCACTACGCGCTGTGGAACAAAGCGCAGCAGTCGTCAGATATCACTCTGTTGGCCCCCGCAGAATTACAGCAGGTCGCCTGGGGAGAAAATGAAACTTTCCTGACGCTGAAAGATGGCAGCATGTTAACGGCGCGTCTGGTGATTGGCGCGGACGGTGCTAATTCCTGGTTGCGCAACAAAGCAGATATTCCGCTGACTTTCTGGGATTATCAGCATCACGCGCTGGTAGCGACCATTCGCACGGAAGAACCGCATGATGCGGTGGCGCGGCAGGTTTTCCATGGCGAAGGCATTCTGGCCTTTTTACCGCTTAGCGATCCGCATCTTTGCTCAATTGTCTGGTCACTGTCGCCAGAGGAAGCGCAGCGGATGCAGCAGGCAAGTGAAGATGAATTTAATCGCGCGTTAAATATCGCTTTTGATAATCGCCTGGGCTTATGCAAGGTTGAGAGCGCGCGTCAGGTGTTCCCACTGACGGGGCGTTATGCGCGCCAGTTTGCCGCGCACCGTCTGGTGCTGGTGGGCGACGCCGCGCATACCATTCACCCGCTGGCGGGGCAGGGAGTAAATCTCGGCTTTATGGATGCTGCAGAGCTGATTGCTGAACTGAAACGGTTGCATCGTCAGGGGAAAGACATCGGGCAGTACATTTACCTGCGCCGGTATGAGCGTAGCCGCAAGCACAGTGCGGCGCTGATGCTGGCTGGTATGCAGGGATTCCGCGATCTGTTTTCCGGTACCAATCCGGCGAAAAAACTGCTGCGTGATATTGGTTTGAAACTGGCCGACACGCTTCCTGGCGTTAAACCACAACTTATCCGCCAGGCAATGGGATTAAACGATTTGCCTGAATGGCTGCGTTAAAAATTTCTCTTCTGCTGTTTATTTGATACCCATCACACTTTCATCTCCCGGTTTTTTCGCCGGGAGATTTTCCTCATTTGAAATAAACTAATTTCACCTCCGTTTTCGCATTATATTTTCTAATGTCATTATTTTTTGATTTAGTGTTTTTTGACATTTTTTTAGCTCTTAATATTGCCTTATTCAAATTAGCTTTCTAATGGCATCATCTTTATATAGAAACTGGTGTGTTTTTTGGTTTTTTATTCTGTCGCGATTTTGGCGTTTTTTAACCATAAGCTAATGTGATGATCAATTTTACCTTATGGTTAACAGTCTGTTTCGGTGGTAAGTTCAGGTAAAAGAGAACGATTGCGTTGGGGACCGGGAGTGGCTCCGATGCTGGGTTTCGTAGTGATAATTTCACCATGAAAAAGTTGTCAGCCCCGCTTATTCAATGAGGACAAGATGGCACAACAGACTCCTTTGTACGAACAACACACGCTTTGCGGCGCTCGCATGGTGGATTTCCACGGCTGGATGATGCCGCTGCATTACGGTTCGCAAATCGACGAACATCATGCGGTACGTACCGATGCCGGAATGTTTGATGTGTCACATATGACCATCGTCGATCTTCGCGGCAGCCGCACCCGGGAGTTTCTGCGTTATCTGCTGGCGAACGATGTGGCGAAGCTCACCAAAAGCGGCAAAGCCCTTTACTCGGGGATGTTGAATGCCTCTGGCGGTGTGATAGATGACCTCATCGTCTACTACTTTACTGAAGATTTCTTCCGCCTCGTTGTTAACTCCGCCACCCGCGAAAAAGACCTCTCCTGGATTACCCAACACGCTGAACCTTTCGGCATCGAAATTACCGTTCGTGATGACCTTTCCATGATCGCCGTACAAGGGCCGAATGCGCAGGCAAAAGCTGCCACACTGTTTAATGATGCTCAGCGTCAGGCGGTGGAAGGGATGAAACCGTTCTTTGGCGTGCAGGCGGGCGATCTGTTTATTGCCACCACTGGTTATACCGGTGAAGCGGGCTATGAAATTGCGCTGCCCAATGAAAAAGCGGCCGATTTCTGGCGTGCGCTGGTGGAAGCGGGCGTTAAGCCATGCGGTCTGGGCGCGCGTGACACGCTGCGTCTGGAAGCGGGCATGAATCTTTATGGTCAGGAGATGGACGAAACCATCTCTCCGTTAGCCGCCAACATGGGCTGGACTATCGCCTGGGAACCGGCAGATCGTGACTTCATCGGTCGTGAAGCCCTGGAAGTGCAGCGTGAGCATGGCACAGAAAAACTGGTTGGTCTGGTGATGACCGAAAAAGGCGTGCTGCGTAATGAACTGCCGGTACGTTTTACCGATGCGCAGGGCAACCAGCATGAAGGCATTATCACCAGCGGGACTTTCTCCCCGACGCTGGGTTACAGCATTGCGCTGGCACGCGTGCCGGAAGGTATTGGCGAAACGGCGATTGTGCAAATTCGCAACCGTGAAATGCCGGTTAAAGTGACGAAACCTGTTTTTGTGCGTAACGGTAAAGCCGTCGCGTGATTTACTTTTTTGGAGATTGATTGATGAGCAACGTACCAGCAGAACTGAAATACAGCAAAGAACACGAATGGCTGCGTAAAGAAGCCGACGGCACTTACACCGTTGGTATAACCGAACATGCCCAGGAGCTGTTAGGCGATATGGTGTTTGTTGACCTGCCGGAAGTGGGCGCAACGGTTAGCGCGGGCGATGACTGCGCGGTTGCCGAATCAGTAAAAGCGGCGTCAGACATTTATGCGCCAGTAAGCGGTGAAATCGTGGCGGTAAACGACGCACTGAGCGATTCCCCGGAACTGGTGAACAGCGAACCGTATGCAGGTGGCTGGATCTTTAAAATCAAAGCCAGCGATGAAAGCGAACTGGAATCACTGCTGGATGCGACCGCATACGAAGCATTGTTAGAAGACGAGTAACGGCTTTATTCCTCTTCTGCGGGAGAGGATCAGGGTGAGGAAAATTTATGCCTCACCCTCACTCTCTTCGTAAGGAGAGAGGTTCACAATTCACTGCACGTTTCAGGAACCATCGCTCATGACACAGACGTTAAGCCAGCTTGAAAACAGCGGCGCTTTTATTGAACGCCATATCGGACCGGACGCCGCGCAACAGCAAGAAATGCTGAATGCCGTTGGTGCACAATCGTTAAACGCGCTGACCGGCCAGATTGTGCCGAAAGATATTCAGCTTGCGACCCCGCCGCAGGTTGGCGCACCGGCGACCGAATACGCCGCACTGGCAGAACTCAAGGCTATTGCCAGTCGCAATAAACGCTTCACGTCTTACATCGGCATGGGTTACACCGCCGTGCAGCTACCGCCGGTTATCCTGCGTAACATGCTGGAAAATCCGGGCTGGTATACCGCGTACACTCCGTATCAACCTGAAGTCTCCCAGGGCCGCCTTGAAGCACTGCTCAACTTCCAGCAGGTAACGCTGGATTTGACTGGACTGGATATGGCCTCTGCTTCTCTTCTGGACGAGGCCACCGCTGCCGCCGAAGCAATGGCGATGGCGAAACGCGTCAGCAAACTGAAAAATGCCAACCGCTTCTTCGTGGCTTCCGATGTGCATCCGCAAACGCTGGATGTGGTCCGTACTCGTGCCGAAACCTTTGGTTTTGAAGTGATTGTCGATGACGCGCAAAAAGTGCTCGACCATCAGGACGTCTTCGGCGTGCTGTTACAGCAGGTTGGCACAACCGGTGAAATCCACGACTACACCGCGCTTATTAGCGAACTGAAATCACGCAAAATTGTGGTCAGTGTCGCCGCCGATATTATGGCGCTGGTGCTGTTAACTGCGCCGGGTAAACAGGGCGCGGATATTGTTTTTGGTTCGGCGCAACGCTTCGGCGTGCCGATGGGCTACGGTGGCCCACACGCGGCCTTCTTTGCGGCGAAAGATGAATACAAACGCTCAATGCCGGGCCGTATTATCGGTGTATCGAAAGATGCAGCTGGCAATACCGCGCTGCGCATGGCGATGCAGACTCGCGAGCAACATATTCGCCGTGAGAAAGCGAACTCCAACATTTGTACTTCCCAGGTGCTGCTGGCAAACATCGCCAGCCTGTATGCCGTTTATCACGGCCCGATTGGCCTGAAACGTATCGCTAACCGCATTCACCGTCTGACCGATATCCTGGCGGCGGGCCTGCAACAAAAAGGTCTGAAACTGCGCCATGCGCACTATTTCGACACCTTGTGTGTGGAAGTGGCCGACAAAGCGGGCGTACTGACGCGTGCCGAAGCGGCTGAAATCAACCTGCGTAGCGATATTCTGAACGCGGTTGGGATCACCCTTGATGAAACAACCACGCGTGAAAACGTAATGCAGCTTTTCAACGTGCTGCTGGGCGATAACCACGGCCTGGACATCGACACGCTGGACAAAGACGTGGCTCACGACAGCCGCTCTATCCAGCCTGCGATGCTGCGCGACGACGAAATCCTCACCCATCCGGTGTTTAATCGCTACCACAGCGAAACCGAAATGATGCGCTATATGCACTCGCTGGAGCGTAAAGATCTGGCGCTGAATCAGGCGATGATCCCGCTGGGTTCCTGCACCATGAAACTGAACGCCGCCGCCGAGATGATCCCAATCACCTGGCCGGAATTTGCCGAACTGCACCCGTTTTGTCCGCCGGAACAGGCTGAAGGTTATCAGCAGATGATTGCGCAGCTGGCTGACTGGCTGGTGAAACTGACCGGTTACGACGCCGTTTGTATGCAGCCGAACTCCGGCGCACAGGGCGAATACGCGGGCCTGCTGGCGATTCGTCATTATCATGAAAGCCGCAACGAAGGGCATCGCGATATCTGCCTGATCCCGGCTTCTGCGCACGGAACTAACCCCGCTTCTGCACATATGGCAGGAATGCAGGTGGTGGTTGTGGCGTGTGATAAAAACGGCAACATCGATCTGACTGATCTGCGCGCGAAAGCGGAACAGGCGGGCGATAACCTCTCCTGTATCATGGTGACTTATCCTTCTACCCACGGCGTGTATGAAGAAACGATCCGTGAAGTGTGTGAAGTCGTGCATCAGTTCGGCGGTCAGGTTTACCTTGATGGCGCGAACATGAACGCCCAGGTTGGCATCACCTCGCCGGGCTTTATTGGCGCGGACGTTTCGCACCTCAACCTGCATAAAACTTTCTGCATTCCGCACGGCGGTGGTGGTCCGGGTATGGGACCGATCGGTGTGAAAGCGCATCTGGCACCGTTTGTACCGGGTCATAGCGTGGTGCAAATCGAAGGCATGTTAACCCGTCAGGGCGCAGTTTCTGCGGCACCGTTCGGTAGCGCCTCTATCCTGCCAATCAGCTGGATGTACATCCGCATGATGGGCGCAGAAGGGCTGAAAAAAGCAAGCCAGGTGGCAATCCTCAACGCCAACTATATTGCCAGCCGCCTGCAGGATGCCTTCCCGGTGCTGTATACCGGTCGCGACGGTCGCGTGGCGCACGAATGTATTCTCGATATTCGCCCGCTGAAAGAAGAAACCGGCATCAGCGAGCTGGATATTGCCAAGCGCCTGATCGACTACGGTTTCCACGCGCCGACCATGTCGTTCCCGGTGGCGGGTACGCTGATGGTTGAACCGACTGAATCTGAAAGCAAAGTGGAACTGGATCGCTTTATCGACGCGATGCTGGCTATCCGCGCAGAAATCGACCAGGTTAAAGCCGGTGTCTGGCCGCTGGAAGATAACCCGCTGGTGAACGCGCCGCACATTCAGAACGAACTGGTCGCCGAGTGGGCGCATCCGTACAGCCGTGAAGTTGCAGTATTCCCGGCAGGTGTGGCAGACAAATACTGGCCGACGGTGAAACGTCTGGATGATGTTTACGGCGACCGTAACCTGTTCTGCTCCTGCGTACCGATTAGCGAATACCAGTAATTCACTGATTCGACTATCTTCTAAAGGCGCTTCGGCGCCTTTTTAGTCAGATGACAAAGTACAAAAGCGCTCAGACAGTCCCCTCCCCCCTTTGGGGAGAGGGTTAGGGTGAGGGGAACAGGCCGGCACTGGCGCGAATATTTACCCTCACCCCGGCCCTCTCCCTGAAAGGGCGAGGGGAAAAGCGTGCCAACATTGAAGATTGAGCCAGTTTGTTAGCAATCTCAAAGATACGTCAACGAATTAATTTTTCTCGGAAAAACAAATGGCTATAGCACTTGTGACCGGTGGCAGTCGCGGCATCGGGCGGGCAACTGCATTACTGTTGGCGAAAGAAGAGTATACGTTGGCGGTTAATTATCAACAAAACCTCCATGCGGCGCAGGAAGTGGTGAACTTAATCACGCAAGCCGGTGGCAAGGCATTCGTGCTCCAGGCGGATATCAGCGATGAAAATCAGGTCATCGCAATGTTTACAGCAATCGATCAGCACGATGAACCGCTAGCAGCGCTGGTCAATAACGCCGGGATCTTGTTTACCCAGTGCACCGTTGAAAACCTTACCGCAGAGCGAATCAACCGAGTACTTTCCACCAACGTGACGGGATATTTTCTCTGCTGCCGCGAGGCGGTAAAACGCATGGCGCTTAAAAATGGTGGCAGTGGCGGCGCTATCGTCAATGTCTCTTCGGTGGCCTCACGGTTGGGTTCGCCAGGGGAATATGTTGATTACGCGGCATCGAAAGGGGCGATTGATACGTTAACCACCGGACTATCGCTGGAAGTCGCCGCGCAGGGGATCCGCGTTAACTGCGTGCGGCCAGGGTTTATTTATACCGAAATGCACGCCAGCGGCGGCGAGCCTGGACGCGTCGATCGCGTTAAGTCGAACATCCCCATGCAGCGTGGTGGACAGGCAGAAGAGGTCGCGCAGGCCATTGTCTGGCTACTAAGTGATAAAGCCTCTTACGTCACGGGAAGTTTTATCGATTTGGCGGGCGGGAAATAAAACAGGGAAGTTGTCTGACCGGATGCAACAAGTATTGCATCCGGTACTTCATCGACTTAAAGCTTCTCGCCGTTGCTGGCAATCACCTCTTGGTACCAGTTAAAGCTCTTCTTACGTGAACGCGACATATCGCCAGCACCGTCGTCATGTTTATTCACATAGATAAAGCCGTAGCGTTTGCTGTACTGCCCGGTGGTGAACGATACGCAGTCGATGCAGCCCCACGGTGTGTAGCCCATCAGATCCACGCCATCGTAAGTCACCGCTTTTTTCATCTCTTCGATATGGGCGCGCAGGTAGTCAATGCGGTAGTCGTCGTTGATGCTGCCATCTTCTTCCACTTTGTCGTAAGCGCCAAAACCGTTTTCGACAATAAACAGCGGCCTCTGATAACGCTCATACAGTTCGCAAAGGGCATAGCGCAGACCTACTGGATCAATCTGCCAGCCCCAGTCAGACGCTTTAACATACGGGTTCGGTACGCTGCCTTCGAAACCAGAGATCGCATCGCCGGTGCCGCCTTCGGCCTTCACTGCGTTGGTCATGTAATAGCTGAAACCAAGATAATCGCAGGTGCCTTCACGCAGTACATCGAGATCGCCGTCTTCCATTTTGATGTTAAATCCGCGACGCTCCCACTCGTTCAACACATAGGACGGGTAATAGCCGCGTAGCTGCACATCGGTAAAGACGTAGCGTTCGCGCATCGACTCCTGAGCGAACATCACATCGTCCGGGTTACAGCAGTAGGGATAGAGCGGCACCATCGCCAGCATACAGCCGACTTTCATCTCCGGGTTAATGCGACGCGCAGCTTTCACCGCCAGGGCGCTGGCGACAAACTGGTGATGCAGCACCTGATACATCGTCTCTTCCGGGTTCTCATGCTCGGTATAAACCACGCCGGAGCAGCAGTAACCGAACAGCGGTGCACGCCAGTTACGCTGGTTGTTAATTTCGTTGAAGGTCATCCAGTATTTGACTTTATGCTTATAGCGTTCAAACACCACTTCCGCGAAACGGACAAAGAAATCAACCACTTTACGGTTGGTCCAGCTACCGTATTGCTGCACCAGATGCAGCGGCATTTCAAAGTGGGAGAGGGTGATCACCGGTTCGATGTTGTATTTCAGCAGTTCATCGAACATATCATCGTAGAACTTCAGCCCTTCTTCGTTTGGCTGAGCTTCATCACCTTTTGGAAAAATACGCGTCCAGGCGATGGAAGTCCGAAAACATTTGAAGCCCATTTCGGCAAATAGCTTGATGTCTTCCTTGTAGTGACCATAAAAATCAACGGCTTCATGGTTTGGATAGTATTTGCCTGGCAAGACTTCTTTGGTGATTTCGCGCGGCACGCCGTGTGCGCCACCGGTCAGAACGTCACAAATGCTCGGCCCTTTGCCGCCTTTGTTCCAGCCGCCTTCGACCTGATGAGCGGCAACTGCGCCGCCCCATAAGAAATCTTTCGGTAAGGTGAGTTTTTTCACTATCATAGGCTCCAGATGAGTCAATTCTTACAGGAAATAGTACCATGCAGCCAAACGACATCACTTTTTTTCAACGTTTCCAGGATGACATTCTGGCTGGGCGTAAAACCATCACCATCCGCGACGAGTCTGAATCGCACTTCAAAACGGGTGATGTGCTTCGTGTCGGGCGTTTTGAAGATGACGGTTATTTTTGCACGATTGAAGTCACCGCAACCTCAACCGTAACGCTGGATACGCTGACGGAAAAACATGCAGAGCAGGAAAATATGACCCTGACTGAACTGATAAAGGTCATTGCCGACATCTATCCCGGTCAGACACAGTTTTATGTGATTGAATTTAAATGTCTTTAAATTGAACTCACGCCTGTTAGTTGAAATTTCGCATTTAATTTCATGATTTTTAGGAGATTAGTCTCAAATCAGAATTTATTTTAGCTAACAGGTGTTCACTGGAACTATTCTCAGTTACGCTGGAGAGGTATACATGTGCGTGTACGTTTCTCCGGAGTAAGTTATGGTTCAGAAGCCCCTCATTAAGCAGGGATATTCGCTGGCAGAGGAAATTGCCAACAGCGTCAGTCACGGCATTGGGTTGGTGTTTGGTATCGTTGGGCTGGTGTTGCTACTGGTTCAGGCGGTGGATCTCAATGCCAGCGCCACAGCGATAACCAGTTACAGCCTCTATGGCGGCAGTATGATCCTGCTGTTCCTCGCTTCGACGCTCTATCACGCCATTCCTCATCAACGGGCAAAAATGTGGCTGAAGAAATTTGACCATTGCGCTATTTACCTGTTGATTGCCGGAACCTACACGCCGTTTTTGCTGGTGGGGCTGGATTCTCCGTTAGCGCGCGGGTTGATGATTGTTATCTGGAGCCTGGCATTGCTGGGTATTCTGTTTAAACTGACCATCGCGCACCGATTCAAAATTTTATCTCTGGTGACCTATCTGGCGATGGGCTGGCTGTCGCTGGTGGTAATTTATGAAATGGCAGTTAAGCTCGCGGCGGGCAGCGTTACCTTACTGGCGGTAGGCGGCGTGGTTTATTCGCTCGGGGTGATTTTCTACGTCTGCAAACGCATTCCATACAACCATGCCATCTGGCACGGCTTCGTGCTCGGCGGTAGTGTGTGCCACTTTCTGGCGATCTATTTGTATATTGGGCAGGCGTAATGGGTATGCCTTTGTAGGCCTGATAAGACGCGCCAGCGTCGCATCAGGCGATAAATGCCTGATGCGATAAAGAGATTTACTCTTCGAGCGAATACGGCAGCGGCTCGATATGCAGTGTATTCGCATCGTCGCGTACGCGGAAGATGCTATCCGGTTCCATATCGTTATTCATGACGACCTGTACCACGACCTGACCATCTTCCAGTTTTACCGCAGCCAGCACCGTACCGGTACGACGCCAGTTCTCGCCCATTTTCAGCTCTAAGTCTTCACCAGCTTCCGGCAGTCGGCTGGCGCTACCTGCCAGCAACCAGAGCGCACGTTTATTGGCACCACGGAATTTTGCTCGCGCCACCATCTCTTGTCCGGTATAGCAGCCTTTTTTAAAGCTGATGCCGCCCAGCGCCTGGAGGTTGGTCGCCTGTGGGATAAACTGCCCGCTGTTGGCGGCATCAATCACCGGGAAACCCGCTTCAATGTTTAATGCCAGCCACTGTTGGCTATTGTTCAGTTCCGCTTCACCGCGCAGTTTATCGGTCAGCATATTAGCAGTAGCTTCATCGGTTACGATCAGGAAACGTTCTGCCGGGTGTTCAAACCATAGCAAAGTGGTCGCGCCTTCTTTAACTACCTGTTTTTCTTTCGAAGGCAGTTCACTAAAGAGATTTGCCAGCGCGGCGCGCGCCTGAAAACCGGCAACACCAAGCAGCACACGCTCGTCGTCTGGCGCGATGGTCACTTTAGAGAATACCGCATATTTTTTCAGTTCAGTCAGCTGCGGTTCACGCACGCTGCGCCGTTCAATCCATGCAAAGCCATCGCCGTCGCGGAACAGACGTAAATTGCTCCACATTTTACCTTTGGCGTCGCAATGGGCGGCGAGCAGGTGCTGATCTTCTGCCATCTGGCTGACATCTGCTGTCACCTGACCCTGCATATATTTTTCGCTGTCCGCGCCAGTAATGGTGGCAAGCGCCCAGTCATCAAGCGTCATCAGCGTCAGCGGTAAACGGGCAGAAGCCGTAGGCTGACGGGGAGGAAAAGGTGTAAAAGCCATAATAGAGTCCTGAGTTGCTTAACGGCGTATTAATGACTAATGGTAAAAGAGCTATGAGGCAATGCAAGTGCTTTCACTACGCGATCTGTGCCTTCTGCGAGGCGACTTCCAAAAAAATGAAGCCCTTGAATTGTTGTGAATTAATTTCGCGATCGCGATGGTGTTTACTGATATTCCCGTAAAAGAAGGCGAAAAACACGTTACAATAGCCGGGTACTGGATTTTCGTGAGACAGGAAGAAGATGGACATTAACAACAAAGCCCGCATTCATTGGGCATGCCGCCGTGGTATGCGCGAACTCGATATTTCAATCATGCCGTTTTTCGAACATGAGTACGACAGCTTAAGCGATGACGAAAAACGCATCTTTATTCGTCTGCTGGAATGTGACGATCCGGACCTGTTTAACTGGCTGATGAATCACGGTAAACCGGCCGATGCAGAACTGGAAATGATGGTCCGACTCATCCAGACACGGAACCGGGAACGTGGTCCTGTGGCAATCTGATTTGCGCGTCTCCTGGCGCGCACAGTGGCTTTCCTTGCTGATTCATGGGCTGGTTGCCGCTGTTATTTTACTCATGCCCTGGCCACTCAGTTACACCCCGTTATGGATGGTGTTACTTTCGCTGGTGGTGTTTGATTGCGTTCGCAGCCAGCGGCGTATTAATGCTCGCCAGGGGGAAATTCGCTTGTTGATGGACGGGCGTTTGCGTTGGCAAGGGCAGGAGTGGTGCATCGTCAAAGCACCGTGGATGATTAAGAGCGGCATGATGCTGCGTTTACGTTCTGATGGCGGTAAACGGCAACATTTATGGCTGGCAGCCGACAGCATGGACGAAGCCGAATGGCGGGATTTACGGCGGATTTTGTTGCAACAAGAGACGCAAAGATAAAGATGACGGCAAAGCATATGCGCTAAGCCGTCAGTGAGATCAGGCGTAATGCTCTGCCATTTCGTTGAGGATTTGCTCGCACCAGCTCTGAATACGCTCGTCGCTAAGGTCATACTGGTTAGTTTCATCCAGCGCCAGACCCACGAACAGTTGCCCGTCAGCAATCACCGGTTTCGGGCTGGTAAATTCATATCCTTCCGTTGGCCAGTAGCCGACGAACTTCACGCCTTTGGTCGAGAGTTTGTCATGCAGCATACCGAGCGCATCGAGGAACCACTCGCCGTATCCCAGTTGATCGCCAAGCCCATACAGCGCAACAATTTTACCTTCAAGGTTCAGGTCGTCGAGCTGATCCCAGACGGCTTCCCAGTCTTCCTGGATTTCACCAAAATCCCAGGTCGGGATACCCAGAATGAGCACATCGTACTGCTCCATTAATTTCGGGGAGTCGTCCTTGAGGTTATGTAAGGTCACCAGTTCTGGGCCGATAATATCGCGGATTTTTTCTGCCGCCATTTCGGTGTAACAGGTGCTGGAACCGTAAAAAAGACCCATATTCATAACGTAAGCTTCTCGATTCTGCTGTGGCTTTTGCTGCTAGTGTATCAGAATCGCTTTAGTCACGGCACAATAAGGCATAATGGATCAAATGAGTGACCATAAGGGGCGCAAGTGAAACAGGATCTGGCACGCATCGAGCAGTTTCTTGATGCTCTGTGGCTGGAAAAAAATCTGGCTGAAAATACGTTGAACGCTTACCGTCGCGATCTGTCAATGATGGTGGAGTGGTTGCATCACCGCGGGTTGACGCTGGCGACGGCGCAAAGTGACGATTTGCAGGCATTACTGGCAGAACGGCTGGAGGGCGGGTATAAAGCCACCAGCTCAGCGCGTTTGCTGAGTGCAGTGCGCCGATTGTTCCAGTATCTTTATCGCGAAAAGTTTCGTGAAGACGATCCCAGTGCGCATCTCGCTTCACCGAAATTGCCCCAGCGTTTGCCAAAAGATTTAAGCGAAGCGCAGGTCGAACGTTTATTACAGGCACCATTAATTGATCAGCCACTGGAGCTACGCGATAAAGCCATGCTTGAAGTGTTGTATGCTACCGGGCTGCGTGTCTCTGAACTGGTCGGACTGACAATGAGTGATATCAGCCTGCGTCAGGGCGTAGTGCGGGTCATTGGTAAAGGCAACAAAGAGCGCCTGGTACCGTTAGGTGAAGAGGCGGTTTACTGGCTGGAAACCTATCTGGAACATGGGCGTCCGTGGCTGCTGAATGGTGTGTCAATTGACGTGTTGTTTCCCAGCCAGCGTGCGCAGCAGATGACGCGACAGACCTTCTGGCACCGCATTAAACATTATGCTGTGCTGGCGGGTATCGACAGCGAAAAGCTGTCACCGCATGTGTTGCGTCACGCTTTTGCCACTCATTTATTAAATCATGGTGCGGATTTACGCGTGGTGCAGATGCTACTGGGCCACAGCGATCTTTCCACCACGCAAATTTATACGCATGTCGCTACCGAGCGTCTGCGGCAACTTCATCAACAGCATCACCCGCGGGCGTGATGTCTGAAAAGAACGGGAAGATTTATGAAGAAAGGTTTTATGTTGTTTACTTTGTTAGCGGCGTTTTCAGGTTTTGCTCAGGCTGATGACGCGGCAATTCAACAAACGTTAGCCAAAATGGGCATCAAAAGCAGCGATATTCAGCCCGCGCCCGTAGCTGGCATGAAGACAGTTCTGACTAACAGCGGCGTGTTGTACATCACCGATGATGGTAAACATATCATTCAGGGGCCAATGTATGACGTTAGCGGCACGGCTCCGGTCAATGTCACCAATAAGATGCTGTTAAAGCAGTTGAATGCGCTTGAAAAAGAGATGATCGTTTATAAAGCGCCGCAGGAAAAACACGTCATCACCGTGTTTACTGATATTACCTGTGGTTACTGCCACAAACTGCATGAGCAAATGGCAGACTATAACGCGCTGGGGATCACCGTGCGTTATCTTGCTTTCCCGCGCCAGGGGCTGGACAGCGATGCAGAGAAAGAAATGAAAGCTATCTGGTGTGCGAAAGATAAAAACAAAGCGTTTGATGATGTGATGGCAGGTAAAAGCGTCGCACCAGCCAGCTGCGACGTGGATATTGCCGACCATTACGCACTTGGCGTCCAGCTTGGCGTTAGCGGTACTCCGGCAGTTGTGCTGAGCAATGGCACACTTGTTCCGGGTTACCAGCCGCCGAAAGAGATGAAAGAATTCCTTGACGAACACCAAAAAATGACCAGCGGTAAATAATTCGCGTGAAACAACAGATACAACTTCGTCGCCGTGAAGTCGATGAAACGGCAGACTTGCCCGCTGAATTGCCTCCCTTGCTGCGCCGTTTATACGCCAGCCGGGGCGTGCGCAGTGCGCAAGAACTGGAACGCAGTGTTAAAGGTATGTTGCCCTGGCAGCAACTGAGCGGCGTCGAAAAGGCCGTTGAGATCCTTTACAACGCTTTTCGCGAAGGAACGCGGATTATTGTGGTCGGTGATTTCGACGCCGACGGCGCGACCAGCACGGCTCTAAGCGTGCTGGCGATGCGCTCGCTTGGTTGCAGCAATATCGACTACCTGGTACCAAACCGTTTCGAAGACGGTTACGGCTTAAGCCCGGAAGTGGTCGATCAGGCCCATGCCCGTGGCGCGCAGTTAATTGTCACGGTGGATAACGGTATTTCCTCCCATGCGGGGGTTGTACACGCTCGCTCGTTGGGCATTCCGGTTATTGTTACCGATCACCATTTGCCAGGCGAAACATTACCCGCGGCGGAAGCGATCATTAACCCTAACTTGCGCGACTGTAATTTCCCGTCGAAATCACTGGCAGGCGTGGGTGTGGCGTTTTATCTGATGCTGGCGCTGCGCACCTTTTTGCGCGATCAGGGCTGGTTTGATGAGCGTGGCATCGCAATTCCTAACCTGGCAGAACTGCTGGATCTGGTCGCGCTGGGAACAGTGGCGGACGTCGTGCCGCTGGACGCTAATAATCGCATTCTGACCTGGCAGGGGATGAGTCGCATCCGTGCCGGAAAGTGCCGTCCAGGGATTAAAGCGCTGCTGGAAGTGGCAAACCGTGATGCACAAAAACTCGCCGCCAGCGATTTAGGTTTTGCGCTGGGGCCACGTCTCAATGCTGCCGGACGACTGGACGATATGTCCGTCGGTGTGGCGCTCTTGCTGTGCGACAACATCGGCGAAGCGCGCGTGCTGGCAAATGAACTCGATGCGCTAAACCAGACGCGAAAAGAGATCGAACAAGGAATGCAAGTTGAAGCCCTGACCCTGTGCGAGAAACTGGAGCGAAGTCGCGACACGCTACCCGGCGGGCTGGCAATGTATCACCCCGAATGGCATCAGGGCGTTGTCGGTATTCTGGCTTCGCGCATCAAAGAGCGTTTTCACCGTCCGGTTATCGCCTTTGCGCCAGCAGGTGATGGTACGCTGAAAGGTTCAGGTCGCTCCATTCAGGGGCTGCATATGCGTGATGCACTGGAGCGATTAGACACACTCTACCCTGGCATGATACTGAAGTTTGGCGGTCATGCGATGGCGGCGGGTTTGTCGCTGGAAGAGGATAAATTCGAACTCTTTCAACAACGGTTTGGCGAACTGGTTACAGAGTGGCTGGACCCTTCGCTATTGCAAGGCGAAGTGGTGTCAGACGGTCCGTTAAGCCCGGCCGAAATGACCATGGAAGTGGCGCAGTTGCTGCGCGATGCTGGCCCGTGGGGGCAGATGTTCCCGGAGCCGCTGTTTGACGGTCATTTCCGTCTGCTGCAACAGCGGCTGGTGGGCGAACGTCATTTGAAGGTGATGGTCGAACCGGTCGGCGGCGGTCCGCTGCTGGATGGTATTGCTTTTAATGTCGATACCGCCCTCTGGCCGGATAACGGCGTGCGCGAAGTGCAACTGGCTTACAAGCTCGATATCAACGAGTTTCGCGGCAACCGCAGCCTGCAAATTATCATCGACAATATCTGGCCAATTTAGCGTCATCTTCTCTATAAAAAAGAGCGTGGATTGGGTACAATCCCGCTCTTATCACCGCATTTTGACTAGCTCAATAAAAGAAATCAGACCATGTTTGAAATTAATCCGGTAAATAATCGCATTCAGGACCTCACGGAACGCTCCGACGTTCTTAGGGGGTATCTTTGACTACGACGCCAAGAAAGAGCGTCTGGAAGAAGTAAACGCCGAGCTGGAACAGCCGGATGTCTGGAACGAACCCGAACGCGCACAGGCGCTGGGTAAAGAGCGTTCCTCCCTCGAAGCCGTTGTCGACACCCTCGACCAAATGAAACAGGGGCTGGAAGATGTTTCTGGTCTGCTGGAACTGGCTGTAGAAGCTGACGACGAAGAAACCTTTAACGAAGCCGTTGCTGAACTCGACGCCCTGGAAGAAAAACTGGCGCAGCTTGAGTTCCGCCGTATGTTCTCTGGCGAATATGACAGCGCCGACTGCTACCTCGATATTCAGGCGGGGTCTGGCGGTACGGAAGCACAGGACTGGGCGAGCATGCTTGAGCGTATGTATCTGCGCTGGGCAGAATCGCGTGGTTTCAAAACTGAAATCATCGAAGAGTCGGAAGGTGAAGTGGCGGGTATTAAATCCGTGACGATCAAAATCTCCGGCGATTACGCTTACGGCTGGCTGCGTACAGAAACTGGCGTTCACCGCCTGGTGCGTAAAAGCCCGTTTGACTCCGGCGGTCGTCGCCACACATCGTTCAGCTCTGCGTTTGTTTACCCGGAAGTTGATGATGATATTGATATCGAAATCAACCCGGCGGATCTGCGCATTGACGTTTATCGCGCGTCCGGCGCGGGCGGTCAGCACGTTAACCGTACCGAATCTGCGGTGCGTATTACCCACATCCCAACCGGGATCGTGACCCAATGCCAGAACGACCGTTCCCAGCACAAGAACAAAGACCAGGCCATGAAGCAGATGAAAGCGAAGCTTTATGAACTGGAGATGCAGAAGAAAAATGCCGAGAAACAGGCGATGGAAGATAACAAATCCGACATCGGCTGGGGCAGCCAGATTCGTTCTTATGTCCTTGATGACTCCCGCATTAAAGATCTGCGTACCGGGGTAGAAACCCGCAACACGCAGGCCGTGCTGGACGGCAGCCTGGATCAATTTATCGAAGCAAGTTTGAAAGCAGGGTTATGAGGAACCAACATGTCTGAACAACACGCACAGGGCGCTGACGCGGTAGTCGATCTTAACAATGAACTGAAAACGCGTCGTGAGAAGCTGGCGAACCTGCGCGAGCAGGGGATTGCCTTCCCGAACGATTTCCGTCGCGATCATACCTCTGACCAATTGCACGCAGAATTCGACGGTAAAGAGAACGAAGAACTGGAAGCGCTGAACATCGAAGTCGCCGTTGCTGGCCGCATGATGACCCGTCGTATTATGGGTAAAGCGTCTTTCGTTACCCTGCAGGACGTTGGCGGTCGCATTCAGCTGTACGTTGCCCGTGACGATCTGCCGGAAGGCGTTTACAACGAGCAGTTCAAAAAATGGGACCTCGGCGACATCCTCGGCGCGAAAGGTAAACTGTTCAAAACCAAAACCGGCGAACTGTCTATCCACTGTACCGAGCTGCGTCTGCTGACCAAAGCACTGCGTCCGCTGCCGGATAAATTCCACGGCTTGCAGGATCAGGAAGCGCGCTATCGTCAGCGTTATTTGGATCTCATCTCTAACGATGAATCCCGTAACACCTTTAAAGTACGCTCGCAGATCCTCTCTGGTATTCGCCAGTTCATGGTGAACCGCGGCTTTATGGAAGTTGAAACGCCGATGATGCAGGTGATCCCTGGCGGTGCCGCTGCGCGTCCGTTTATCACCCACCATAACGCGCTGGATCTCGACATGTACCTGCGTATCGCGCCGGAACTGTACCTCAAGCGTCTGGTGGTCGGTGGCTTCGAGCGTGTATTCGAAATCAACCGTAACTTCCGTAACGAAGGTATCTCCGTACGTCATAACCCAGAGTTCACCATGATGGAACTCTACATGGCTTACGCAGATTACAAAGATCTGATCGAGCTGACCGAATCGCTGTTCCGTACTCTGGCACAGGATATTCTCGGTAAGACGGAAGTGACCTACGGCGACGTGACGCTGGACTTCGGTAAACCGTTCGAAAAACTGACCATGCGTGAAGCGATCAAGAAATATCGCCCGGAAACCGACATGGCGGATCTGGATAACTTCGACTCTGCGAAAGCGATTGCTGAATCTATCGGTATCCACGTTGAGAAGAGCTGGGGTCTGGGCCGTATCGTTACCGAGATCTTCGAAGAAGTGGCAGAAGCACATCTGATTCAGCCGACCTTCATTACTGAATATCCGGCAGAAGTTTCTCCGCTGGCGCGTCGTAACGACATTAACCCGGAAATCACAGACCGCTTTGAGTTCTTCATCGGTGGTCGTGAAATCGGTAACGGCTTTAGCGAGCTGAATGACGCGGAAGATCAGGCGCAACGCTTCCTGGATCAGGTTGCCGCGAAAGACGCAGGTGACGACGAAGCGATGTTCTACGATGAAGATTACGTCACCGCACTGGAACACGGCTTACCGCCGACAGCAGGTCTGGGAATTGGTATCGACCGTATGGTAATGCTGTTCACCAACAGCCATACCATCCGCGACGTTATTCTGTTCCCGGCGATGCGTCCAGTAAAATAAGCATTACGTTATGCTCATAACCCCGGCAAATGTCGGGGTTTTTTAATTGTGCTGCGCGAAAGCAGACAACAATTTTCTTGCTTCACTATTGGCTGCCTGCATTACCATCCACGGACTGAACGCCCACGGCGTGGCATCAATACCGTGTAATACATCTGCTAAATCACACCATTGATAATCCATCACTTCATCATCGTTGATCTGTAACGCACTGTTGGTGCGTGCGGCAAATACCGGACACACTTCATTTTCCACAATGCCATTCGGATCGGTGGCGCGATAGCGAAAGTCAGGATAGATAGATTCAGGAGGCGTAATTTCCACGCCAAGCTCATAACGGCAACGGCGGATCACTGCGTCTTCGTTGCTTTCTCCCAGTTGTGGGTGCCCACAAACCGAGTTAGTCCACACGCCAGGCCATGCTTTTTTGCTCAGTGCGCGGCGGGTAACTAATAATTGCCCCTTGGCATTAAACAGCCAACTGGAGAACGCGAGATGTAAGAGGGTGTCTGCCGTGTGTGCGGCATACTTTTCCAGCGTACCCGTGGGAACTCCCTGTGCATTCAATAAAATGACGTGTTCCGTTTGCATAATTTCTCACATGTAATTCTGATCACTCATCATTATAGATAATTGAAGAGTGAAATGATTAACCAAGTGAGCGTTTATCGACAACCGCCCGTTTTGAGCGGATGCCGACAGGTAAAAACCATTTAAAAAAGTAGCATCATATATTTGAAGCGACTTTCAATGGCCATTGCAACACAGTCAGAAATGACAGGAATAGAGAGAGTAAAAAGCAACAGCAGACTGAATATAGCGCGCATTAAAAGATTCATATTATTCTCCATGCTCATTTTTCTTCAGCTTGCGCATCAGAAGCCACATACGTACTGTCCTGACTTTTAAATCTTTATCAGAGACGGATTCCTTCACCAGGTCAGCATGATGCTGATAGCCATTAAAGAAGACGTTCAGCACAACGGCGCTAAGGGTTGCGAGCATAATGCCGCTATGTAGCAGCGGTTGCAGTACGGCCGGTAACTTAGAAAAGAAATCGTGAGAGAGCGTCGGAGTCATGCCAACGCCGAGACTGATCGCCACAATATAGAGGTTGTAACGGTTGGTGGTGTAGTTACAGCGCGACAGAATTCGAATCCCTGTCGCCAGTACCATGCCGAACATCACCAGCCCAGCGCCGCCCAGCACAAATTGCGGAATGGAGGCGACCAGCACCGCCATTTTTGGCACCATGCCAAACAGGATTAATATAATTCCCGAAGAAATACACACCCAGCGGCTATGAACGCGCGTCACGCTAACCAGGCCAACGTTTTGTGAAAATGACGTGTGGGGGAAGCTGTTAAACGTTCCGCCTATCATTGTCCCTACGCCATCGACACGCAGCCCGCGAATAATATCGTGTGAAGAGAGTTTACGACCAACTATTTCACCCAGTGCCAGGAACATCCCCATCGACTCGATAAACACGATGATTAACACGGCAGTCATGGTCAGAATGGAAACGGGATCAAAAATCGGCATACCAAACGACATCGGGGTGACAATCGCAAACCACGAGGCATCATGTAGCCCGGATAAATTGACTTCATTCATCATCCACGAAAGTAAAAAGCCAAATACAATCCCCAGTAATACGGCGACGTTGGACATAAATCCTTTCGCATAGCGAGTAATGAGCAAGATAAAAATTAAGACGGCAAAGGAGATACCTAAATAAACGGGATTACCATATTGCGGATTCCCTTTACCTCCGGCGGCCCAGTCAATACCCACCTGAATGATGCTAAGCCCGATAGAAGTAATAACCACACCGGTAACCAGTGGCGGGAATAAAGGCATCAAGCGACCGATAAGTGGCGCTAATAATGTGGTGATAAAACCCGCGGCGATAGTGGCACCAAATATCCCCAGCAGGCCGATATCCGGGTTCATCCCAATAGCTATCATTGGTGTTACAGCAGCAAAGGTCACCGACATAATCACCGGCAGGCGGATCCCCATAAAGCGGCCGATACCGATACATTGCAATAATGTGACGATCCCGCAGCAAAAGAGATCCGAGCTAATGAGCATCGCAATAGCTTCTTTTGAGAGGCCCAGTCGGTCACCAATCATAAGAGGAACAGCGACTGCACCTGCGTACATGACAAGGACGTGTTGCAGACCGAGTATGATCAGCTTTCCTGGTGATAATATGCGGTCAACCTCATCAGTTGGGCGGTCTTGCCCAGAAGATGAGGGAAGTTGGGAATCTATGGCGCTCATCAGTGTTTCTCCTTTCGCCCGCCAGAGTAAAAAGCAACCGTTTACGTTAATGAAACTGTCTAAACACATGCTCGTGGAGTGCCAGTTTTTGCGAGGAAGGGGAGTTAGAGACAGGAATTGCGGAGGCAATCACATAATCGTGCTTAAACCACGAAAATGACAAGAGAACCTGACAATGGAATTATCTGTAATTTTCTCATATTGATATTTCATTAATCATTCTGGCATGTCGCACTCTCGCATTTAATCGTTTTTATCTGGATAGCGCTCTTTTGATCGGCAATGTTGAAATAATGAAAGCGGCATAGATTGAGGGGCAATAATTTGAACTCAGTCGCAAAATTATAATTAAAACGGTCATGCTACCTAATATATGCCCGTTTATTGCATCGCGAAATTTGAGAAGACATAACTCATTAAATGAAAGGGATGCAAATGAATAAGTTTATCGCTGCTGAAGCTGCGGAATGTATAGGCTGTCATGCTTGTGAAATTGCCTGTGCGGTGGCACACAATCAAGAAAACTGGCCGCTGAGTCACAGTGACTTTAGACCGCGTATCCACGTTGTAGGGAAAGGCCAGGCTGCGAATCCGGTGGCCTGCCATCACTGCAACAATGCCCCTTGCGTTACGGCTTGTCCGGTTAATGCTCTGACTTTCCAGTCCGATAGCGTACAACTGGACGAGCAAAAATGTATTGGTTGTAAAAGATGCGCAATCGCTTGCCCCTTTGGCGTCGTTGAGATGGTCGATACGATTGCGCAGAAATGCGACCTTTGTAACCAGCGCAGTTCTGGCACGCAAGCCTGTATTGAAGTCTGCCCAACACAGGCGTTACGACTGATGGACGATAAAGGGTTACAGCAGATAAAGGTGGCCCGCCAGCGCAAAACGGCAGCAGGAAAAGCGTCATCAGTCGCTCAGCCATCTCGCAGTGCAGCGTTGCTCCCCGTTAACTCGCGTAAAGGCGCAGATAAAATTTCAGCAAGTGAACGGAAAAACCACTTTGGCGAAATCTATTGCGGGCTGGATCCACTGCAAGCGACTTATGAGAGTGACCGCTGTGTTTATTGTGCCGAAAAAGCTAACTGCAACTGGCATTGCCCGCTGCATAACGCTATTCCGGATTACATCCGTCTGGTACAGGAGGGAAAGATTATTGAAGCGGCAGAACTTTGCCACCAGACCAGTTCCTTACCAGAAATCTGCGGCAGGGTATGTCCACAGGACCGTCTTTGTGAAGGCGCATGTACTTTGAAAGATCACTCTGGCGCAGTCACTATCGGTAATCTGGAACGCTACATCACCGATACCGCGCTGGCGATGGGCTGGCGTCCCGATGTCAGCAAAGTTGTTCCCCGTAGCGAAAAAGTGGCGGTGATTGGCGCTGGGCCAGCAGGGTTAGGGTGTGCTGATATTCTGGCGCGCGCAGGAGTTCAGGTTGATGTCTTTGATCGCCATCCAGAAATTGGCGGTATGCTGACTTTTGGCATTCCTCCTTTCAAACTCGATAAAACGGTATTAAGCCAGCGGCGAGAGATATTCACCGCAATGGGAATCGACTTTCATCTCAACTGTGAAATTGGCCGCGATATTACCTTTAGCGATTTAACTTCTGAATATGATGCAGTTTTCATCGGCGTGGGGACTTACGGGATGATGCGAGCAGATCTGCCGCATGAAGATGCGCCCGGTGTCATTCAGGCTCTACCGTTCCTGACTGCCCATACCCGCCAGCTCATGGGATTGCCGGAGTCTGAAGAGTATCCGCTGACGGACGTGGAAGGTAAGCGAGTCGTGGTATTGGGCGGTGGCGATACGACAATGGATTGTTTGCGGACTTCCATCCGCCTCAATGCCGCCAGCGTGACCTGCGCGTATCGTCGTGATGAAGTCAGTATGCCGGGCTCGCGCAAAGAGGTGGTTAATGCGCGCGAGGAAGGTGTCGAGTTTCAGTTCAATGTTCAACCGCAATATATCGCTTGTGACGAAGATGGGCGTTTAACTGCGGTGGGCCTGATTCGTACCGCCATGGGTGAGCCGGGGCCGGATGGTCGCCGTCGTCCTCGTGCGGTTGCGGGTTCAGAGTTTGAATTGCCCGCCGATGTTCTGATTATGGCCTTTGGTTTCCAGGCGCATGCCATGCCGTGGTTGCAGGGCAGCGGAATTAAACTCGATAAATGGGGCCTGATTCAAACCGGTGACGTCGGGTATTTACCTACCCAGACGCATCTGAAAAAAGTCTTTGCTGGTGGTGATGCAGTTCATGGCGCGGATCTGGTTGTCACTGCAATGGCCGCAGGAAGGCAGGCGGCGCGCGATATGTTAACTCTGTTTGATACGAAGGCATCGTGATGAAATCGTTAATTATCGTTAATCCGGCTGACTGTATTGGCTGCCGTACTTGTGAAGTAGCCTGTGTGGTCGCTCACCCTCCAGAACAGGAGTTGAATGCCGATGTCTTTTTACCCCGGCTGAAGGTACAGCGACTGGACAGCATCAGTGCGCCGGTGATGTGCCATCAGTGTGAAAACGCCCCTTGTGTTGGCGCTTGCCCCGTGGGGGCGCTGACGATGGGCGAGCAGGTGGTGCAGACCAATTCTGCCCGTTGTATTGGCTGTCAGAGTTGCGTCAGTGCGTGCCCGTTTGGAATGATCTCCATTCAGTCGTTGCCGGGGGATACCCGACAACAAATTGTGAAATGCGATCTCTGTGAACAGCGGGAAGAGGGGCCAGCCTGTGTTGAATCTTGCCCGACACAGGCGCTGCAGTTGCTTACTGAAAGAGAACTCAGGCGAGTCCGCCAGCAGCGTATTGTTGCCAGCGGTGAGAATCCTCTGTGAAAGAAATCTCCGCGCTGAAAGGCGCGGAGAATCTATTAGATTGCCCAACCACCCGCGTAAAATGCGACCAGTGCGGCAGTAATGATCACCGTACCAATATTCAACTTTTGCCATTCGCGAGCAAAGACACGGCCTACGACCAGTGTCACAAAGCCCAGCATAATACCGGTAACGATATTACAAGTCAGAACGATGAACACGGCACACACCAGGCCAGCCATTGCGTCAATAAAATCGTTGAAATCCAGCTTCGAGACGTTACTTAACATCAGCAAACCCACGTACATCAGAGCGGGTGCAGTGGCGTAACCAGGGATCAAAAATGACAGCGGTGATAAGAACAGAATCAGCAGGAATAACGCCCCCACTACGGTTGCGGTCAACCCTGTTTTACCCCCGGCGGCGGTTCCTGCCGCTGATTCGATATAAACCGCTGCGGGCGCTGCGCCCACCAGACCGGAGAATATTGAACTTACTGAGTCACTGGTCAGGGCTTTGCCGCCATTGATGATCTGGTTGTCTTTATCCAACAAATTCGCCTGACCGGCGACGGCACGGATGGTGCCAGTGGCGTCGAACACTGCGGTCATCACCAATGCCAGTACACTCGGAAGTACGGTTGGCTGGAGTGCGCCCATAATATCGAGGCTGAAAATCAGAGACTTACCATCTTCGCCAGTCAGACTTGGCATCGCCACCAGACCGTGGTATTTCACCGCTGGGTCAAAGATTAAGCCGATAATCGAAATTGCGATAATCACCAACAAGATCCCGCCGGGTACGCGGCACTTCTCCAGACCGAAGATGACCGCCAGCCCCAGCAAGCTCATCATCACCGGGAAGGAGGTAAACGCACCGAGCGCCACTGGCAAGCCTTCAATCGGGTTTTTGATAACCATACCCACACCGTTAGCAGCAATCAGCAGCAGAAACAGGCCGATACCGATACCTGTACCGTGAGCGATACCCATCGGTAAATTACGTAAGATCCAGGTACGCACACCGGTTACGGAAATAGCGGTGAAGATGACGCCCATCAGAAAGACCGCGCCCAGTGCGACAGGAACGCTAATTTGTTGCCCGAGTACCAGACTGAATGCGGTAAATGCCGTCAAGGAAATCGCACAACCAATCGCCATTGGCAAATTGGCCCACAACCCCATCAGCAACGAGCCGAAGCCCGCGACCAGACAGGTGGCAACAAACACAGCTGCGGGAGGAAAACCTGCTTTGCCCAGCATTCCCGGAACGACGATAACGGAATAAACCATGGCCAGAAAGGTCGTTAAGCCAGCCAGTACTTCCTGACGAACGGTACTGCCACGAGCGGTAATTTTAAAATAATTATCCAGCGCGCCCTGTGGCTTTGGTGCGTCCGGTGTTTGTAGGATGTCTCCAGACATAATGATGTCCTCACGAGGATGTTAAAGTTTTATTATTAGTTGCGTTCGTACACCAGACGACCATCAACGTAGGTGCGGTAGATCGAACGGTCATCGCCCAACGTCATCATCACGAACAATTTGTCGACTAAAGAAACAGAGTTGTCATAGCGCAGCTGCTGTAGCGGAGTGGCGGTGGGTTCCATCACCACGAAATCAGCCTCTTTGCCAGGTAAAAAGTTGCCAATCAAATCGTCAAGGCCCAGAGATTTCGCTCCGCCGAGCGTGGCCAGGTAAAACGCTTCATATGCCGAGAGGCGATAGCCTTGTAATTGCAATACTTTGTAGGCTTCGTTCAGCGTTTGCAGCATGTTGAAAGTGGTTCCGGCACCGATATCCGTTCCCATGCCCACTTTAACTTTCTTCTGCCATGCTTTTTTCAAGTTGAATAAGCCGCTGCCGAGGTAAAGGTTGGAGGTCGGACAGAAAGCAATGCTGGATTTGGTTTCGCTGAGACGATCCCACTCTTTTTCTTCGAGATGGACGCAGTGAGCAAAGACACAGTTTTTACCGGTCAGGCCGTACTGATGGTAAACATCCAGATAACCATCATGGTCAGGATAAAGCGATTTCACCCAGGCAATTTCATCTTTGTTTTCACAGAGATGGGTATGTACCCACGTATCCGGATATTCTTCTTTCAGGCGTTGCGCCATCGCCATCTGTTCAGGAGATGAGGTCGGGGCGAAGCGTGGCGTAATCGCATATAGCAGACGACCATTTTTGTGCCAGCGTTCAATCAGTTCTTTGCTTTGGTGATAGCTGCTTTCGGCAGTGTCGAGCAGATAATCCGGTGCGTTGCGGTCCATCATCACCTTACCGGCAATCATACGCATATTGATATGACTGGCGGCTTCAAACAGCGCATCAACAGATTGCGGATGAACAGTGCCAAACACCAGCGCCGTGGTGGTTCCGTTACGTAAAAGCTGCTTGATGAAGAATGCCGACATTTCGCGGGCGTACTCTAAATCCTCATAACGACGTTCAGTAGGGAAGGTGTGTTTATTCAACCACTCCAGCAATTGTTCACCATAGGCCCCCACCATTTCACTTTGCGGATAATGGATATGTGTATCGACAAAGCCCGGTACTATCAGTTTGCCGCGATAGTCGCGCACGCGAATAGTGTCAGGAATTTGATGCTTTCCGTCTTCCCATTCGCCAAACCATTCCACTTTTCCCTGTTTAATGAGTAATAAACCATCCTCAATAAACCGCAGCGCAGAGGCAATCTCTTCCGGGTTATCGACCGTACGGGTGACATCAATAAAACTGCCTCGTACCGCTTTCAACGTGTGTTCTCCTGACATCATTGACTCCTTTACTGTTAATCCATCTCTTCCGCTGAGGTAATACCAGGCAGAACGTTTTCCTGTCGGTAGCCACCAGGGAGGATAATATTTAATAAAATCGCAGTTAACCCGCCAGCACAAATAGGGTTTTCAACTAGTACATAAATAGAGGCTGGCAATATTTTAAAAATTTCGGGATCGTAGGAGACGCCAAGTCCTAAACCTAAAGAAGTGGCGACAATAAGTGTTTCTCGGCGCTTTAAACCGTTGGTGATGATTATGCGAATCCCAGCGATGGCAATCATGGAAAACATCAACGTCATTGCGCCTCCCAGAACTGCCGAGGGAATGGTCGTGAAGAAGCCGCCAATCATCGGAAACAAACCGAGGATAACCAGCATTACCGCGATGGTTCGCCCGACATAACGTGAAGCGACGCCAGTCATCTGAATAACCCCATTATTTTGCGCAAACGTGGTTAAGGGTAATGACCCGACAGCGGAGGCGATAACAGAAACCAGACCGTCTGCCAGCACGCCGCCTTTCAGTCGGGACTGATACTCTTCTCCCTGAATGGGTCGGCGGGAAACCATTGCCGTGGCGGTGATATCGCCGACAGCTTCCAGCACGCTAAGCAGATAAATCGTGCCAACCACCAGGAACTGATGGAAGCTAAAACTAAAGCCGTATTTGAACGGATGCGGGATGGTGATTAACGGCAAATTGCGCATACTGCTGAAATCCACCATGCCCAGGCATAACGATGCGATATAGCCGACACATAGCCCAATGGCGATCCCTCCCATGCGTAGCAACGGACTGCGACAGCAGTTAAAGCCGATCACCACAATTAAAACCAATAAACCAACGCCGAGATGTTCGTAATTGCCGAACGTACCGCTGCTTTTGGCTGCAAATCCTCCACCAAAATCGATAATGCCGACTTTAATCAGGCTTAAGCCGATCATCAGTACCACAATACCGCTGACGGTAGGCGTAATAACCCGACGTAAATAGGGCAAGATAAATGAAGATCCGACAACCAGAAATGCGCCAACGAAGGAGACGCCGAGAAGCGACGACATGATTAACTCTTCGTGAAAACCGTCGCTTTTCATGCTGCTGCCCAGCGCAATCATGACCGTAACAAATGAAAAATTGACTGACTGAATTGAGAGTAGGCCAGAACCGACGATGCCGTAGCGGTTTACTTGTAACCAGGTACCAATACCAGAGGCGATCATCGCCATAGAAACAAGATAGGCAGTTGTTTCAGCGGAAAGCTGTAAGGCCGCCCCCACGATTAACGCGGGGGTTACCATCGGAACGAAAATTGCCAACAGATGGGTAATGGCACCAACGAGAGCCTGATGAAAGGGAGGGCGATCCTCCAGTTCAAATATAAGGTCAGAACCTGCATTGTTTATATCAGACATCCCTTCACTCCTTTTAAAGTAAATTTGATCATCTGAATTAGTAAAATAAATTCCCACGAATTTGGGGCGCAGGACGCCTTGAGAACGGCTTATCTCATTTTCGCAGTCACTATTTAGTCATCGTCCAAACAGAGAAACAGGCCGCCGAAGCGGCCATTTATTATTTATATTTTTTCCAGCGCAGTGAGTATTTTCTCCGGTGTGAAATGCCATTCGCGTAACCAGATGCCGCATGCATCGTGAATTGCGGTAGCAATCGCCGGAGCTGCGCCATTTACACCGATTTCCGAGATCGATTTCGCCCCGAACGGGCCGACTTTATCGTCGCTCGGCACCAGCACAGCGCGGAAATCACGCGGAATGTCACCAATTTTCGGTGCGCCGTAACTGCGTAAATCACGCGTTAACGGGTGACCTTCGGCGTCATAAATGATCTCTTCGCTCATACTGTGGCCGATAGCTCGCAGGGTAGCACCGTAGATTTGTCCCAATGCTAATTCCGGGTTGACCGGTGTACCGCAGTCCAGCAAGGCGTAGAATTTATCCAGGCGGATTTCACCCGTACGCGTGTTGACGGCAACTTCAGCGAAGTTTGCGCCATACGGGAAGGCGAAATCAGGCGTGATATAACTGCCAGTTCCCACCAGTGAACCAAAGCCGGTGCCGGTTTCGCCTTTATGAGCAATATCCCCGAAGCTGACTTCGCCTTTCTTGCCGCGCACGACGCCCGGCGTTGCCAGTTGAACATCTGCCACTGCCTCACCCAACATTTGCGCGCCGTGGAACAGAATTTTCTCCCGCAGATTTTCCGCTGCCAAACGCGCCGCGTTACCCGAGAAGCAAGTACCGGACGAGGCATATGCGCCTTTATCAAACAACGCATGATCGGTATCACCGGAGATAACATGCACGTCCTGCGGTGGACAATGCAGCACTTCTGCTGCCAGTTTCGTCACCACAGTATCCAGACCAGTACCAATATCCGCACCGCCAGAATGAACGATAAAGGTGCCGTCCGATTCCAGTTTGATCATGCAGTTAGCCTGATCGATATCCGGGATACCCGATTTCTGCATGATAATGGCGACGCCGCGACCGATGTGCCAGTCACCATTTTGCGGTTTCGGTGACGACCATTGGATCATCTCGCGACCCTGACGCAGGATCTCTTCCAGTGCACAGCTGGCGGCGGAAGGAACGGAGGTCGGCGCTTTACCTTCACCGATTGCACCGAGAATTTTCAGCTCTTGCCCTTCGTGTACCCGGTTACGTTCGATAATTTCCAGTTGGTCGATCTGTAACTGTTCAGCCAGTTCCGCTAATGCCATGGTGATAGCGAAGTTACCTTTCGGTGCGCCATAACCCTGATAAGCACCATTTGGGCAAATGTTGCTGTAGTAGGTGGTGACCTGGAAATCGACGTTATCGCACGGATATAACGGCAGCGACAGCGCCGGTCCGTTACACGGTACGGTGAGTGAGTGGTTGCCGTAAGGGCCAGTGTTGGCGCGGAAATCCATCTTCACTGCCGTCAGGCGACCATCTTTTTTCGCTCCCAGTTTGACGGTGACTTTCGCGACGTGACGAGAGGTGTTAGCAATAAACTCTTCTTCACGGGTGTAGCGGAACAGTACCGGACGCCCGGTCACGCAGGTTGCCCAGGCGCACACTTCTTCCAGCAGGATGTCCTGTTTGGAACCAAAACCGCCGCCAACTCGCTCTTTAATGACATGAACTTTATGCTGTTTCATGCCTACGAGGCGCGCGACCTGGCGGCGTAAGTGCCATGGTACCTGGGTGGAGGCGTGGATAACCAGACGATCGCCGTCCATCCGGGTAAAGCAGATATGTGTTTCAGTCGGGCACTGCTGTGCCTGCGTTGAGTTATAGGTTCGCTCAATGATCACATCGGCATCGGCAAAGCCTTTGTCCATATCGCCAATATGACCATGAATACTGGCGGCGATATTTTTGCGAGGGCGAGAACCGATCGGGAAGTTGATGATCATATGCTCGCCGCGCTGGGCTGCATGGCTGTTATCGTCTTCCAGAGTATCTGGCGCACCAGCAACATACACCACCGGTTCATCGTGCACGACAGGCGCATCTTCCGCCATTGCTTCGTCGATCGACATTACCGGCTTAAGCACTTCATATTCAACGTCGATGAGCTTCAATGCTTCGAGCGCAATTTCTTCACTTTCTGCGACGACCGCAGCAACACGATCGCCGACGTGACGCATTTTCTTGCCGAACATACGGCGGTCAAGCGGTGACGGTTCCGGTGCGCTCTGACCACCCGGGGTATAGTAGATATCCGGGCAATTCAGGTGAGTAATAACGTGAACGACGCCCGGTAAGGCTTCAGCTTTGCTGACATCCAGATGAGTAATCAGTGCGTGAGCGTGTGGGCTACGTAACATTTTAATGACGCAGGCGTCAGCCGTTACGCGGTCTTCAACATAGCAGGGTTTCGCCTGCACCATTTTCGCGGCATCAGTTTTAGGATAATGCTTGCCAATGACTTCAAGGTCGTCACGGAAAGTCGGAGCGATATCAATGGTGGCCTGCGGATTATTTTTACGTGCAACCGCCAGTTCAATGACCTGATAGTATTGTTGCCAGCCTGCATCGCGGCTGAACAAACCAGAAAGCGCGTCGTCGATCTCTTCGCGGGTAGGTGCGGCGATGCGATCGAGAAGATCGGTGATAATCAGAGCTGCAGCTGGATCGTTATAACCAGACTGCACCACGCCAACATCAACCATTGCCTGTTGAACCAGACTTAACTCGTTCCATTTGCCCAAAGATTCTGCGGTACGAATATCTGCCTTCTCTAACTGTGCGGCAATAAGCAAGGACGCGTTAACGATATTACCGTTAAAGATTATTGCGTCAGAACCGGCAAACCCGAAGCCATCATCACTGTTGCGTACAGAGTGCATTCCCATGTTAAACAACAGCTTTTGCACGTTTTCGCCTGGATTAACGGTTAGCTCCTGAGGCGCGCCATTTAAAGTAAAGTGGATGATCATACGGCTTCCTCCCCAGCCTGTTGGCAGTCGGCATACAGGTCGGCTACCAGAACTCCCGTGATATAGCGTTTATAGGCCACGCTGCCCCGCAAATCTTCCTGCGGGAAAATGGCGTTGGCGACAGCCTGTTCAAGTGCATTGCCTTCCAGATTTTGTTTTTCGACATCATGCAGACGCAGTGCTTTACTGGCGACGCCATCCAGCGCAATTCGCATACCGTCGTGGTCTGTCATTGCAACGGCTGCCGTCACGACGGTTAAACCTGCCTGAGAACGGCTAATTTTGCGGGTCGCACAGGTGCGATACGGATCTTTAATGATAATTTCGGTTAGCAGGCGATCGCATGGGCAGGCCAGGTAGTCCTCGATTGACAGCGTTTCGCCGTTGCCAAAAACCAGTTCAGCATCCAGTGCCAACAGGACGGGAAGCAGCACCGACTCTTCCTGGCGGGCGGCGATTTCACCACCAATGGTCGACTGATTACGAACATGGCGTGAGTAAACAAAACCGAGGGCTTCACGCAGCGCTGCAGGAATAAATCGCGCATCACGCAGTGGCTGCAAGCGAGACATTGCGCCAATCCGCAGTGCACCGTTATCCCAGTCAACCCAGTCCAGTTCCAGATCCTGTAAGGAAATGGCAATCTTTTTATCGGTACGGGTTGGTGTAGCATTGAGTTTGCTGCCCCCGGCGAACCAGACGGCTTCATCCTGGTAGCGGCGCTTCAGTTCCAGCGCCTGTTCGACAGAGTCGGGCCTGAAAAATTGTTCAATCATCTTCTTTCCTTATTTAACCCTCTTCCCTGCGGGAAGAGGGCATCTGTCATTTATGCCAGCGCATCCATCCGACGCCACATACTGGCAGCGGCTTTTCTGGCTTGTGCATAAATGGAATCGCAATCGAAGTTAAACTGACGGTCTTCATAGACCATCACACCATTGACCATCACGCTGTGAACGCTGCCTGAGCCCATACCGAAAGCGATATGCCCGGCGATATTGTCTGCCAGCAGCGGCGTCGGTGAGTTGTAATCGCAAATGGTTAAATCAGCTTTGTAACCGGCTTCCAGAAGTCCAAATTTCGCGCCAAAGTTGCGGCTCATCAGTTCGTTACCGTTAGTCAGGGCTTTGGCAAAACTGTCAGGCCACAGCGGACCACCCGCATCGCGATGTTTAAAGAAGGCAAATTTCATCTCTTCAAACATGTCCGAACCAATGCCGTCCGTTCCCAACGCCAGATTGCGGATGTCGCTAAGGTGATGGTTGTAGCCGACATGGTTGTTCATGTTTGAACGGGCGTTATGCACCAGGAACGCATCGCGCTGATTGAGTAGGGCGATGTCATCTTTCGACAAGTACAGCCCATGAGCGACCAGCGTTTTGCTATCGATGAGATCGAATTGCGCCAGTCGTGCCAGCAGGTCTTTGCCGTACCAGTGGTGACTGTAGGAAACGTCGTAAAGGTCTTCCGCAGCGTGAATATGCAAACCACGGCCTGTGGCTTTCACGGCTTCACGTAGCATCTCCAGACCGGCATCTGGCACGGTAAACGGCGCGTGAGCACCGATATGTGCTTCCACCAGATACGGCTCGGTTGCTGCTTTCTTCGCCTCATCAATCTGACGGGCGAAGCGGATGTTTTCTTCTACACCTTCCTGCAACTCTTTGATGCCGTTGTTACGGTCAGTAGTTTCAAAACAGGTCATCGCGCGCAGGCCAACTTTTAAAAATGCGTCGCGCAATGTGGAGAGCGACCCGCCGATATACGCCGGAGAGGCATGGTGATCGATAACCGATGTACATCCGCTCTTAATCGCTTCTAGGGAACAAATCAGCCCGCTGTAATAGAGCGACTCTTCATCAAGGGCGCGATCGAGCCGCCACCAGAGATTTTTCAGCGTTGAGATGAAATCCGGGCAGGGGGCGATGTTTGCCATAATTCCGCGGGAAAGCCCCGAGTAAAAATGGTTGTGCGAGCAGACAATTCCCGGCATCACAATCCGACCATGCATCTCTTTGTAGCTGGCATCGGGGTAGCGTTGCGTCAGGGCATCGCCGATAGCGACAATCACATCATTTTCGATAGCGATATCAACGCCTTCCTGCACTTTCGCCGGGTGTAACTGCACTGCGGTGACATTCTTCAGAATCAACATGATTACACCTCCACGCGGCCCAGCAGATAATGATGATGCTGGTGGACATGGCTGATGATGCGGCACATATCGTTCAGCTCCGGTGGTACGTTGTTGAACTGACCTTCGCTGTCGATGTTTAACACCCAGCTTTGGTTATTCAGTCGTACTCGTACCCGGCAATCTTCCACAAGGAAGCCTGGGTTGCTGCTGTTATCAAAGTCTTGCGCCAGGCTGAAAACGGTGATTTTGTCTTTGTATGGTTTACCGTTCCACGGACAGAACTGAGCGCAGTTGCCGCATTCGTTACAGTAAGCGTCGAGGTGCAGCGTCTGGAATCTATTCTGGAAGCCTGGGACCGCAATGGAGACGTTGGCGCGGTTCGGGCAGACATCCACACACTTGCTGCAAACGTAGTTACATTCGAGGCAGCGAGCGGCTTCCTGGGCGACAAACGCGTCACGATCGTCACTGTTCACCAGAGTGATAGAGATATCGCCTTTACGTTGATAGATTTCCGCCGGATTGACGTTGTTCCAGTATTTATCGTTCTGGTGGGAACGGATATTTTCCCGACTAAGGATGGCATCGGTCGCCCGACGCGCGGTTCCGACAGCAGCGACAATGGAGGATGGTCCGCGCTGTACGTCGCCGATCATAAAGACGTCAGTCAGACGAGTTTCGCCATTGTGGTCGACGTCTGGCCAGCCGTTTTTGTCCAGCGGCACGCCCATCGCATTCAGGGCTTCAGTATCCTGCTGTTCACCAATGGCGGTGATCAGGCTGTCTACATGCAGTGTTACTGTTTCGTTGGTTTCAACCGGACGGCGACGGCCTTTCTCATCGGGTTCGCCAAGCGACATAACGCGCAAGGTTAAGGTGCCATCAGCATCGAAACGTTCCGGATTATTCAGGAAACGGAACTCCACGCCGTCGTGCAACGCTTCTTCATACTCTTCGCGCCATGCGGGCATCTCTTGCAGTGAACGACGGTAAACGATCGTTGCTTTTTCTACGCCTGGAACGCGTAACGCCGCACGAGCGCAGTCCATTGCGGTGTTACCCGCCCCGACAACGACCACATGTTTGCCCAGCTTGAGCGCTGTACCCTTGTTGTATTCACGCAGGAAGGGGAGTGATTTCCAAACATTTTGGTTGTCACCCGCCAGTTTCACACCGCTATTTTTATCAGTGCCGGTGGCAATCAGAACATAGTGGAAGCCCTGATTTTTTAACTGTTCAACGGTCAAATCGGGTGAGCAGCCATACTCAAATTTCACGCCGTGATCGGCAACAAAATCGATATCGTGCTGAATTAACTCAGCCGGAATACGGAACTGAGGAATGATATTTTTCACCACGCCGCCCGCATTGGCTTCGCGTTCAAACAGCGTAACCGGATGGCCCGCTCTGGCAAGGAAGTAACCTGCTGCCAGACCCGCCGGACCTGCACCAATCACGGCAACCGGATGGCGTGAACCAGAACCGGCTGGTTTGTGCCAGCGTTGCTTATATTCATCCCAACCTTTTTCCAGCGCGACTTTTTTCAGTTCGCGGATATTCAGCGCACTGTCGTAATCCAGGCGGGTACAGTTGTATTGGCACTGGTGATCGCAAATATGACCGGTAATGGCGGGCAGAGCGTTGCGTTGGTAGATGAGTTCCAGCGCGTCGGCATAGCGGTGTTCGCCAAGCAGACGGATGTATTCCGGAATATCTTGCTTGATAGCGCAGGCAGTAACACAGGGGGCAACGTAGCAATCGGTCAGCGGCAGGTCTTCTGCCACTTCAATACGCTCTTCTGGCTTCCAGTGTTTCTGGGTGTATTCCATGGTTAACGCATCTGCTGCCAGTCTGTTCAGTCGTTCGACGTCAACATGGTCAAGTCCCCAGGCGTCGGAGCCTTCCAGCTCGCGCATGCAGGCACTTAAGCGCAAATAGCCGCCAGGTTTCAGCAGGTCGGTTGCCATAGTAATAGGGCGAATACCTGTATCAAAAATATCGCGGATAGTCAGCTGACTGGCACCACCGGAATAAGAAATGGGCAGTTTGCCGTCAAAGGCGCGAGAGAGAACTGCTGCAACATTGATGGAGAGCGGGAACAGCGCACGGCCTGACATATACATCTCTTCACCAGGCAGTGCGCCTTTATTGTTGATGGTGCCGAGAGTGTTAGTCAGTTTTACGCCAAAGCCGAGTGATTTTTCTTTTGCCAGTGCCATCAGGCGTTCCAGCATTTCCAGTGCTTGCGTCAGCTTGAGGTCGTGATCAAATGACTCTTCTTTTAAGCCTATGTAACCGAAACCGCAGACATCGAGGATCTCACGAACACGCGCGTATCCCAGTAAGGTCGGGTTAAGTTTCACAAAGGTGTTGAGCCCTTTTTCTTCCAGCATGTAGCGGCAAATGGCTTCGATTTCATGCGGAGGACAGCCGTGCATGGTGGAGAGGGTGACGCCCTGCACCATACTGGTGGGGATGCGAGCGGGTAAGGCTTGCAAGCTTTCGCGTTTTTCCTGCAATCCGTGGCGGGCTAAAAATGCGTCATCCTGGAGTAATTTATTCAGCGTATCGCGATATTGCGCGAATTTCGGATGGTCAGATGCGTCCATCATATTGTCGATGAACTGTTGCATTGGCGGTTGCTTAATACCTTCGAGGTTGTAACCGACGCTCATATTAAAGATGAACGATTTACCGGAATCAGAAGGCTGGAACATCGCTTCGAGAAGGTGCAGGGCAAACCAGGCTTTGAGGTATTCATCCCAGGCTTTAAGCAGGGTAAATTCGGTAGACCATTCGGTGTTAAAGCACTCGTCTTCGGCATCGATACAGGGCTTTTCCAGCTCCAGGCGGTCAAGAATTTGGACGGTTTTTAGTTCGATGAAGCGTCCGCCAGTCAGCCAGGAAGTGACAATATTTTGCGCGAGCTGCGTGTGCGGGCCAGCGGCAGGGCCGACGGGAGTGGCACAGGTTTCACCGAAGACGCTAACAGTTTTACCTTTTACAGGTGAGTAAAACTGTTGCTCGGGAATACCAAAGATTGAGCGTTGTTGTTGGTATTCATCAAATATGCGCGTCAAAAGTTCCTCAAACGGAATGGGACGCATAATATCCCCCATAACCCTCTCCTTAGCTTATACAGATATCATTGAGTGACCGGTGTTGAGAAATCCGGTGGTTTAGGGGGATAGAGCAACAATCGCACCACTCTTGCCAGGTTTGGCGGGAAATATAAAAAAATGTGAGGCGGCTCGAAACTTAAAGGCTTTTTGTGAATGAACTCACAGGTGCCAAATGAGAATTAAAATCACTCCTGAAAATTATTATTGTCAGCCCATTTATCACTTTTTCTCTTTTCTCAAAATCAGTGATTCCTTATCATTATGATAAAGAGTGCTGGAGAGATTAAATATTTGAACGCAATCGTTTAACTACATTTTCTAAATTTTAGTATACCTTTTTTGCGCTGTAATAAAGTCGTCCGGAGTATCAATATCTAAAATTATTTCTGCATTTTCTATCTCGACGGAATAATGAGCTCCCATAAGGAGTGCCTGACGCATATTGGTGACATTGGGTCGTTGGATTGCCTGCATCAAGCATGGTTTTGACACTAAAATCGGATGGCCGGGGATGCCATTATGGAGTGGCAGTATTGCGCCATCATTTCGTAACGACCAGATTTTTCTAAAAATATCGATGGTGAGGGTTGGCATGTCACCGTGGGTGAGAAAACAATGTTCTGTTTGCACTGCGGGTACTGCGGCCTTTACTGATGTTAGTAAACCCTGCGCATAATCTGGGTTGTGGATAATAGTGATATTGCTCTGGTTCGCATAACGTTCGTGCAGTTCATTACCACGATAGCCGGTGACTAAAATAATTCGGCTACAAAACTGCAACGCATTTTTGATACTTGTATCAAGAATTGTCCCCTGTTGCCAGGGTAACATCATTTTCCATTGCCCCATTCTTGATGATAATCCGGCAGCGGTAATTATACAGTCGATGGCTGACATAGTGGCTCCATTATTTATAGGGGCTAATAACGCCTGATAATTGCGTTACTTCCTGATGGATTAAGTTGGGGATAATTTATCCCAGAGAGGTCATAAAGACTCGTGAAAAGTATAGTTGACCCATCGGCATTAGTCATTGATTTAGGTGCGCAGAAACGTCCCACTGTGATTTCTGTTGTTGGTGCTGGGGGGAAAACCAGCTTGCTTTTTTGGCTGGCAGAACTGCTCCAGGCTAGCGGCAGGCGTGTGTTAATCACGACGACGACACATATGTTTATGCCAACGTCTCACTGGCCCGTGGTTTTCTGTCGTGATCCCGCCATGCTTCCTCATGCGTCTCTTACATCCCCCATTTCATTTTGTTTTCACAGCTGGAAAGCGAACCAGGGAAAAGTGCAGGGATTTACGCCAGAAGCGATTGATGCACTGGTGCAACGACCAGAGTGTGACGTAATTCTCATTGAAGCAGATGGCTCGCGTGGAATGCCGTTAAAAGCGCCTGATGAGCACGAACCTTGCATACCCAAAAGCAGTTGCTGCGTGATTGCTGTGATGGGAGGACATACTTTGGGCGCGAAAGTGAGCACAGAAAATGTCCATCGCTGGTCGCAGTTTGCTGATATTACCGGGTTAACACCTGATGCAACCTTGCAACTGAGCGATCTCGTTGCGCTGGTTCGCCACCCTCAGGGGGCGTTTAAAAACGTACCGCAAGGTTGTCGGCGAGTCTGGTTCATTAACCGTTTTTCTCAATGTGAGAATGCGATTGCACAAAGCGAGCTCCTTCAACCGCTGCAACAACACGACGTAGAGGCAATCTGGCTGGGCGATATACAAGAACATCCTGCAATCGCGCGCAGATTTGTGAATTAGCGGCCCGGGTATTCCGGGTTACTGAAAGGATATCCATTGAGGTTGGTATGAATATTTTCACAGAGGCTGCAAAACTCGAAGAGCAAAATTGTCCGTTTGCGATGGCGCAAATTGTTGATAGCCGAGGCTCGACTCCCCGCCATTCTGCACAAATGTTAGTGCGCGCCGATGGTTCTATCGTCGGTACAATTGGTGGCGGAATGGTTGAGCGGAAGGTGATTGAAGAGTCACTTCAGGCATTGCAGGAACGTAAGCCGCGATTATTCCATGGACGTATGGCTCGTAACGGTGCGGATGCTGTCGGGTCAGATTGTGGAGGTGCAATGTCAGTATTTATCAGCGTCCATGGTATGCGTCCACGTCTGGTGTTGATTGGCGCGGGGCATGTCAACCGGGCGATAGCCCAGAGTGCGGCGCTATTAGGATTTGATATTGCCGTTGCCGATATTTATCGCGAAAGCCTCAATCCTGAACTATTCCCTCCATCAACCACGCTTCTCCATGCTGAGTCGTTTGGTGCAGCAGTGGAAGCACTGGATATTCGCCCTGATAATTTTGTCCTGATTGCCACGAATAATCAGGATCGTGAAGCCCTCGACAAACTCATTGAACAGCCCATTGCATGGTTGGGGTTGCTGGCAAGTCGCCGCAAGGTTCAGCTTTTCCTGCGTCAATTGCGTGAGAAAGGCGTGGCTGAAGAACATATTGCCCGTTTACATGCGCCCGTTGGTTACAACATAGGTGCGGAAACGCCGCAGGAGATCGCCATCAGCGTGCTGGCAGAAATATTACAGGTGAAAAATAACGCGCCGGGTGGGCTGATGATGAAACCTTCTCATCCTTCCGGACACCAGCTGGTGGTGATTCGCGGTGCGGGAGATATCGCCAGTGGTGTGGCGCTACGTCTGTATCATGCGGGTTTTAAAGTGATCATGCTGGAAGTGGAAAAACCGACAGTGATTCGTTGTACCGTGGCGTTTGCCCAGGCCGTGTTCGATGGCGAAATGACGGTCGAAGGCGTTACTGCTCGCCTGGCAACCAGCTCTGCGGAAGCGATGAAACTTACCGAACGCGGATTCATCCCTGTGATGGCAGATCCCGCCTGTTCATTGCTTGATGAACTGAAACCGCTTTGCGTGGTGGACGCTATTCTGGCGAAACAGAATTTGGGAACGCGGGCAGATATGGCACCAGTAACAATCGCGCTTGGGCCGGGCTTTACTGCAGGGAAGGATTGTCATGCGGTAATTGAAACAAATCGCGGGCACTGGCTCGGTCAGGTGATTTACTCTGGTTGTGCGCAGGAGAATACCGGTGTTCCTGGCAATATTATGGGGCATACCACCCGACGGGTGATCCGTGCTCCTGCTGCAGGCATTATGCGATCCAACGTGAAATTAGGCGATCTGGTGAAAGAGGGCGATGTGATTGCCTGGATTGGTGAGCATGAAATTAAAGCACCGTTGACGGGGATGGTGCGTGGCTTGTTGAACGACGGCCTGGCAGTGGTCGGTGGTTTTAAAATTGGTGATATCGATCCTCGTGGTGAAACGGCTGATTTCACCAGCGTTTCTGATAAAGCCCGGGCGATTGGCGGCGGCGTACTTGAGGCGTTAATGATGTTGATGCATCAGGGCGTGAAAGCGACAAAAGAAGTGCTGGAAGTGGCTTAAATGAAAATGGCCGGATGGTATTACCCACCCGGCCTTAAAATTACTGACAAATCACCGTTCCGGTTTTGCCTTCAATCCCCTCTTTCGCTTTGCTCAATACGGTAATCAGTGCTTCACGACCTGCGCGAGAGCGAGCAAACGAGGCGGCAGCTTCCACTTTAGGCAGCATAGAACCTTTCGCAAAATGACCTTCTTCGATAAAGCGTTCAGCATCACTTAATGACAGGCGATCGAGCCACTGTTCATTCTCTTTACCGAAGTTAATGGCCACTTTTTCTACCGCAGTCAGAATGATCAGCATATCGGCATCAATCATTTCTGCTAAACGGGCGCTGGCCCAGTCTTTATCGATAACCGCGCTGGCACCACGCAGATGGTTACCTTCACGAATAACAGGAATACCACCACCGCCAACGGTGATCACCACCTGGCCTGCATCTACCAGAGCTTTAACCGTTTCTTTTTCAATAATATCAACCGGTTTTGGCGAGGCAACAACACGGCGATAGCCGCGACCAGCATCTTCTTTCAGAGTGTAACCCTGTTTTGTCAGTTGCTCTGCTTCTTGCTCGGTAAAGAACGAACCGATCGGCTTGGTCGGGTTGAGGAATGCCGGATCGTTAGCGTCGACTTCGACCTGAGTAACCAGCGTTGCTACCGGTTTATTAATGCCCCGAGAAAGCAGTTCTTCTCTTAAGGCGTTTTGTAGATCGTAACCAATATAACCCTGGCTTAAGGCAACGCAGACAGACATCGGCAGCATTGGCGAGTGCGCTTCAGTTTTTGCAGCAGCTTCAAAGGCCTGGTTAATCATGCCCACCTGCGGCCCGTTACCATGAGTGACGATAACTTCATGTCCCTGGGCAATTAAATCAACAATTGCCTGAGAAGTAATTTTTACCGCTTTCATTTGTCCGGCCAGGTCATCGCCCAGCGCATTCCCGCCCAGGGCGAGAACAATTTTCTTACTCATTTTTCCTCACTCATCATTCTTGATTGTGTATAGATCCCTGACAGTGGTTAGAGCACGGGAGGGACAAACGGTTTGCGTCGCAGGAAACGACCTCGCCCGGCTTTGCCTGTAAAGGTGCCGTCACAGAAAATCGTTTCACCACGGGATAAGGTTCTGACAATCGCGCCCTGACAGGTAAAACCCTCCCATGGCGAGTAGTCGGCGTTGTCGTGGAGATGGCGATGCTGAATTTGTTGGCTCTGACGTGGGTCGATAATCACCACGTCGCCATCGGAACCGGGCGCTAATAATCCTTTTTGCGGCCACAGGCCAAACAGCCTGGCGGGCATTGCGCTGGTTAATTCAACAAAGCGTTCCGGTGTTATACGTCCCGTCATCACGCCACTGGAAAACAGTAACTGCATGCGGTTTTCCACACCGGGTAAGCCATTTGGGCAGCGACTGAAATCGCCTTTAGAAATTTGCAGGCGTTGAGCCATCGAGAAGGTGCAGTGATCGGTCGCCACCACGTCAATCGCACCATCGCTGATGCCACACCACAGTTTGTCCTGCTCGCGTACGTTACGCAGCGGTGGGCTAAGAATGAACTTCATGCCGTCTTCTGTATCGTAACTGCGTTCGTCCAACAGGAGGTATTGTGGGCAGGTTTCAACCCAGACTGGCTGGTGATTCGCACGGGCAAGACGCAGATAATCCAGACCTAAGCCGTTAGACAGGTGCACGATATAGAGCGGGGCGTTACCGGCAATTTGTGCCAGGTTAATCATGCGGGCGATGGCTTCCGCTTCGCATTCCAGAGGGCGACTCAAGGCATGATAGCGCGGCGCGGTTAACCCTGCGGCGATAAATTCCGCCCGCTTGCTGGCGATAGCCGCATCATTTTCCGGGTGCACGGTGGTCAGCGCGCCGGATTCATGCAGACGGCGTAATGCCTGCAAAACCTCGTCATCGTTGAGTTTGTATTGATAGGTTAAATAGAGTTTAAAACTGCTCAGTCCTTCCTCGACCATCATCGGGATTTCGTCGAGGATTGCGTGATTAATGTGCTGGATCACACCGTGAAAGCTGTAATCGATGACCGCTTTATGGGCGGCATAACCACGATAAACCTCTAGTTGATGGCGTAACCGACAGCCGTTTGGGCCAAATCCCATATGGTCAATAATGGTTGTTGTACCGCCACACGCAGCTGCGCGGGTACCGGTAAAAAAATCATCACAACTGCGCGCGATGCCGACATCAATATTGAAATGCGTATGGACATCCACGCCGCCAGGGAAAACGTAACAGCCAGTGGCATCAATTTCTTCATACGGGAGCTGCGGCGAAATATTGTTGCCCAACTGGCGAACAATCCCGCTTTCAATCAGCAAATCCTGTTTGGCTTGTCCATCTGCGTTAACGACAGTGCCGTTTTTGATCAATACGCGCATAGCAAACTCCAAAAACCCTCCGGCGAACCGGAGGGGAATAAGTGAAGAGTAATTACTCTGTTGCCAGCCAGCTTAACGGGATTGCAGCGTACATCGCGGCACAGGTCACCAGGTGAGATTTCCAGGTTTTTTCGTTAGGTGCATGCGCTTCAGGTTCTTTACCCGGGCCAAAGCCGATCACCGGAATGCCGTGACGGCCCATGATAGATACGCCGTTAGTTGAGAAGGTCCACTTATCAACAACCGGCGCTTTGCCAAACAGCCCTTCGTAGGCATTCACCAGTGCTTTAACGGTGAAGTGATCTTCTTCCACTTTCCAGGTCGGGAAGTAGCATTCGGTTGGGTAAACCAGGCCAGTCCAGGACGGACGGTCGTAGTTGTACATAGAAACAACCGCGTTAGCTTTCTGTACTGCAGGCAGGGCGCGGATTTCGTCCAGCGCGCCTTCCCAGGTTTCGCCCCAGGTCAGACGGCGGTCAATAGAGACGGCGCAGCTATCTGCTACAGCGCAACGGCTTGGGGATGTGAAGAAGATTTCAGAAACGGTGAGGGTGCCTTTGCCGAGGAATTCGTCATAACCCAGACGTTGGGAGAGTTCTTGTAATTCGCCAAGAATCGGACCCATTTTGAAAATGGCGTTGTCACCGCGTTCTGGCGCAGAACCGTGGCAGCTAACACCCTGAACATCAATACGAATTTCCATACGACCGCGCTGACCACGGTATATCTGGCAGTCGGTTGGTTCGGTACTGACCACAAATTCCGGGCGAATGCCGGATTGTTCAATAATGTACTGCCAGCACAGACCGTCGCAGTCTTCTTCCTGCACAGTACCGGTAACCAGCAGGGTATATTCATCTTCCAGACCGAGGTCTTTAATGATTTTACCGGCATAAACCATAGATGCCATGCCGCCTTCCTGGTCGGAAGTACCGCGACCACCGATTAGCTCATCAGTTTCCATGCCTTCGTACGGATCGAAGTCCCAGTTTTTGATGTTGCCAATGCCGACGGTATCGATATGAGCGTCCATTGCCACCAGACGCGGGCCGTGGCCGATATAACCGAGAACGTTGCCCATCGGGTCGATTTCAACTTTATCGAAGCCGACTTTTTCCATCTCTTCTTTAATACGATGTACTACGCGTTTTTCGTCGCAGCTTTCACTGGGAATAGCAACCATGTCGCGCAGGAAGCGAGTCATGTCCGCCTGGTAATCTTTTGCTTTTTCAAGAATCAGTTTGAATGGAATATTCTTAGCCATTATTTTTCTCCAGATTTTTTACTCCCCGTTTTGCAGGGAGTAGTTCCAATAGAGTGATTAAGGTGCTACAGCGTGTTTGCCTTCCCAGACAACTTCGCGGTAGTGCTTCATGTCGGTGTCGCCTTCAGTGCTGATAACCAGCACCACGGCATCTTTGTTCAGCGCCAGTTTTTCCATCAGGCTTTGACGTTGCGGGTGATAATGAACCGCTGCGAGAACGCCCAAACCGACAGCGCCGGATTCACCGGAGATGATGCGCGGATCGTTGCCGTACGGATTACCCAGCACGCGCATACCTAATGCGGCAACGCTGTCCTGGCAGGAGATGAATTGGGTGGCGCAGTTACGTAGGATTTCCCAGCCCAGCGGGTTAGGTTCGCCACAGGCCAGGCCTGCCATGATGGTGGCCATATCACCGCCAACGTTGACGATGTCGCCTTTGACGCCGGAGCGATAAATACAGTCAGCTTTGTCAGGTTCAACAATAATGCTGTGCAGATTTTGCGGGCTATAGACGTCGACCAGATAACCCAGCACACCACCGGCCATTGCTCCGACACCGGCTTGCAGCAGAACGTGCGTCGGGGTTACGCCCATTTCACGCATTTGCTCGACGGCTTCATCTGCCAGGGTTGCGTAGCCTTGCATGATCCAGGTTGGGATTTTGGTGTAACCTTCCCATGCCGTGTCCTGTACCACTTCCCAGCCGTGCTGCTGCGCGTGTTGCATGGTCAGGCGAACGGTATCGTCATAGTTCATATCTGTGACGATGCACTCGGCACCGAGGTTCAGAATGGCGTCAACGCGTTCCTGAGCAGAACCTTTCGGCATGTAAATCACCGCATTCTGTCCGAGTTGCTGCGCTGCCCACGCCACACCGCGCCCGTGGTTGCCGTCGGTGGTGGTCGCGAAAGTCATTTTTTCGCCGATGGCATTTTTCAGGTGCTCAAATGACAGCGTTTCGATATCAAGATGATATTTTTCACACAATAATTGAGCGATAGCGTACGCACCGCCGAGCATTTTGAAGGCGTTCAGACCGAATCGTTTTGATTCGTCTTTGACAAGAATTTTCTTCACCCCAAAAAGGTTTGCGAGATCGTCCAGCGCACAAAGCGGTGTTGGGCGATAACCAGCTATTTTCTGGTGGAACTGGCGCGCCAGTTTGGCCTGGCTTTGCGAAAAGAGCGGTGATGTTTCGCCGTTGAAAAATTTGTTATCGGCGATATCAATCTTCAATGAGAAAACGGACATATCCTATCCTTTTGGCCTCTGGAAATAGAGGGCCGACCAGCTGATCGGCCCGAGGGGTTATTTCACGCGTTCTTGCGCTTCTTTCAGCAGTTGCTCGAGCAGTGCACCTGGTTTGGCGTATTTACGGGACAGGATCATCGCGGCGATGATATAAGGCTTCCAGCTGGCTTCTTTGTAGGTAGCGATACGGTATTTTTCGAATACGCCTTCAGTCACTTCCCCTTCTTTGCAGGATACGCCGCTGATATCAGCTGGCAGGCAGTGCATGTACAGGGCTTCGCCATCACGGGTCAGTTCCATCATCTCTTCAGTACAATGCCAGTCTTTGTGTTGCGCGTTCTGTGCCAGACACTGTTTTTCCAGTGCTTTTAAGCCTTCGTGATCGTTAGCGCGCAGCAATTCGGTACGCTGTTCCATCACTTTGTAAGGTGCCCATGACTTCGGATAAACGATGTCTGCATCTTTGAACGCTTCTTCCATGCTGGTGACCTGACGGAAGCTACCGCCAGATGCTTTAGCATTGTTTTTCGCCACTTCAACCACATCCGGGATCAGGTCGTAGCCTTCCGGATGGGCCAGGGTGACATCCATACCGAAGCGAGTCATCAGACCGATGATGCCTTGTGGTACAGAGAGCGGTTTGCCATAGCTTGGAGAGTAGGCCCAGGTCATGGCGATTTTTTTACCTTTCAGGTTTTCCAGTGAACCAAAGTGTTCACGTAACCACGCGAGGTCAGCCATTGACTGAGTCGGGTGGTCAATATCGCATTGCAGGTTCACTAAAGCCGGACGCTGTGGCAGTACACCCTGCTTGTAACCGTCATCAAGTGCAGCGCCAACTTCACGCATATAGGCGTTGCCTGCGCCCAGATACATATCGTCGCGAATACCAATAGCGTCGGCGCAGAAGGAGATCATATTGGCGGTTTCACGCACGGTTTCGCCGTGAGCGATTTGTGATTTGCCTTCGTCGAGATCTTGTTGTGCAAGGCCGAGCAGGTTAAGCGCGGAAGCATAAGAGAAGCGGGTACGGGTGGAGTTGTCGCGGAATACGGAAATACCTAATCCACTATTAAAGACTTTGGTTGAGATGTTTTCAGCACGCAGTGCTTTTAATGCTGCGGCAACGTCCAGTACTTGTTTCAGTTCATCTGGCGTCTGTTCCCACGTTAACAAAAAATCTTTCTCGTGAAGGTGAGAGGTCAGCGAATTGATATCCTTAATCAGCTCATTAACAGTTTTCATCATAAAGTCCCGGTAGTGGAATGACAGGCAAAGAGGTTTATTTCACTGTGACTTGCCAAAGTGATTGGTGTTTTCACAGCTATACCTGGGACTAACAATAAGTGTGCCAGAATTATCCACGGGGCTGCAAAAGACTAATTTGACGGATAATGTGTGGGGTTGATCACAAATTGATGCCAGCTTCCGGTTGTTTGTAAAATACGAAAACGTTTGGCTTTTTTTATCGCGTTATTTATTTGCTGCTAAGTATCAGAAATAAGATAAAGGGACAGGCTATCTCTCTTCAGTTTGATAAACTCACCGCCGTAATTCTCATATTGATATAGAAATGTGATATCTCTTCCATAATTTCATTAGAAAATGATAAAAATCTTATGTTTTTATCAAAGCCAATTTCGCCTGAGTTAATATCATCATGATCTGTGAACCATCAACGTCTTCAATGATCGACTTTTAAGTAAGTCTGGAAGGTAAAGCTATGGAGCTTGCTACTACGCAGTCAGTATTGATGCAAATTCAACCGACAATTCAGCGTTTTGCCAGAATGCTTGCCAGCGTTTTGCAGCTTGAGGTTGAGATCGTTGATGAAAACTTGTGTCGCGTCGCCGGAACGGGCGCGTATGGGAAGTTTCTTGGTCGCCAGTTGAGCGGCAACTCACGCCTGCTCCGCCACGTCCTGGAAACGAAAACTGAAAAAGTTGTGACACAGTCTCGCTTCGATCCCCTTTGCGAAGGTTGCGATAGTAAAGAAAATTGCCGTGAAAAAGCATTTCTGGGTACGCCTGTCATTTTACAGGATCGTTGTGTTGGGGTGATAAGTTTGATTGCCGTTACCCACGAGCAACAAGAGCATATCAGTGATAATTTACGCGAATTTTCTGATTATGTTCGCCATATATCCACCATTTTTGTTTCGAAACTTCTGGAGGATCAGGGGCCAGGAGATAACATCAGTAAAATATTCGCGACCATGATCGATAATATGGATCAGGGCGTATTAGTTGTTGATGATGAAAGTCGGGTTCAGTTTGTTAATCAGACTGCCTTAAAAACACTTGGTGTTGTACAAAATAATATTATTGGGAAACCTATCCGTTTCAGACCATTAACATTTGAGAGTAATTTTACTCATGGACATATGCAGCATATTGTTTCGTGGGACGATAAAAGTGAATTAATCATTGGTCAATTGCATAACATTCAGGGCCGACAATTATTTTTAATGGCATTTCACCAATCGCATACCAGTTTTTCTGTAGCAAATGCACCTGATGAACCACATATTGAACAATTGGTTGGCGAGTGCCGTGTTATGCGGCAATTAAAACGACTCATTAGCCGTATTGCACCCAGCCCATCCAGCGTTATGGTGGTTGGTGAAAGCGGCACGGGTAAAGAAGTCGTCGCCCGAGCAATCCATAAGTTGAGCGGAAGACGGAATAAACCCTTTATTGCTATCAACTGTGCCGCGATTCCGGAGCAGCTTCTGGAAAGCGAACTGTTCGGTTATGTTAAAGGCGCATTTACTGGCGCTTCTGCCAACGGTAAAACAGGGTTGATTCAGGCGGCGAATACGGGCACGCTGTTTCTCGATGAAATAGGTGATATGCCATTAATGTTGCAGGCTAAATTACTGCGCGCTATTGAGGCGCGTGAAATTCTGCCGATTGGTGCCAGTAGCCCAATACAAGTCGACATTCGCATCATTTCTGCAACTAATCAGAATTTGGCCCAGTTCATTGCCGAAGGTAAATTCCGCGAAGATCTCTTCTACCGACTTAATGTTATCCCGATAACTCTGCCACCGCTGCGTGAACGTCAGGAAGATATTGAACTATTGGTGCATTACTTTTTACATCTGCATACCCGTCGTCTGGGATCGGTTTATCCTGGCATTGCTCCCGATGTCGTCGAAATATTGCGTAAGCATCGTTGGCCCGGAAACCTGCGCGAGTTAAGCAATTTGATGGAATATCTGGTTAACGTAGTTCCTTCAGGTGAAGTTATCGACAGCACGCTATTGCCGCCAAATCTGCTGAATAATGGCACAACGGAGCAAAGTGATGTAACAGAGGTCAGTGAGGCGCACCTGTCACTCGATGATGCGGGCGGCACGGCGCTGGAGGAGATGGAAAAGCAAATGATCCGCGAGGCGCTTTCACGTCATAACAGCAAGAAGCAAGTTGCTGATGAACTGGGCATCGGCATTGCTACGCTCTATCGCAAGATTAAGAAATATGAGTTGTTAAACACATAACCTCAGTGAATCCGGCCTGAATTCAGGCCGGATATCCTTTTACTTCGTTTTCTCGCAATCCAGAACTGTATTTACAATCATCTGATACCCCGTGCAGCGACAAAGATTTCCCGCCAGTCCGCGACGAATTTCCGTAATGGTTAATGGCTTCTCGCGTGGTTTCGCCAGCATTGCCGTGGTAGCCATAATCAGGCCAGGCGTACAAAACCCGCACTGCACTGCGCCGGATTTCGCATAAGCCTGCTGAACATGAGAAAGTTTTCCGCCTTTCGCTTCACCTTCCAGCGTGCGGATCTCTTTTCCTTCAGCCCAGGCGGCAAGGTATAAGCAACTGTCTATTGCTGTGCCGTCGACCAACACCGTACAGGCACCACATTCACCCACGCAGCACCCTTGTTTGACACTTAGCAGTCCTTGTTCGCGGAGTAATTCCGAGAGCGGCGTGCCTGGTGCGGCGTGAAGCTGAAAAGGCATCTCGTTAATGGTGCATTCGATGGTAATTGTTTCGCTGTGATTCATTGCAATTTTCCCCCCGCCGCGGCGACGGCTTCGCTAATCACTTTTTTGGTCATCGTCTGGATGAGATGCAGACGAAACTCTTTACTGGCCCGCCATGAAGAACGCGGGGCGACATCTTGCAGGACAGATTCGCTGATAGCTTCCAGCGTTTGCAGGTTTAATGGCGCATTTTGTGCAGTCTGTTCGGCATGTTGGCAGCGAATCGGCGTTGGCGCGGCAACACCAAATGCCAGGCGTAATTCGCTGAAATTGCCGTTATCCAGTCGGCAATGTGCGGCGCAGCCAATCGTTGAAATATCCATTGCGTCGCGCATGGCATATTTAAAATGCGCGCTGCCCGCGTGTTCTTTCGGCTGTGGCGGAAAATGAAAGGCGACGAGGATTTCGTCATGCTCAAGAGACACTTTGCCCGGCCCGGTGTGAAAGCCATTAATCGGGACGAAACGAACACCGCGCGGGGAGTGGATCTCCAGTTTCGCGTCATAAATTAGCGTTGGCGTGGCAGAATCTGCGCTGGTGGCACCGTTGCAAATATTTCCACCGTAGGTAGCGACGTTACGGATCTGCGGTCCAGCAATGGACGTGGCCGCAGCACATAACGCCGGGAGATGACGTTGAGTTATAGGATCTTCTATTAGCTGGGTAAATGTCGTTGCAGAGCCGATACGTAGCGAGCCATCTTCCGCCAGCGTAATTCCCCGCAGCTCCGCCAGATTATGAATATCAACAATATGGCGATAACGGTCATTGTGATGGTGGAGCTGAATCAGTACGTCAGTGCCACCGGCGAGCAGTTTGGCCTGCGGGTTGTCAGCCAGCAGGTTGATGGCATCGGCAAGGGTTGCTGCGCGATGGTAAGAAGCAAAATCAAACATGATGTTATCCTCAAATCAATCCTGCCAGATGGAACTCTTCATATAACCGTTTTGGCGTCAGCGGCAGTGTATTGATTGCAACACCGGTAGCCATCTTCACCGCGTTACGAATAGCAGCGGCAACAGGAATTATTGGTGGCTCACCCAGTGACTTATGTCCGTATGCGGATTGCGGCTCATTGATTTCGACGAACGCGCTTTCCAGTTGTGGCAGATCCGGCATGGTCGGCATTTTGTAATCCAGCAGATTGGGGTTACGGACCACGCCGCTTTTAGCATCGATGATCATCTCTTCAAATAGCGCCCAGCCAATGCCCATTCCCATTCCGCCGTGTACCTGACCTTCTGCCAGCAGTGGATTAAGAATATGCCCTGAATCATGAACGTTGAGGATGCGGTTGATGATGACTTTGCACAGCGCAATATCGACCGTCAGATCAACAAAGGTACAGCCAAACGCCGGTGGGTTAGTGGTGGTTTTGATGGAGCTTTCAGCAGAGAGCTGCCCGCCGCGTTCAGGGTGGTAGAAAGCGTCCATCGCCAAATCTTTTAACGACATTAACGGCTCTTCCGGTCGTTCAACCAGCACGATATGGCCTTTTATCAGGGTCAGATTCATCGCTGACTGATGTAGCATGACTGCGGCGTGAGCGATGATTTTCTCTTTTAATAATAGTGCCGCACTGCGCAGCGCAGGCGCGGCAACATAGCTCTGGCGTGAGGCAAATGCGCCGGGATCGAACGGCGTAACGTCGGTATCTTGAGTTGAAATAACGCGAACGTCGCTGACCGGAACCCCCACGGTTTCTGCCACCATTTGCGAGAAGACGGTGTCGGCACCCTGACCGATTTCCGTCGCGCCGCTTTGCACGTTGATGGTTCCATCCTGATTCATCAGAAGGCGCGCGCCTGCTATTTCTACGCCGACAGGCCAGGTGTTAGAGGTGTAGCTAAAACAGGCGACGCCAACGCCGCGGCGCAAATTGCCTTGCTGGTTCTGGCATTCTGCACGGCGTTTTTCCCATTCAAAGATTTTCCGGCCTTTTTCAAGACACTCCGGCAACCCTGCGCTGTAAATACGTTTGCCCGTGAGCGGATTAGCATCTCCTTCGCGGGCGGCGTTGCGTAAACGAATTTCAACAGGATCAATACCTAACGCTGTCGCGGCGTCATCAAGCATAGACTCAACGGCAAATACGACTTGTGGCGCGCCATAACCACGCATCGCACCAGCCGAGGGGAGGTTGGTATAGCAGGTCTTTGAACTGTAAGCGTAGGCACAACGAGGATAAAGGTAAGCGACTTTATTCCCCCCCGCAGAAGCGATGGAGTGCCCGTGAGATGCATAAGCGCCGGTGTTAGACAGAACATCCAGACTATAACCTTTCAATGTTCCGTCGCGGTTCACGCCCATTTGCCCGTCAATGGTAAAAGCGTGGCGGGTACGGGTTGCGAGGAAACACTCTTCACGGCTAAGGGAAACTTTCACCGGAATGCCGCCAAGCTTGCTGGTCAGGAATGCCGCCATTGGCTCTTCCAGTACATCCTGTTTATTACCAAAACCGCCACCGACAAATGGTTTGATGACTCGTACGCATGACCAGGGAATATCCAGCGCCTGACCAACCACGCGGCGAACAATGTGCGGGATCTGGGTGCTGGAAACGATGGTAATTCGCGAGTCATCCTCCATCCACGCCAGCGATGTTACGCTTTCCATGTGACAATGTTGAATAACGGGGGTCTGATAGTGCCCCTGTACCTGGTAGTCGGCGGCATCGATTGTTTGTTGGACATTACCCGTCGACATCGTGCTTTGTTTCAGTAAATTGCCACCGTTATGGATTGGTGCAGCGTCTTCTGCCAGCGCCGCTTCTGGCGTGGTGATAACGGGTAATTCTTGCCACTCAATGCTGACCAATTGCGCCGCTTTTTCTGCCGTGAGTTCATCGCGGGCCACGACGATGGCAACGGCGTCACCATGATGACGAACATGGCGAGTTAGCAGTGCGCGATCGGCGGTATCGCGCTTGTTTTCGTCAAGTGTCCAGGCATGCCCAGCTGTAGCGAATGGAATATCAGGCACATCTTCCCAGGTAAAAATCGCCAGTACGCCCGGCAAACTTCTGGCTTGTTCATCATTAATACTTACGGCATAACCATGTGCGATAGGGCTACGTACATATTTCGCATAACACATGCCCGCCATAACATAATCGTCAGTATATCGTGCCCGCCCGGTGACCTTAGCAATGGCATCGACGCGCATGCATGATTCACCCGTAGCGGTTGCTTCCCGCGCTTCCATAGAAATCCCCTCGATTTGAACATTTGGTTCTTATGGCAAAGATTTAGTCTAAGCAGGCAAGATTTACGCCAGAAACGACGATAAGCGTTAGGGGAGGTAGGAAGTGTGATGACGTTAAAAAAACACAGATATGATACGAAACAGGACTCTGAATAGGGGCAGTGATACGTATCAATATGAGTGGCGATAAAATCAATGTGATAAATTGGGATTATTACGCATCAGGATGGGAAATAGGGTAAAAAGTCAGGAAGTTCGATACCTCTACAGCGAATATTTTGCTGATGATACTTCCCTTTGCCAAATGAAATTAACCTCTTTCTCTATTACCACGTTTTTCCAGAAGCAAGAGATTGGGTATCAAGAGGCTGGCTGCTATGATAAGGCGTCTTGTTTTTTAAGCGAGGAAAGATTTTGAGTGCGGGACGCCTGAATAAAAAATCTCTGGGTATCGTGATGTTGTTATCGGTTGGACTGCTTTTGGCGGGCTGTTCGGGTAGCAAATCATCCGATACAGGAACGTATTCCGGCTCCGTTTACACCGTGAAACGGGGGGATACGCTATATCGTATTTCGCGCACCACGGGAACCAGCGTAAAAGAACTGGCGCGACTGAACGGCATTTCCCCCCCTTACACCATTGAAGTTGGTCAGAAACTAAAACTGGGTGGGGCGAAAAGTAGCAGTAGTACACGTAAATCAACCGCCAAATCAACGACCAAAACCGCATCGGTTACACCGTCATCAGCGGTACCGAAATCTTCCTGGCCGCCAGTAGGGCAACGTTGTTGGTTATGGCCAACGACAGGGAAAGTTATCATGCCGTATTCGACAGCAGATGGCGGCAATAAAGGGATTGATATCTCAGCTCCACGGGGTACACCTATTTACGCCGCGGGTGCAGGAAAGGTGGTGTATGTGGGCAACCAGCTGCGTGGCTACGGTAATCTCATCATGATTAAACACAGTGAAGATTACATTACGGCTTACGCCCATAATGACACGATGCTGGTAAATAATGGGCAAAGCGTGAAGGCTGGGCAAAAAATCGCCACTATGGGGAGCACGGATGCGGCATCTGTTCGCCTGCATTTCCAGATTCGTTACCGTGCAACGGCAATTGATCCGCTACGTTACTTGCCGCCGCAGGGCAGCAAGCCAAAATGCTGATGGCGAATTAATCAGCAGTCAGCAGCGCGGCACTTGCTAAGGAGAGCGTAAGGTTTATAATGCCTTACGCATCTCGAAGCGGGCGTAGTTCAATGGTAGAACGAGAGCTTCCCAAGCTCTATACGAGGGTTCGATTCCCTTCGCCCGCTCCATGACACTTCTTAAAGTCTACTAACTTACTGAATCCTAAGGGATACGGCTTAACGCCTTCCGATAGTTTTACTCACTGTAACCAACACTGTGACTAACTTTGTTGAAGTAGTGAGCAGACCTAAGGTCTCAGTACATGCTCAAGTCAAGAACCTACCTTTATCAGCGTAATGGTGTCTTTTACATCCGTCTTAGGATGAAGACCACTAGTCGCCTGACCGCTTCGCTTCCTTCTCACAACCGTTATAAACTAGCGTCAGTATCTTTACGGACCAAGGATAGACGTACCGCTATGGCTCACTCACGGCACATCAAGTCAGCACTTAAAGCAATCCATGCAGATAACCCTAACGCCTCTTATGAGGAGCTACGGGAGCACCTGAAGACCATTGTCGAGTGGGAACTTAGTGTCAGCCGTGATGACCTTAACGACCCGGAGTCCTACCAGCTTTACGTTGACCAGTACGACGACATCAAGTCCAACCTTCGGGAAGCTGTAGCGACTGAGCGTCTGACTGTAGACCAGCATCACTATATCAATGACGTTATCGGTGTACTTAAAGCCTGTCAGGATAGACTCAAGGGCGATAACTCTGGCCTGTTGTCTTACCTTGAGCCTGAGACTGGCAGTCTAAGACCGTCCGTCTCCCTATCTGTATCATCGGAGCCTGAAGTCCCTGAACCTCTCGTGACTCTGGAACGAGTAACTAAAGCACTGACCCTCGCGTCTCTCATTGAGCAGTACGAGCAGGAGAACGCCCAGAACTGGAAGCCAGCGACCCTAAGCGAAAACCGAGCGTCACACTCTACGCTAATCGAGATATTCGACTATCTGGATATTCAGGATGTCGGCAAGGCGACCCGTGCAGATATGCTTAGGGTCCGTGAAGTCCTCCAGCAGCTACCGAAGAACCGCAAGCAACGCTTTAAGGACATACCGCTGTCTGACCTGCTGAACCGGGAGTCTAAGACTGACTGTTTGGATGTCGTTACCATCAACAATAAATACCTTATCAAGATGGCTGCTGTGTTTAAGTGGGCGGTACGCAACGACCTGATAGCTAAGAACCTGACAGAAGGTCTTGAGCTGAAAGTCCCGCAGCGTAAAGCCTCCGACGCTCGTGATGCGTTCAGTCCTGAGCAGGTAAGGCAACTACTGGTCGCAGCTAAAGCGTACTCGCAGAAGACCTCAGGTAAGCCATACCATTATTACGTCACCGCTCTGGCTGCAATCACTGGAGCAAGACTTAACGAGGTGGCCCAACTTCAGGTTAAAGATGTCAGGACCACTGAGGCTGGGACCGTTTTTATCCATATCAACGAAGACGATAGCAGCCTGCCGGGTAAGAGTATCAAGAACGCCCACAGTGACCGCTGTGTCCCGTTGGTAGATGGTGCTTATGGTTTTGTATTGGCTGACTTTATGTCACTCGTGGAAGACCGTAGAAAGACTGCGGGTGATAATGCTATGGTATTCGATGGCCTCAAGCTGATGAAGAATGGCTACGGTGAGCAGGTGAGCAAATGGTTTAACCGGACCTTGTTACCAAAAGTTCTCGCTGACCGTAGCGGCTTAGCGTTTCACTCGTTTAGACATACAGTTGCGACCCAGTTAAAACAACATGGGGTCGAGCTAGCGTATGCTCAGGCGATTATGGGTCATAGCTCAGGGTCTATAACTTACGACCGTTACGCTAAAGAGGTCGAGGTGGATAGATTGGTTAATGTGATGGCAGGTGTTTATAAGGAGACTGGATTAAATGGCTGAGTATTATCCGGCGGTGTTTGAAGCAGAGGCTTTTAACTGTCCTCACTGTGGTGTATATGCCCGTCAGTTCTGGCGTAGGATGTATGGAAGTGCGCGTGAGTTGGCGCAAAGGACAACCGAGTTCCGAATGTCAACATGCTCTCATTGCGGTGATGATGCTTATTGGTATGACGGCAATATGATTATTCCGGCGGCTGGCAATGTTGAACTACCAAATCCAGATATGCCAGATAACTGCAAGTCCGACTATATGGAAGCCCGAAGCATCATTAATCTGTCTCCTAAAGGGGCCGCTGCACTCCTTCGTCTTTGCCTTCAGAAGCTAATGGTCCACTTAGGCGAGCCGGGAGAAAACATTAATAAAGACATCCGGTCACTCGTCCAGAAAGGACTACCTGTACGCATCCAGCAGGCGGCAGATATCTGTCGTATTGTCGGCAATCAGGCGGTCCATCCCGGAGAGATTAGTCTTGATGATGACCCGCAGTTGGCACACGGTCTCTTTAAGCTGCTGAACATTATTGTCGATGACCGAATCACGAGACCGAAAGAAATTGAGGCTATGTTCCAGAGTATGCCTGAAGGTCCACGTCAAGGTATTGAGAATCAGGACAGACAGGCGAGGGAGCAGCAGCAGGCCGCTAACGAATGAAACCCACACTATAGGGGAAGGGGGGGGACTAAACTATCACTATAGGGGAGAGACCCTAAGTCCCCACCTTAATAGCAGTCACGACCCATACACACATTCATTAAGTCTCAGGCTTCCGGTAGCGGACCGATTGGAAACCATCCGCAGACGCCTAGTGTTAAATCACCTTGGCCTGAGACCATTCCTTTTAACGTAAGCTATCTTCCCTTTTGACAGGCGGGGAGCAGTAGACCACATCCGACTTTAAGTTGGCTCTGTGATAATCGCTGCGCGGATAACTGAAGAACCAAGACATCATTGCTGAGGTCTGCCATCCATTTGTGGACAGGCGGAAACTCAAAGAGGTTAGACCAGTGGTGTCTGAGGTTGGAGCTTTGAGCCTGACCAGCAGGCTTGAGGAGACCATGAGTTCATCTTGTTATGGATTGTGTTATCACAATTCCAATAAGAAGAACTTTAAGTCCAGCCTCCAGTCCTGTCAGCCCGAAGTATACTACGGTCGCTATGATGTGGTCTCCATGCTTCGGGTCTAACTGGAAGTACTGAACACTTTCGCGTCAAGTTCTCCGAAGTTCATTCCTGTTTGACTAAACTATCACTATAGGGACCATATCTCGCCTCTGACCTCCTGAGAGACGGCAAGCGAGAAACCGTGGTCCACGCTAGCTTGCTAGCCACCAGCCTAAGGCAAGACAGCCTCTGGTCAGCCTGTGTGTTCTTTGGTCTCGTGACTTAAGTCTATCACCACACACGCTCGGACATGCTGTCGAACCTTCATCTCTATGGTCATCGCAGACCACTAACCCCAATTACCTCAAGTCATTCTGTTTGCGTCCTGTTGCCTGCTGGTCTCCCTTTACGTGGGGGCTTGAGTAGGTCAGTGGGGTGCGACTTCAGGGTGCAAACAAAAGGAGTACACGTAAATGTCCCAACAAGAAATCAGCGTCATTAACCTCGACCAGCTTGTCTCCATGACCTCAGTTGAAATTGCTGAGCTGACAGGCAAGGAGCACCGAAATGTCCTGCGTGATATTCGCAATATGGCTGAGGAGCTTAACGCGCTCAAAACTGAGCAGTGCTCAAAACTGAGCAGTCATATCGGGGTGACTGAAGATGTCTATCTAAACGCGCAGGGGAAACAGCAGCCGCTGTATCGTCTCGACCGTAAGCATACTTTCATTCTGGTCGCTGGCTATTCCGTTCACCTCCGCGCCAAGTGTTACGACCATATTCAGACGTTAGAGCGTCGAGTCCTTCAACTGGAAGACCAGAAGAAGCGAGCAGCCATTCAGTCCGCTAACCGCCGAGGCGTGACTTGGGGCGACTACTGCAAAACCTATGGTCTGCCCGCTCAGAAGCTAATGACCGCACTTCTCCAGCATCGTGGCCTCTTTCGTTGCGTATTTTCATGAAAGGAGATCACTCAATAACTTCCATCGAGATCGGGTAATAACATTTGAACAGATCGCTGAATAACATCG
>NZ_JAHZSO010000167.1:0-190965 GCF_028421345.1 Escherichia sp. S10b
GCCCGATACGGCATGCGGACTGCAGGCAGAGAAAACTGGCCGATTTTCTCTGCACTGGAGGGATAATACAAGGCCTGATAAGCGAAGCGCATCAGGCAATGATACGTTTGTCACCCAGCCTCTGGATCACATCAGTTCGGGCACTTATAAACCTGACCGATAATCTGGCTATCCGTCGGGACAAAACTGGACAACATTCCCTGCGACGGGCTGCTGATGCCATAAATCACGTTACCGCCCATTGCAGCCGCCTGGTTGCGCAGATCGTTTGCTGCGCCGCGCATAGAACCGCCCTCTTCTCCGTGTTGCCCGGAAAGCCAGTTGCTTTGCTTACCTGTCGCAGTACCAATCAGCTGGCACTCTGCGCCTGGCTGCTCGTCCACAATGCGTACACTCTGACCGGCAGCACTCAATTCGTTGCTGGAGCTACAACCCGCCATCAGTAGCGCGGCACCGACAATCCCTGCTAAGTATTTTACGTGCATGTTATTCCCCATAATCAATGAGCTGGACGCCACTCGCGTCGTCCGTGTCTGAATCTTATACTAGAAAGATGACCAAAAGAAAAACCCCCAGACATTTCTGCCCGGGGGTTTGTTTATTTCTGCGAGGTGCAGGGCAATTACATCATGCCGCCCATGCCACCCATGCCGCCCATACCGCCAGCAGCGCCTAAGTCAGCTGCATCATTTTTCGGCAGGTCGGTAACCATGCACTCGGTGGTGATCATCAGGCCAGCCACAGAAGCCGCGTACTGCAGAGCAGAACGGGTTACTTTGGTTGGGTCCAGGATACCCATGTCGATCATGTTGCCGTATTCTTCGGTTGCTGCGTTGTAACCGTAGTTGCCGTCGCCGCCTTTAACGGTGTTAGCAACAACAGACGGTTCTTCGCCGCAGTTCAGGACGATCTGACGCAGCGGAGCTTCCATTGCACGCAGTGCAACTTTGATACCCACGTTCTGGTCTTCGTTCTGACCACGCAGGTCAGCCAGTTTAGACGCTACGCGGATCAGCGCAACACCACCACCAGCAACCACGCCTTCTTCTACCGCAGCACGGGTCGCGTGCAGGGCGTCTTCAACGCGTGCTTTTTTCTCTTTCATTTCAACTTCGGTAGCAGCACCTACTTTGATAACTGCAACGCCGCCTGCCAGTTTCGCTACGCGTTCCTGCAGTTTTTCACGGTCGTAGTCAGAAGTTGCTTCTTCAATCTGCTGACGGATCTGAGCAACACGGCCCTGGATTGCAGCTTCTTCACCCACGCCATCGATGATAGTGGTGGTGTCTTTGTTGATCACAACACGTTTAGCCTGACCCAGGTCTTCCAGGGTTGCTTTTTCCAGCTCCATACCGATCTCTTCAGAGATTACGGTACCGCCAGTCAGGGTTGCGATATCCTGCAGCATAGCTTTACGACGATCGCCGAAGCCCGGAGCTTTAACCGCAGCAACTTTCACGATGCCACGCATGGTGTTAACAACCAGAGTTGCCAGCGCTTCGCCTTCAACATCTTCAGCGATGATCAGCAGCGGTTTGCCTGCTTTGGCAACAGCTTCCAGAACCGGCAGCATTTCGCGGATGTTAGAGATTTTCTTGTCAGCCAGCAGGATGAACGGGCTTTCCAGTTCTACTGCGCCAGTTTCCGGCTTGTTGATGAAGTAAGGAGACAGGTAGCCACGGTCGAACTGCATACCTTCAACCACGTCCAGTTCGTCCTGCAGACCGGTACCGTCTTCAACGGTGATAACGCCTTCTTTACCGACTTTGTCCATCGCTTCAGCGATCAGTTTACCTACGGTTTCGTCGGAGTTAGCGGAGATGGTACCAACCTGAGCAATCGCTTTAGAGTCAGAGCACGGTACGGACAGCGCTTTCAGTTCTTCAACTGCAGCGGTAACGGCTTTGTCGATACCACGTTTCAGGTCCATCGGGTTCATGCCCGCAGCAACAGCTTTCAGACCCTCAGTGATGATAGCCTGAGCCAGTACAGTTGCAGTGGTGGTACCGTCGCCTGCAGCGTCGTTCGCTTTAGAGGCAACTTCTTTCACCATCTGCGCACCCATATTTTCGAACTTGTCTTCCAGTTCGATTTCACGAGCAACGGAAACACCATCTTTGGTGATGGTCGGTGCACCGAAAGATTTATCCAGAACTACGTTACGGCCTTTCGGACCGAGGGTAACTTTCACTGCATCTGCCAGTACGTTTACGCCGCGCAGCATTTTCACACGAGCGTCGTTACCGAATTTTACGTCTTTAGCTGCCATTATCTTTATTCCTTAAATTCGTATGTTCAGTGTCGTGCGAGGATTACGCTTCAACAATTGCCAGAATGTCGCTTTCGGACATGATCAACACTTCTTCATTGTCGATCTTCTCAGATTTCACACCGTAGCCATCGTTGAAAATAACGATGTCGCCAACTTTCACATCCAGCGGCTTCACTTCGCCATTTTCAAGGATACGGCCATTGCCGACAGCCAGCACTTCGCCGCGGGTGGATTTAGCCGCTGCAGAGCCGGTCAGAACGATGCCGCCAGCAGATTTAGTTTCAACTTCTTTACGCTTGACGATCACGCGATCATGCAATGGACGAATATTCATTGATAACTCTCCTTTGAGAAAGTCCGTATCTGTTATGGGTGACGCCGGAGCTTACGTGGTTTCCCGGCTGGTGACCAGAGAAATGGGGATGAGGATTCGCCCCTTCAAGGGGGAAAAAGAAAAAAAATTCTGATCAGCACAAAATCGGGTGAAAACCCTGATTCACCTCACATTTCATCGCAATTTCTTCATCGCCGTCATAAGCGAATCTGATTGTGCTACCATCGAAAATCTACGCAGTTGCCCAAAATTTGGGCGCAATCGGACATCAACCCATGAGTGGACTCAAACAAGAACTGGGGCTGGCCCAGGGCATTGGCCTGCTATCGACGTCATTATTAGGCACTGGCGTGTTTGCCGTTCCTGCGTTAGCTGCGCTGGTAGCGGGCAATAACAGCCTGTGGGCGTGGCCCGTTTTGATTATCTTAGTGTTCCCGATTGCGATTGTGTTTGCGATTCTGGGTCGCCACTATCCCAGCGCAGGCGGTGTCGCGCACTTCGTCGGTATGGCGTTTGGTTCGCGACTTGAGCGAGTCACCGGCTGGTTGTTTTTATCGGTCATTCCCGTGGGTTTGCCTGCCGCGCTACAAATTGCCGCCGGGTTCGGCCAGGCAATGTTTGGCTGGCATAGCTGGCAACTGTTGTTGGCAGAACTCGGTACGCTGGCGCTGGTGTGGTATATCGGTACTCGCGGTGCCAGTTCCAGTGCTAATCTACAAACCGTTATTGCCGGACTTATCGTCGCGCTGATTGTCGCTATCTGGTGGGCGGGCGATATCAAACCTGCGAATATCCCCTTCCCGGCACCTGGTAATATCGAACTTACCGGGTTATTTGCTGCGTTATCAGTGATGTTCTGGTGTTTTGTCGGTCTGGAAGCATTTGCCCATCTTGCCTCGGAATTTAAAAATCCAGAGCGTGATTTTCCTCGCGCATTGATGATTGGTCTGCTGCTGGCAGGATTAGTCTACTGGGGCTGTACGGTAGTCGTCTTACACTTCGACGCCTATGGTGAAAAAATGGCGGCGGCAGCATCGCTTCCAAAAATTGTAGTGCAGTTGTTCGGTGTAGGAGCGTTATGGATTGCCTGCGTGATTGGCTATCTGGCCTGCTTTGCCAGTCTCAACATTTATATACAGAGCTTCGCCCGCCTGGTCTGGTCGCAGGCGCAACATAATCCTGACCACTACCTGGCACGCCTCTCTTCTCGCCATATCCCGAATAATGCCCTCAATGCGGTGCTCGGCTGCTGTGTGGTGAGCACGTTGGTGATTCATGCTTTAGAGATCAATCTGGACGCTCTTATTATTTATGCCAATGGCATCTTTATTATGATTTATCTGTTATGCATGCTGGCAGGCTGTAAATTATTGCAAGGACGTTATCGACTACTGGCGGTGGTTGGCGGGCTGTTATGCGTTCTGTTACTGGCAATGGTCGGCTGGAAAAGTCTCTATGCGCTGATCATGCTGGCGGGGTTATGGCTGTTGCTGCCAAAACGAAAAACGCCGGAAAATGGCATAACCACATAATCCGGCGTTTCGACATTAATCCTGGCGATCGTCTTTATGATCAAGGCGGTCGCGCTCATCATCCTTTCGCTGGTACTCACCATCAAAAGTATTACCACCACCGGTCCCGGCGCTAAAACCGCCGCCTGGCATACGAGAAAAGCGCAAATGCGGCATCAACTTCACTGTCAGATGCTTTTGCACCGGCGGTAATAAAAGCAGAAGACCGAGGAAGTCGGTGAAAAAGCCCGGTAATAAAAGCAGCAAACCGGCAATGATCAGCGAAACACTTTTAATCATCTCCGCCGCTGGGTTTTCACCCGCCGCCATTTTTTGCTGCATCAGCACGAAATTCTTAAAGCCCTGGTTACGTACCAGTGACATCCCGATAACTGACGTGAATATAACCAGCACGAGGGTCAGCAATACCCCCAATACATGGGCAACCTGAATAAAGATTGAAATCTCAATATAGACATAAAGGAAAATGGCAATAAAAGGTAACCAGCGCAAAGGTTTCTCCTGTAATAGCAGCCGGTAAAACCCGGCTACCTGAATGGGTTGCGAATCGCGTTCAGCTTATATTGTGGTCATTAGCAAAATTTCAAGATGTTTGCGCAACTATTTTTGGTAGTAATCCCAAAGCGGTGATCTATTTCACAAATTAATAATTAAGGGGTAAAAACCGACACTTAAAGTGATCCAGATTACGGTAGAAATCCTCAAGCAGCATATGATCTCGGGTATTCGGTCGATGCAGGGGATAATCGTCGGTCGAAAAACATTCGAAACCACATATATTCTGTGTGTTTAAAGCAAATCATTGGCAGCTTGAAAAAGAAGGTTCACATGTCAAACAACATTCGTATCGAAGAAGATCTGTTGGGTACCAGGGAAGTTCCAGCTGATGCCTACTATGGTGTTCACACTCTGAGAGCGATTGAAAACTTCTATATCAGCAACAACAAAATCAGTGATATTCCTGAATTTGTTCGCGGTATGGTAATGGTTAAAAAAGCCGCAGCTATGGCAAACAAAGAGCTGCAAACCATTCCTAAAAGTGTAGCGAATGCCATCATTGCCGCATGTGATGAAGTCCTGAACAACGGAAAATGCATGGATCAGTTCCCGGTAGACGTCTACCAGGGCGGCGCAGGTACTTCCGTAAACATGAACACCAACGAAGTGCTGGCCAATATCGGTCTGGAACTGATGGGTCACCAGAAAGGTGAATATCAGTACCTGAACCCGAACGACCATGTTAACAAATGTCAGTCCACTAACGACGCCTACCCGACCGGTTTCCGTATCGCAGTTTACTCTTCCCTGATTAAGCTGGTAGATGCGATTAACCAACTGCGTGAAGGCTTTGAACGTAAAGCTGTCGAATTCCAGGACATCCTGAAAATGGGTCGTACCCAGCTGCAGGACGCAGTACCGATGACCCTCGGTCAGGAATTCCGCGCTTTCAGCATCCTGCTGAAAGAAGAAGTGAAAAATATCCAACGTACCGCTGAACTGCTGCTGGAAGTTAACCTTGGCGCAACAGCAATCGGTACTGGTCTGAACACGCCGAAAGAGTACTCTCCGCTGGCAGTGAAAAAACTGGCTGAAGTCACTGGCTTCCCATGCGTACCGGCTGAAGACCTGATCGAAGCGACCTCTGACTGCGGCGCTTATGTTATGGTTCACGGCGCGCTGAAACGCCTGGCTGTGAAGATGTCCAAAATCTGTAACGACCTGCGCTTGCTCTCTTCTGGTCCACGTGCCGGCCTGAACGAGATCAACCTGCCGGAACTGCAGGCGGGCTCTTCCATCATGCCAGCTAAAGTAAACCCGGTTGTTCCGGAAGTGGTTAACCAGGTATGCTTCAAAGTCATCGGTAACGACACCACTGTTACCATGGCAGCAGAAGCAGGTCAGCTGCAGTTGAACGTTATGGAGCCGGTCATTGGCCAGGCCATGTTCGAATCCGTTCACATTCTGACCAACGCTTGCTACAACCTGCTGGAAAAATGCATTAACGGCATCACTGCTAACAAAGAAGTGTGCGAAGGTTACGTTTACAACTCTATCGGTATCGTTACTTACCTGAACCCGTTCATCGGTCACCACAACGGTGACATCGTGGGTAAAATCTGTGCCGAAACCGGTAAGAGTGTACGTGAAGTCGTTCTGGAACGCGGTCTGTTGACTGAAGCGGAACTTGACGATATTTTCTCCGTACAGAATCTGATGCACCCGGCTTACAAAGCAAAACGCTATACTGATGAAAGCGAACAGTAATCGTACAGGGTAGTACAAATAAAGAAGGCACGTCAGATGACGTGCCTTTTTTCTTGTGAGCAGTAACTTAAAAATAACAACCTAATATCAACTTGTTAAAAAACAAGGAAGGCTAATATGCTAGTTGTAGAACTCATCATAGTTTTGCTGGCGATCTTCTTGGGCGCCAGATTGGGGGGAATAGGTATTGGTTTTGCAGGCGGATTGGGGGTGCTGGTTCTTGCCGCTATTGGCGTTAAACCCGGTAACATCCCGTTCGATGTCATTTCCATTATCATGGCGGTTATCGCCGCTATTTCTGCCATGCAGGTTGCTGGCGGTCTGGACTATCTGGTTCATCAGACAGAAAAGCTGCTGCGCCGTAACCCGAAATACATCACGATCCTCGCACCGATCGTGACCTATTTCCTGACTATCTTTGCTGGTACTGGCAACATATCTCTGGCGACACTGCCAGTTATCGCTGAAGTTGCGAAGGAACAAGGCGTCAAACCTTGCCGTCCGCTGTCTACTGCAGTGGTATCCGCGCAGATTGCGATCACCGCATCGCCAATCTCAGCGGCAGTGGTTTACATGTCTTCCGTGATGGAAGGTCATGGCATCAGCTACCTCCATCTGCTCTCCGTGGTCATCCCGTCCACCCTGCTGGCGGTTCTGGTGATGTCCTTTCTGGTCACTATGCTGTTCAACTCCAAACTCTCTGACGATCCGATTTATCGCAAGCGTCTGGAAGAGGGCCTGGTTGAACTGCGCGGTGAAAAGCAGATTGAAATCAAATCCGGTGCAAAAACGTCCGTCTGGCTGTTCCTGCTGGGCGTAGTTGGCGTGGTTATCTATGCAATCATCAACAGCCCAAGCATGGGTCTGGTTGAAAAACCGCTGATGAACACCACCAACGCAATCCTGATCATCATGCTCAGCGTTGCAACTCTGACCACCGTTATCTGTAAAGTCGATACCGACAACATCCTCAACTCCAGCACCTTCAAAGCAGGTATGAGCGCCTGTATTTGTATCCTGGGTGTTGCGTGGCTGGGCGATACTTTCGTTTCCAATAACATCGACTGGATCAAAGATACCGCTGGTGAAGTGATTCAGGGTCATCCGTGGCTGCTGGCCGTCATCTTCTTCTTTGCTTCTGCTCTGCTGTACTCTCAGGCTGCAACCGCAAAAGCACTGATGCCGATGGCTCTGGCACTGAACGTTTCACCGCTGACCGCTGTTGCTTCTTTCGCTGCGGTGTCTGGTCTGTTCATTCTGCCGACCTACCCGACGCTGGTTGCTGCGGTACAGATGGATGACACGGGTACAACCCGTATCGGTAAATTCGTCTTCAACCATCCGTTCTTCATCCCGGGTACTCTGGGTGTTGCCCTGGCCGTTTGCTTCGGCTTCGTGCTGGGTAGCTTCATGCTGTAATGACCAATCGCGGGGCGTTCAAGCCCCGCTTTCTTTCCCGCCGACTAACATCCTTCCCCCGTCCGTTGTATAGTGACCTCTCTCTTGCGGTTCCATCTGTTCTTGCGAGGTGTTTATGCTTGATGAAAAAAGTTCGAATACCGCGTCTGTCGTGGTGCTATGTACCGCACCGGATGAAGCGACAGCCCAGGATTTAGCCGCCAAAGTGCTGGCGGAAAAACTGGCGGCCTGCGCGACCTTGATCCCCGGCGCTACCTCTCTCTATTACTGGGAAGGTAAGCTGGAGCAAGAATACGAAGTGCAGATGATTTTAAAAACTACCGTATCTCACCAGCAGGCACTGCTGGAATGCCTGAAGTCTCATCATCCATATCAAACCCCGGAACTTCTGGTTTTACCTGTTACACACGGAGACACAGATTACCTCTCATGGCTCAACGCATCTTTACGCTGATCCTGCTACTTTGCAGCACTTCCGTTTTTGCCGGATTATTCGACGCGCCGGGACGTTCACAATTTGTCCCCGCGGATCAAGCCTTTACTTTTGATTTTCAGCAAAACCAACATGACCTTAATCTGACCTGGCAGATCAAAGACGGTTACTACCTCTACCGTAAACAGATCCGCATTACGCCGGAACACGCGAAAATTGCCGACGTGCAGCTGCCGCAAGGCGTCTGGCATGAAGATGAGTTTTACGGCAAAAGCGAGATTTACCGCGATCGGCTGACGCTTCCCGTAACCATCAACCAGGCGAGTGCGGGAGCGACGTTAACTGTCTCCTACCAGGGCTGTGCTGATGCCGGTTTCTGTTATCCGCCAGAAACCAAAACCGTTCCGTTAAGCGAAGTGGTCGCCAACAACGCAGCGTCACAGCCTGTGTCTGTTTCGCAGCAAGAGCAGCACACCGCGCAATTGCCCTTTTCCGCGCTCTGGGCGTTGTTGATCGGTATTGGTATCGCCTTTACGCCATGCGTGCTGCCAATGTACCCACTGATTTCTGGCATCGTGCTGGGTGGTAAACAGCGGCTCTCCACTGCCAGAGCATTGTTGCTGACCTTTATTTATGTGCAGGGGATGGCACTGACTTACACGGCGCTGGGTCTGGTAGTTGCCGCCGCAGGGTTACAGTTCCAGGCGGCGCTACAGCACCCATACGTGCTCATTGGCCTCGCCATCGTCTTTACCTTGCTGGCGATGTCAATGTTTGGCTTGTTTACTCTACAACTCCCCTCTTCGCTGCAAACACGTCTCACGTTGATGAGCAATCGCCAACAGGGCGGCTCACCTGGCGGTGTGTTTGTTATGGGGGCGATTGCCGGACTGATCTGTTCACCATGCACCACCGCACCGCTTAGCGCGATTCTGCTGTATATCGCCCAAAGCGGGAACATGTGGCTGGGCGGCGGCACGCTTTATCTCTATGCGTTGGGCATGGGCCTGCCGCTGATGCTAATTACCGTCTTTGGTAACCGCTTGCTGCCGAAAAGCGGCCCGTGGATGGAACAAGTCAAAACCGCGTTTGGTTTTGTGATCCTCGCACTGCCGGTCTTCCTGCTGGAGCGAGTGATTGGTGATGTATGGGGATTACGCTTGTGGTCGGCGCTGGGTGTCGCATTCTTTGGCTGGGCCTTTATCACCAGCCTACAGGCTAAACGCGGCTGGATGCGCGTGGTGCAAATAATCCTGCTGGCAGCGGCATTGGTTAGCGTGCGCCCACTTCAGGATTGGGCATTTGGTGCGACGCATACCGCGCAAACTCAGACGCATCTCAACTTTACACAAATCAAAACGGTAGATGAGTTAAATCAGGCGCTCGTTGAAGCCAAAGGCAAACCGGTGATGTTAGATCTTTATGCCGACTGGTGCGTCGCCTGTAAAGAGTTTGAGAAATACACCTTCAGCGACCCGCAGGTGCAAAAAGCGTTAGCAGACACGGTCTTACTTCAGGCCAACGTCACGGCCAACGACGCACAAGATGTGGCGCTGTTAAAGCATCTTAATGTCCTTGGCCTACCGACAATTCTCTTTTTTGACGGACAAGGCCAGGAGCATCCACAAGCACGCGTCACGGGCTTTATGGATGCTGAAACCTTCAGCGCACATTTGCGCGATCGCCAACCGTGAACGACACTTGCAGTGGGAAAGACGGAGGAAAATAGCGTGCAACGTGAAGATGTACTGGGAGAAGCCCTGAAATTATTAGAATTACAAGGGATTGCCAACACCACGCTGGAGATGGTTGCTGAACGTGTGGATTATCCACTGGACGAGCTACGCCGCTTCTGGCCAGACAAAGAGGCAATCCTCTACGATGCGCTGCGTTATCTTAGCCAACAGATAGATGTCTGGCGTCGTCAGCTGATGCTGGACGAAACGCAAACCGCCGAACAAAAGCTGCTGGCACGTTATCAGGCGTTATCGGAGTGCGTTAAAAACAACCGCTATCCGGGCTGTCTATTTATCGCTGCCTGTACGTTTTATCCCGATCCTGGCCACCCTATTCATCAACTGGCCGATCAGCAAAAAAGCGCGGCCTACGATTTCACCCACGAACTGTTAACCACACTGGAAGTTGACGATCCGGCGATGGTAGCAAAGCAGATGGAACTGGTGCTGGAAGGCTGTTTAAGCCGAATGCTGGTGAATCGTAGCCAGGCGGATGTCGACACTGCACATCGGCTGGCGGAAGATATCCTGCGCTTCGCCCGCTGCCGCCAGGGTGGTGCATTGACCTGACAGAAACACAGAAAAGAAGCGATTTGCCGCAATCTTAAGCAGTTGAATCGCTTTTACTGAAATTAGGTTGACGAGATGTGCAGATTACGGTTTAATGCGCCCCGTTGCCCGGATAGCTCAGTCGGTAGAGCAGGGGATTGAAAATCCCCGTGTCCTTGGTTCGATTCCGAGTCCGGGCACCACTATTCATAAGGCCTCGCTGCAAAGCGGGGCTTTTTCCTTTTCTGGCTACGGTAGATTTCTGGTCGTTGCAACAGGTTATTTGTTTGCTGGATTTCTCGCCATTTTCGCTGATATTCGTTACTTTTAGACACCTCAACATCCTCTGATGTACCTTTTCCTAACCTCACTGCTACGGTCTTTCTACGGTCCTTTACGGTTCCTTTCTCTCAGATCATTCATAGATACGGGGAAAACGGGGGGATTATCATTTCTCCTTAATCCGCTGGTCTTAACGTGATTTTGTCGCGGGGAATAGGGTGGGGAAATCCCCAATAGCAAGCGGGGAAACCAGGCAGCATACACCCTCCACCATTCACATGGGGATTTTCACCAGTCAGTCCACCTGCAACAGATCTTCTTTCCTTTTCATTTCTTACCGTTACCAGAATCCCCCGTCCTCCACGCCATCATAAAATGGTTTATCCGTAGTACTACTTGAGCTAAACGTATTGGACTGTTAAAGCTGAGTGTCCGCTGGGAGGGATATGCGGGCATTACTAGCAGCACTCTGTGTTAAACAACGGGGAGCAGTCACCGCTTCCCAACCCGTTATTTCATCGTGCCAAACTGTTTGTTCTTCAGTGCATATAGTCGGTCGAACTCAGCATAGGGCTCTCCCGTTTCAGCTGCGTGCCGGGTTTTAGCGTCCAGAAGGCCGGGCAAAGGGATTCCATGACTCAGTGAGTGGTAAAGATCATAACCACTGACACAGATAACACGCTTCCCTTTACCAAAAGCCGTCAGACCTTCAGGCGTAAACCCCATCCAACTGATAAAAACACCGCGTGTCCAGGTTGCCTTGGTACTGAGCTTTCCTTCAAATACATGGAGATCGGCAGCCGACGTTCTTTTCTGATGCCACTTTGCCTCTATCAGGTAAAATTCATCATTCAGTCGGAAACTTCCGTCAATCTGTTCGCCTGTGTTTCGGAAAGACGAACGGGGAGCGAGCTTAAAGATACTGAACAGTTCAGCAAGCCAGGCTTCAAACCGAAAACCACGTGGATGTGGCGGCAGAGATTTCATCTCGTTCATTTCAGCGATAAGTGAAGGCCAGTCAACACCATGCCATGCCTGGACAGGCTTTACGCCTTTGGCTTCATCGGTGCCAGCGTTTTCTAAGCGGGAAATCAGTGCAAGATAGTCATTACGGCTTTGTTCAGCCTGTTCAGGCATGGATTCCGTTTTATACTGCCAGACAGCGCCAAGAACCCGCAGAGCGGTCTCACGATCAGCCTGTTTCAGCAAGCATCTAACTCGTTTGGCCTTTGACGTCCCCTCTTCCTGATAACGTTCATCATCAATATCAATGTTTAGTTCTTCATCAAAAAAAGCAGACAAGGTGCGGTTAGAGAAATCAAGTATCCAGCCAGGATCGCTCTCAAACACGAGATTAAACAGCCTCAAATCCTGCATTTTCAGTTTCACGCCTACCTCCTTTTTTTCACAGTATAACGGGATGAAAGTGGAGGAGGAAATGAGTCAGCACCTGTACACCAGCATTAGCGTGTCCCGCTATTGGCAGAACGCGGCCAAACTAACTGAGCAGAAGGTCCACTGTGAGCGAGGAGCGGACGTTGGCAGCTATTGTTGATCTCGCGATGTTTTTTTTTAAAATAGCATGCCGAATAAAATCAGCTCTTTTCAGGCGGCCAAATTCAGTGTGCCACTTCAGTTCAATGAAGAGGAACTTCCGTATACTCTTTACGAAGTTAATACAACATGGCGCAATCGTTCAGAAGGAAAAACGGAGAAACGTTGTTTTCTTTATTTCTGGGCAAATGACACTGAAAACGATTACCGTCGTTACATTCGAGTATTTGATGAATGTGAAAAAAATCTGATGCAATTAGTAAGTTAAAGAAAAAACACAATATTAACTAATTAACGCCCATAAAATAAGCGCCTCTACGGGCGCTTTTCTTTGTGAGGGAGGTACTTAATTTATCACCCCCGGAGGATCCTGTTCAGGAAGTACCTTTTAACTTCGGGTTTAAGGAGAGAACTGAACTCCCACGCAAGTGCATAGCCTCCATCACCGCCTGCTTCATTTTCGAAACCACAAGTCTGGAAATAGCTGACGTGATTATCCAATAGGTATTCATGCACCTCGACAAAAAAATCCTCGAAATTTACATCGTAATAACACTCTGACAGGCGTTGTGACTCCATGTGACGCGCCCGCTTTGTCTGACCGTTTTCGGCGCAGAACACACCATCGAGATAGTTTATAGCGCTTTTTTCAATGCTTTTGAGCTGTGCTTCCGTTGTGCTTTGCTGGCACTGAAAGGCGCAGAACAGGTAGAAATTAGGGTTGTTGGTGCCGTATGAGCGGGATGTTAAATCGCCCATCGTAATTCCTACTTTCGCAAAGCCGAGGTCTCGGCTGTCAGCACCCACGTAAAACCATTTGTTGGGAGACTCAAAGTTCAACTTATCACGTTCCATGACTGCTGCCATTTTATAGTCGTCATCAGGAATTTGCAGGTCGTACATCTGTTGTGGCTTTTTCATGGTTCCCTCTATGCATTGTTGTTTGAAGTCTAATCAAAGTAAAAAACTGCCTGATATAACAAAATTTAAATCAGCGCAGGAAGGTGCCAACGATCACCAGATCGTCAACGGGTTTGCGCGCCAGCCAGATGTAACCCTGGCGGTCGAAGCGCTCCCAGATTTGCTCAAAGGTCTAGCCAGGTGGCTGGGCGCACTGGTTATGTCAAACCGACGGGCCATGAACTGGTCCGGGAAGTCTATGGGATTATCGTAGACCGTCCAAAGTTCAAGATTTGTCGATGTGTCAGTTACCATTCTGCTTCGAACTCGCCTTCGCGCAGTTCGCACTTGCCCTCAATAATTTCCCACGCATGAGTCATGCCCATATTCATCAACTCAATGGTACGCTCGCGGTCATCGGAATAAGCGCCAACAAATATGACGTATTCCAATTTAGGTTCTCCAAATTCAGGCGAGCAGCCGAAATCATGGAAAGCAGCTTGCCATTGAGTACCTTCTTCATCTGGCATATGGAAAAGTTGCATAGGGCGTTCACCTGGTTCGAACTCAATAAAGCTCGCTGAACCAGCCGGGGAAGTGAGCACCCGAGCATGGCCATCAAAAAAATAATTGCTGGCGCTTCTCAATCCTTCCACATAAAACAACCGGCCATCTGATAGTTGTTTCAAGACCAGATACACCTCACGTCGCTGAATACTCATTATTATTCCTGTGGTTATGGGCATTGAAGGATATTAAGTATGCCCATGCGTAAACCTGGGAGAAAGCAAAAGAGGTATAGCCTGCAGAAGAAATTTTCATTTATTTGACCGATGCCCCGATCTCGATCATTTTGGCCACAACCTTGTCCAGTTTCACGTTACTCAGCGTCAACGTCGCCAAGCATTGGCGCCAGGGCGATCACATCCACGTCATTATTGCGGGTAGGCAAGAGTGTTCACGTGAGTCGTCTGGCAGGTCGAGTCGTGGAGTGACACTACAAAATGCATTGATGCGGAAACATCTGACAGAACAATCGAAAACTTGACCTGCTCCCTTATTGTTTGATTCAGGGTAAATTAAGCAACTTCCGCTCCCGGCAAAGAGCGGGCGAACTCATCGAGCATAAAGTCCGCTGTGAGCGAAAAGCGGACGCCCGCATAGCGTAAACAGGCGTCTGATATTTTGATATGGATTGATGACTTAACCCCTTCCCCGCTTCGTCAATGACTTTCTCGTCATTATCTTTGGTAAATGATCCTTTTGCCTTTCCGGTAGAATACTCAGCATTATTTCTGAAGAGCGGCAAAGACGAGTGCCTTGCCATGAGTTCACCATAATTTCATCTGCGCCCGTGCGGCGAACCAGATCCCTGAGCCCGTCACGGACGACCTCCGGTTTGCCCCATACGGATTCACGCAGCTGATAATATTTTGCGGTCAGTTCATCAGCGGTATCACTAGTCATTGCCCGTGAGCGGGTCATGGGGGCCATAACGACGCGGTTTACCAGGTCAGTATCACCGGTCTGAAACGGGGTAAATAATTTTTCCATTTTTATCTCCTTTGCTGGAGGAAATATGATGGTCTCAGCTACGGAATAAAAAAACAGTAGTCTGTTCCGAACTGAGTAGACATAATTTCTACATTTAGTGTTCTCCTGGTATTAAACCGAAATATTTGATTGTAGGCGATGTCTTACGTAGAGATAAAGCCTGCTGCAAAAGTGATGAAGACTCAGTATGTTCTCTTCTAATACAAAGCAGACGCCCATTCTCATGCAGACGCTTTGTTCTTGTCTCGCTAGCAACCAAATCGCTTGCTCCACAACTATGATTGCTTATTAGCGTTTTCATCAAAAAACAAATCAAAATAAATTGATTTTATGAATTCTCTATCGGAGTCTATATGGTCAGCGCGATTTGCATGCTCTAATGTTTCAATTGCCAGAGTGTGCGCGGCATCAGCAAACATCTCAGGCCAACCCGTACTCAGCATAGATAGCCCTTTGAGCACTCTTATCTGAATCTCTCTCATACTGGCACCATCGCGTGCGACAGGTGAGAAAAAGTCTTCCAGAAGATCGTTGTTCTGAAGTGGCGCAACGTGTACTGAAGGATAGGTCACTTCAATTTCATGAGACTTATTCTGCGCGTAAGCAGAAAGTATACGAACACCTCTGCCAATGACATCGATTGCGGTTCCAGGATCGTTCACTGCGGGTGAAAGGGCTCTGCAGGCTATTTCGGCCATGACGCTAAGACAAAATCGGGGATCCTGAGCAAATGAACGCACATCCGAGACAATGATCGTCTCAAGTAAATCGGCGCAGATTGATGACTCCTGGCCCTGACTCAGGTACAAAGCTGGCATGGACGGATGAATGAAACTGCCTGGTTGCGCCACAAGGTATACATGACGAGGATCATTGGCCAGCAGCTTGCTGAGTTTCTCCATATCAATATATTCAACATAGCCAATCTTCTTCGGATAAACTGCAACCGTTCCTTTCGGCTGTTCATAGCTCTCAAGCCATGGATATCCGCCGAGACAGGGATTTCTGGCTCTCGCAATAAATGTTTCGATGGCCGCCTGTTCTACTTTTGCTGTTGTCTCACCGACCCTCCCCAGAGAGGTCAAATGCTGTATCCAACGAAGCAATGTGATGAGGATGAGGGCAATGACAACGAGTGTGACAATGAATAAAATGACTCTTCCCCTTTCTCCGTAGGCTCCCATATTGAGGGCAATAATTCCTACCAGACTGAAGAGAAAGGAACCAATGAAGGTGGCCAGTACATTTTGTGTGGTTACGTCTTCCACAACTAAACGCGTTGCTCTGGGAGTAACATTAGTAGTGGCTGAACCGTAGGCTGTGACCATGATACTCAGCGAAAATGTGGTCACTGCCAGCATACTCGATGCCAGTATGTTCAGAATGTTATCAACTGCTTCCGCACCAACCTTCACTGAAACCGACTCAGGAATCATTGATTTAAAAAGAATAGATAAAAGAGCCGTTATTATCGCGACAATTGCGAATAACGTAGCTCTGAACCAGAGTTTCTTAAATGTTTGCTTCAGAATCCATTGCCAGCGTGAAATCATTCTGCATTCCCTCGTATTGCGGTCGGGATAAATAATTGCCGCCCCCTAGGACGGCATTTTGCTATCAACGAACCAGGTGCAGGAAGTGCAGGTGTTTTTCGTACTGGTCCAGTATGTCATTAATCAACTGTTCCTGATTCCAGCCCATCACATCATAATTTTGACCGCCTTCTTTGAGATAAACCTCAGCGCGATAATATCGATGTTGGTCAGTCTGCTGCTCATCATTATCCATTGCGGCGAGCGCGAAGGTGGGTGAGCTATACCCGCGAAGCCTCACTTCATATATAAAATTCAGCTCGTTGCCCAAATCCACTTCAAGACGAATACGATCGTCGGCTGCGTCACTAATGTGGCTTATCGTCCCCTGCTTGTTCAGTTCTTCCTGAACCAGCGTCATGGCAGGCTGGATAATGTCGTCCATAAAACGTTTCACAAGAGATCGTTTCGGCAGATACGCGATATTGCGTAACCTTCTCTGCCAGGGAATTGGGTTACGTGCAGCCGTAGGAGCAATAGTCGCCATGCTCAGGCTTTCACGCTTAGTCAAATCTCGACGCAGGGCTTTTAACAGCCCGTATATGGATATCAGCAAGATCACGGAGAAGGGTAATGCACTTGCTATTGTCACCGTTTGCAGCGCGCTCAGCCCTCCCGCAAGGAGAAGCGCAATTGCAACAACTCCCATGAGCGATGCCCAGAAGATTCGCTGCCAGACGGGTGTGTTTGCCACCCCACCTGATGCCAGAGTATCTACAACCATTGCCCCCGAGTCAGCAGATGTGACAAAGAAGACGATGACCATAGCCATTGCAATAAATGACAGCACGGAGGAGAACGGGAAATGCTCCAGGAAATTGAACAAGGCCAGCGAGACATCCTGTTGGACGGTATTGGCGAGATCGGTCGCCCCCTGGTTCATAATGAGATAGATTGCGCTGTTACCAAACACCGTCATCCACATGAGCGTAAAGCCGGCCGGAACAAACAGCACACCGGTGACAAATTCGCGAATGGTTCGGCCGCGTGAGACCCGTGCGATAAACATCCCCACAAATGGCGACCATGAAAGCCACCATCCCCAGTACAGTAATGTCCAGCCCCCCAGCCAGTTGCTCGACTTAGGTTCATATGCGTAAAGATTGAACGTTTTACTCACCAGTTCCGAAAGATAACCGCCGGTATTTTCCACAAATGACTTCAGCAGAAGCACAGTTGGCCCCAGACACAGGACCAGCGCCAGGAGCAACAACGCGAGGCCCAAATTGAGCTCAGACAGGATACGTATTCCCTTGTCTAGGCCGGTCACCACAGAAATCGTCGCTAACCCCGTGATGGCCACGATCAGAATGACCTGCACCGTTTCATTAATGGGCACCCCGAATAGGTGGTTCAAACCGGCATTCACCTGCAAAACACCGTAACCCAGCGATGTTGCAACGCCAAAGACCGTACCTATAACGGCAAAAATATCAACCGCATGGCCTATAGGTCCGTATATGCGATCGCCAATAATGGGATAGAGTGCAGAACGCAGCGTTAAAGGTAGACCGTGGCGGTAACTGAAAAAGGCCAGAATCAGCGCTACAATGGCATATATTGCCCAGGCATGCAGACCCCAGTGGAAGAAGGTCAGCCGCATTGCTTCCTTCGCTGCCGCAACAGTCTCTGGGGCGCCAACGGGAGGTGAGAGATAATGCATCACCGGTTCAGCAACGCCAAAGAACATCAGGCCGATCCCCATCCCTGCCGAAAAAAGCATCGCAAACCAGGAGTGATAGCTGAAATCAGGTTGCGCATGGTCCGGACCCAGCTTGATATCACCGTAGCGTGAGAGTCCCAGAAACGTGACACTCAATAAAATCAGGGCCACAGCAAGGATGTAGAACCAGCTTGCATTCGTGAAGATTTGTTGCTGAAGTAGTTTGAAATTTTTGTCAGCAACATCCGGGAATGCAGCGGCAAAAGCGACAAGAAGAAAAATTAACAAAGCAGATGTAAAGAATACAGCTTTGTTAATCTGGCTGTGAGACTTCTTTGGGATTGTTTCATTTTCACTCATAATCATTTATTCCATTGATTTAAATCCGTATTGGATAATGCTTACCACCTCTTACAGAGTAGCAAAATTCAACTGACTATGCGGCGTGAATCGAGCACATGGTGTGATGAGTGCCGATACAAATCATCCTATAATCGAAGGAGTTCTTTGTTAATCAGCCTGCCACTTCTTGGGTATTTAATTTGCATATTCTGTACCAGAGCTGGGATATACGTTAAGTGAAGTATATTAGACACGAATTACCAGCTTCTGCTTTTGGCACATAGCCGCCCCACATACAGGCAACGCTACTGGTCCTTATGGCATGTAATTATACCCGACTGAAACACATATTATTTCTGTGAACACTTCCCCAACGGCAATCTTTCCCCTTAAGACCAGAATCAGACCGTAAAGCCTGCTCTTTCTGCATTTCCCGTCTTAATTCATACCATGTGGCACCAGCATTCCCTTCGCCATGCCAGAAAATCAACTCAACCATAAAAAGCGCCGTGCCGGGGATGGGTCAACCCTGACGTTCTTTACACCAGTCACAGGAGGTTATATGTCCACCCCCAAACGCTTCCGTTTTACTAATCAGCTCATTAAATCCCTGCCCCCTAACACATCCGATGCACGCAGTACCGATGCCGAATACAGCGACACCGAGATTTCTGGCCTGAAATGTCTGGTCAGCAAAGGAGAAGGACGTAAAAAGTTTTTGCTCCGCTACCTCTACCATGGAAGAAAACGTGCCATCGCTATTGGTCGCTGGCCTGAGGTGGATGTCACCTTAGCCCGTAAGATTGCCATGGAACATAAACGCTCACTTGCCACCGGAACTGACCCTAAGCAGGAACGCGAAAACAAGAGACAAGAGATGACATTTGATGAACTCTTTAACCAGCATTATCTGCCATGGGCAAAATCCGCTAAACGCAGTTGGGGAAAGGATGTACAGCGCTACCGCGATCATATCCGTCCCGCCATTGGTCAGAGGCTGCTGAGCGATATCACACCAGCGAGCATTCTGCGCCTTCAGCAGACGTTAAGTACTTCCCTGTCAGCGGCTACCTGTAACCGTGTCATCGTACTCATAAAAGCCGTCTTTACATGGGCCGGAAGGCAAAGCATGACCTCTGTTCATCCGGCAAGGGTGGTACAGCTACTCAGGGAGAACAACGCCCGACAGCGTTATTTTACCGAGGACGAAATTCGTCGTATTTTTCTCTCCGCCGATAACGATACCAGCCCTGTAGCTGCCCGCTATGTCAAACTGCTGTTACTGACCGGCCTTCGTCGTGATGAGCTGCGTCTGGCTAAGTGGGAGCATGTTGACCCGGTTAAACGCACCCTATGGCTTCCTGAAACCAAGAATGGCTATGGACGGATTGTTCATCTTAATTCACTGGCGATGGACGTAATCAGAACACTGCCAACACAGCGGGGAAATCCGTGGTTGTTTATAGGTAAAAAACAAGGAATGCCGCTGAGTAACCCGGTTAAAGCCTTTCAGCGTGTCGTGCGTCGGGCGGGAATTTTCGACAAAGAAGTGTGTATTCATACCTGCCGCCATTCGGTTGCCGCCCTCATCGTGTCCTACGGCGGAACACTGTATGACGTTCAGGCTCAACTGGGGCACCGCAGCAGTCAGTCTTCACAACGGTATGCGCATCTTCATCCTCAGCGCTTACAGAACACCAGTCAGTTACTGGCGGAAAGGATAACGGCTCAGCTACCGTCCTTGTGATAACAGAAAAGCAGAGGCAAGTGCCCCTGCTTTTTTTTTACTGTTCAGCCATCAGTCAGAACGGGATGGCCCCATATTCTTCATCCGGCACCCGGTTATCATCATATCTGTTATAGAGTTCACGAGCACACTCGCGCGCGTCTTTAATAGACATACGAGGGAACCTGCCGAGGGGTTCATAATAGCAGGCCCCTCTAAGCGTATAACGAGCCAGGAATTTAATCTGACCGTTGGCAATGACGGCCCGGAGCGCCGGCTCACTGCCATCGAAGATTTCACGAGAAATGTCGTGATACAGGCACTCCGCCAGTGTGTTAACCAGAGCGTAATCATTGAATGAGGTTTTTTCTTCATTTTCGCTGCTGATAGCGTGAGGAAAACCGTCATAGTACTGGTCTGATTCAAAAATCATACATCACCTTCTATTCGTTGTTATTCAGTCAAAATGGTTTTATTCAGGGTTAAAATTCGGTCATCACATTGCATTTCAGAAACGCTTTTTTGACCTGGTAGTAAGACTGCGCCATCGTCTTCAGCGCTCTTTTTTTATAGTGTCCGGCACTTTCGCCAAGCAGATAACCGGAATGCTCTAACGGTCTGGCCACATCAACGGTCTTAAGTCCCTTTTCAGAACAGAGCTTTTCAAACACCGATTCATAAATCAGGAAGTCGCCGGTTTTGTAATGGACGAATCCCCACATATCTCCCGGGCATCGGGCATGTTCGTCACGCAGGGTGATAAAGTGCCTGCTGCTTTTTGTCACCAGCGTCAGCTGAAGCTCCTCCAGCATGTTACGCACCGGGTTATACTGATTCTGGTTATCATCCAGCCAGCGTCGTGCAGCGGACATAACGGATTCAGCCACCGCATCGCTTTCGAAAGGTAAAAGGCCATATTTCAGCGCCTTCTCTCCTGCCAGCCATACCAGCGCAAATCTTTTCAGTCCGCGCCGCTGAACGCGGGTAATATCACGCCCCTCATCCCTCAGGGCCTCTTCCAGTGCGTTACAGCAATCATCTGTCTGTTCCTGGAGCCAGGATGAAAACTCTGCGTAGGTGCGAAGACCGCCAGCCGTATTTTTCCCGGATAACAGTTTGCCGATAAATGCAGGCCCGGCATGACCATAAGCCTCTGCCAGCCCCGTCTTCAGTGCATCTGCACGGGCACGTGTTTCTGATACCGGTTCATCCGGTTTTTGAGCATCCTCAGGCAACAGTTCCATACTGATGGCCCTGTGCTCCTGCCCTCCCTGTAACACGGCTTTCTGTTCAGCCAGCTTTTCGGAGATTGACATCTCACCGGTGGAGAGAATAAACATGCGCCATTTAAACGGCTCATCTGCCGTCAGGCCACGGTTCAGGCGCTCTTTTGCCGTACCTGACGTAATGTTGTAAAGCAGTGAGGAAAGTTGCTTATGATTACTCGCACCCAGTTCATCGACGCAGGCGACCAGACCGGAATAGTCAGCGAGAAGGCGCTCCATCGCGTTAGGCGTGGTATTCCAGCGAATAATATTTACATTCCCCCCACTACCCGGCTCGCTGCCATCACCATGGACTGATGCAGCCAGCATCAGGAGAAGCGTTTTACCGGTGGTGGATACGCCGTGAAAATGAAACATGCCCACATCCATACCGGCAGGAACCAGAAGCATCGAAGCAAAGGACGCACTCAGCGCAAAGGTCTGCGCCCAGCCATGGACATTTTCCCGGATGAGGTTAATCCACTCCTCCAGAGCCCCACCTTTGTGCAGTCCGGGACGCACGCGGAATCCCGGCAGCAGATAATCAAACCCGGTCAGAGAGGTCACAACGGGCTCATGACCATGTAAAAAGGCCATATCCTCCGAAACGAATCCCATCGCATCTGCCATCAGATAGACAGGCAGCGGTAAACTCCGGCAGCGCTGAAGAAAACGGTCAAAAAGGGCAAACTGCTGTGGAGAGGAGCCAACACAAAATCCACGATCTGCCAGTTTGCCTACTACCTGAGCACCGCTCTGAACAATATCCTCAAAGCGCACCAGGGCCTTAACATACTTACCCAGCCCGTTACCGGTCATCAGGCGAATCCCAAGACTGGACTCCTTATCTTTCCCGCAAAACAGGGCGACAGGCACAACTGGCGTACCGCAAACCAGCACAGGTTTCTGTCCACCGATGTAGAAAAGGCCATCAGCCGTATTCACATAATGCCGTGGCAGCCCATCACTAATACCGAGTGAAGCGATATCATCTTCACCGACTTCAGTCTTTTCAGCACGCCTGATAATTGCCTCCGACATTTTGGTGAAATTTTTATCGCGGTCAGCAAAAACGCGAATACGCTTAATCCCGGAAACCTTAGGAACATTAGTTGTCACTTTTTTATTCATGTGTATTACCATCAAATTACGCCACCGTCAGAAAACGGGTGCATCAGAACCATAGTTAAAAACCATACCGTTGAGTGAAGGTTGTTACCCCATCGCCCGGTTAACGACTTCGTGGTAACGCGCCGGAGAAGCGTGCAAGTAAAGCTCCGTCACTTTGATAGTGCTGTGGCCCAGTAAGTCTTTGACGGTGTGAATGTCGGCCCCGCTCTCAATGAGCTTTGTCGCAAAGGTATGGCGCATCTCATGGATGGTGAACGGTGGAATACCCGCAGCCTCACAAAGTCGTTTTTGCAGGCGACGTGGCTCAGCAACCGGATTGTCGGTTCCCTTGCCCGGAAATACCCAGCCTTCATCACCCAGATGCTGACGCTGTTCTGTCAGAAGAACGAAAGCCTTATCACATACCGGTACACGGCGTAGTTTGCCGTTTTTGGTATGGCGAAGGGTGATAACCTTGCGGCTCCAGTCCACATCTTCAAGACGAAGGTGACGGGTTTCCCCCAGACGCAGCCCCGTCAGGGCAAGGAACATGAGAAGAGCAAGGCCTTCATGATCGGGTTTGCCATTACGCCAGCACTCACAGACTTCCATCCAGCGCTGAAGCTGGGAGTCATCCATGGCGCGGCGATCTGACGTCACTTCAGGCAGCGCTTTGATATAAAGCGCCGGAGAGCGGCTGATGTATCCCATGCGTATAGCCCAGGTAAACACCGCTTTAATGAGCGCCAGATGGCGGTTGCGGGTGGCAGGCTTGAGATCGAGATTATGCAGATAGCTCAGAATATCTGCCTCCGTCATACCTGCCAGCTTTTTGTCACCGAGAAGAGGGCGCAGGTATTTACGGATCTTAGAAAGGTCGGTGTTAGCTGAACGCTTAACGCCCGTGCTGAGTACGAATTTCACATACTGTTCCACAAGTTCATTAAACGTTATTTTGCTGTGCGTAAGAAAACGCTCACCATAAGTCTCAACGGAAGCCTTAAGCTCCTGAATTATTTTAAAGGCATGTTCCCTTGCGTTATTAATGGAAAATTCAGGGTAACTTCCTACTGCAACGTAAACATTCTTTCCGCGAATACTTTTGCGGACAATAAACTTAATGCGTCCGGATGAGTGGAATATAGCCTTAAGCCCGGTACATTTTGTATCGCTGGCTTCGATAGTCCGGCCAGTTTGTATTGCACGGGTTTTACACTCATCAAAAAAAGCTTTAGTGAATGCCTCTCTTTGATTCTTTGGGCTGCGATGTCGGGCCATTGGTTCAACACAGCAATCATCAACGTCAACGCTGGTTTTGATGTTTTGCGCTGACTTACAAAAGCGACCATCCACAGAATCAACATCATTCTGTTTCATTGTCAGCGTTATTAGGTTTAAAGAACTATCGGGTTTCATAATGCATACATCTCGCTCAATTAATACAAATTAAGGGTATTGAGTTAGATGCTGGCCAGCACATGAAGCGAATAGTATTGGCAGAAATACTGAAGTGCAAATCACCGGCTCTGACATTTTGGTGAGAAAAGCACGCGTTAAAGAGGCCTGTTTGCCCCCTTAATCTCCTGAAAGTGCCACTCCCCCACTTTCAGGCCTGAACGTCGTTTCTCTCCATAAAGAATATCGATTATGGGGTGTTGCTTGTTTTTTGAACTATTTAAGGCGTTTTGTGATTGAGAAAATAAGTAAGAAAATCAATAGCAATTGTGCGCAAGCGTTCTCTCATTTTCAGTTAAAACAGCTCATGCTAATTTGCTTACAAAATGCTGCAAATCGAAAAAAAACGGGATTTAACGCCAGCCCACCACTAAATTTAAGGACATAATCCAAAATAAGCAAACAGCGTAAAAAAAATGTAACTAAAAGTCATTTGAAAACATATTATCAATATGAATCAATTAGTTATGGAGATAATCATGTTTAAACTCACGACTCCCACCAGTCTTCCCCTTCTCAACCTGCCCGCCTCCGCACTGGCGGCCCTCAGCAATGAAATTCTTGGCCCCGTAGATGATATCGACCTGTTTACTGCTTTCTGGAACGAAACAAGAACCCTGCTCTGGCATCTCAACCACGACGACACTCTCCCCGAAGACCCGCTGCTGGCAGTGGCACTGGCTAACCCGGAATACGTCACCGCACTTGATGATGGCTGGTATCTCCTGCTCGGTATCGTCTGCGATAACGGACAGGGTATCTATCTGGTGTTCCCGGACACGACCGTTATCACTCAACTCCAGAACCTGATTGAGGCGCTGAACCATGAGTAAGAAAAAAGTCGCTACCGAAGCCGCCGTCACCGAAAGCTATACCGTGTTCTACAGGGGTGAAGCCGAGAAAATCAGCCCCCATAGCAAGGGACTGCTGACGTATGAGCTGGGTAAAGAGGGTGAAACCGGAAGCCTTGCCCTGCGCTTAACCGCCAATGGCGAAGGAGGCCTGTTCTCCCGTGAATGGGTAGCGCTTGATGCGATTCACGCCATTCTGGAACAGCAGCAGGACAGCTTTCCATCCCGTGTATTTCGCCCACTGTTTGGTCAGGGCAGCACCAATAACGCAGGTTTTCTTGCTGCTGTGCTCAGAAGTCCGGATATCTGCCTTATCGAAGCGGACAGCAGCAGACTCTTTATGCACCGCTGCTACGCCGACTGGCAGCACCGTCTGACGCAGCTTGCCGCAATCAGCCAGGACTAATCCCCCGCTTTTTCTGTGTTCCATACCCCTTAAAAAGGAAATTCACTATGTCATCACCCGCTATATTGCAGGGCGGCTATGTGCTGCCGCTCTCCCGGTCGTTCACTCAACTGCTTCTGGGTATCGTTGCGCAAAAACCGCCTCATCGTCACCCCATCACCGGATTAACCATTAACTTCCGTGACCCTGAATACTCACCGGAAAAGGGCGGCTGGCATCCGGTCGAAATACGCCTCATCCCTGCCGGAGAAGACTGGCAGCTCGATTACGTCACCGATTTTCACTATGCAGGACATCCATGGCCTGAGCTTGAAAAAGATGTCGATGTGAGCTGGACGCAACAATACACGTGGCTTTCCCGTTGTGGCGATATCTCTCATGTCGACGCCCGTGAGTTCTGGTCGCTATGGGAAAGTAACTTTATGGCTTACCACGATATGGGGGTTTTCACGGTCCGTACGTTGTGGGAAAGCTGAGTGTTCACTACGTTTCCCCCGCATCCCCCCTCTCCCCCATAGTAAGGAACTGAATGTTATGTACCGGCTTCTGCTGCTGAACTTCGTGGATTCATTTATCGATAACTGCATTCTCTCCTGCGTCGATGAACCGGCTTACGGCGGTATCGTGCAGTGCGAACTGCTTTTTGGCCTTGCCGCACACAGCGGTATCTATGTGGGTAACGGCGATATTGTTCATCTTGATGGCGATGGAACCGTTATCAAAAGTAAGGCTAAAGGTTTTCTTGACCGGCTCGATGGCTGGAACTCCGCTATCTCGGTGTATACCGACTGTATGGATTTGACGCCTCAGGGTTGTGCGCGGGCCGCTGAACGGGCAAAGGCGGCAGTGGGTCAGCGCTATCCTTATAGCCTGCTCGACTTTAACTGCCACCGGTTTACTGCCCGCTGCGTTACCGGCGATTCGTGCCCTGATATCTGGCTTGCCAGACACCTCGATTCTTTTCAGAAAGGGGACCGATGGCGCGTATGGCAACGATGAAAGCCAGCCGTTGCAGGCAACGTGTCACCGGACAGGGAGAACGGCTTATCCGGCTGACCATGGCGCTGTTTTACGGTCAGACAATATCTGTTCGCTACATCATCCGGCAGTTTGACGTATCTCCCCGTACCGCAAGACGGGACCTCACCCATCTGGCCTTTGTGCTCGAATCCGCTGGACCTCACCGCTGGCGACTGGCTCCCTCGCTGAAACCCTGACTTTTTTCTCTGCCGGACATCTCCTGACCACTCCGTATGGCAGGCTGTCTCCGCTTTTCAATCCATAAGGGAACATGATGAAAATTTTTAAACTGTTAACCGCCACAATTTTGCTTTCAGCCTTCAGCCACAGCGCGTTCGCCGACGAGCAGGCTGACGCTCAGATGATTGCCAATTCGACCTTCTGCGCGATGTACTCCACCCGCCTGACCCAGACCAGCGACAGCGGCCTTCAGTTAAAAGGCGTCAATCTCAATGCCCGCATCAACGGACCGGTATTCAACAGGGTACTTCAGGTGATGAACCAAACCTATGGCAGAACCTGGCTCGAATCAAATGCCCGTAACGGCAGCATGACCGCCATGCAACTTTCGCAGTCGGAGCTTCTGTATAACCCGGAATATGCCCGGCAGTGCGATTCTTTTGCGGATAAAGTGGAAAAGGAATGGCGCGGAAAGTAATCCCGACGCGTTATACCTCCATCCGGTGAACAGAAACCTGCTTTCGGGCAGGTTTTTTTTTACTTTTTTGTTTTTCAGGCGGACAAACCCTGTCCGGGGGCTTCCTTAAACTGTCAGGTCCAATATCTGCAATGAGGTGAAATATGGCTACCTACCGACACGACCCTGACCTTGAGTTTCTGCGCCACTGTCATCGTGACGATCTGGATTTACTGGTTTCTGTGCTTATCTGCGATCCAAAAGACGGACTGGCACGCATCACGGAAACGCTGACCTACGATCCTCAGTATAAAAAACACAAACCCAACCACCCGCGCTACTGGGATGCCATTGCCGCCGAGGTTCAGACGTTTGGGGCAAACAGCTTTGCCACGCTGCTCCGCTGGGGTAAAGGGGTGCTGTACCGGGAAATTCTTACCGATGCCTGCGATAAAATGAAGGTGAACTACAACAGCAAATCCAGTGTTGAAACCATTGAAATGAATCTGCTGATGAAGATCCTGGAGAAAAGCCTTGAGAAGATGACACCCGCTCAGCTAAAGACCGTGGCGGAAGAATTGCAGACAGGCTACAGCAACCCCACGCCGGAGTTGCTGACCATGGCAATCCAGGCGGGGATAAAAACATCCGGGTTTGCAGCCTATCAGATGGCGCTTGTGGTCACAAATGGTGTGGCGAAAGCCCTGTTAGGCAGAGGGCTGACCGTTGCAGGAAATGCCATGCTGACGCGTACCATGGGCGCTTTTGCCGGTCCCGTGGGCTGGGTGCTCAGTTCTCTCTGGCTGCTGATTGATTTAGCCGGTCCCGCATACCGGGTGACGCTACCATCCTGCATTTTTATTGCCTACATGCGCCAGAAGCATCTTTATTCACCTGAGAATACTGACGTTTAGCACTTACATTTAAGGTATTCAGACTTTAAAAAACTTCAGAGGGCGGACAAATCCTGTCCGCTACTGCTGGCATCATTTCCCGGCTAAATTCGGAAATGATGTATGACGCTGATAACACAAGAAAATGAACATGACAGACTGGCAACCCGCCTTTCCATCATCCTGAGCCGTTTGTTTCAGGGTGAAAAGCTGCATATCGGGACGCTGGCAGAAGAATTTGGGGTGACGACGCGCACGCTGCGGCGGGATTTTAACATCCGCCTCACCTATCTTGATATTGAACAGAACAACGGCGTATATCAGCTCGCTTCGCATTACTTTCGTCGCCGCACGGAACGGGATATGAAGATACTGGCGAGGTTGCTGCATCTTGACCGTCTGTTACCCGCGATGGACGCCAAACTGCTGAGCCTTCTGCTTGACGGGGAGCACCCTTCACCCTACCGGATTATGCTCCCGGAGCCGCGCCAGAAACCCACGCTCTTTGGTGATTTCAGCAGACTGACGCTCGCCATACTCAACCAGACCCAGGTGCGTATCAGAACCGACGAAAACGTCAGCCATACCGTTCATCCCTATCGTCTGCTTTGCAGCCATGCGGAGTGGTTTCTTGCCGGATGTACGTCATCGGGCGTGTTCGTTATTTCCCTGTCCCGAATCAGGCTGGTTGAGGTATTACCGGATACAACGTTTGAGATCGATAATACACTCATTTCGCTGATTGAACAGTCTGACTTTATGGAAGCCTTACCCCACATGAACATTATTCATCAGATAATGCATTACGGGAGTAAACAGACGAATAATCGTAATTAAAATCACAACATATTATTAGTGATGATTAAATCACATTAACATGATAAGTGAGAAAGTTATGATTATCGATAAAGAATACGCACTTGTAGATGCAACAGCAAGACTTAACACTGACCTGAGGGATTATGAATATGAAATAAACAACGCCGCCATCATAACATTTGGCAATGACCTCATTGAGGTAATCGTATATCAGTTCAGCTTTGTCATCAGCATCAGGGCAGAGGGTGAAAAAATAAAGCACGGCCTACTTGTTAACTTCGGTAAAAATATAGCAAGACAGGTTCCATCACTTTGTGCATCCGCAATGCGAGTCTACCCGAATGAAAAACACAAACCGAGCCGTCAGCTTTTCCATTGCATAAATTAGCTTGTACAAAGACTGTACTACCGACACGCAATAAATTAAAATAGGCCAGCTAATATAACATATGAGGTTTATGATGGCTGGCCAGTATGAAAAAGCAATAACGATAAAACAAGCGATAGATTCAATTAATTTACGCCACTATCTTCTGCCTGCAATTCAGAGGAAGTTCGTCTGGAGCAGCAGTCAGATATGTCTGCTGTTTGATTCCATCATGCGAGACTACCCGATAAACTCTTTCATGATGTGGGATATCCGTAGTGCCAGTATTAAAAATGATTACAAATTCTATGAATTCCTGAAAGAATACTGTCAGCGATTTAATGAAGAAAACCCCTGCGTACCAACAAATGCGGGATTTCATGATTTCAAGGCGGTGATTGATGGTCAGCAGCGTCTCACATCATTATATATTGGATTGTGTGGAACGTATGCGTATAAACAGCCCCGGGTGTGGTGGCCTTCGGCACAGGATGATCGCATCCTGCCGCCCAGAAAGCTTTACGTCGATTTAACAGCGCCACTTAATTCAGACGATGAGCTCATGATGAAGTATAACTTCAGGTTCCTGACCGACAAGCAATACGCTGATTCACTTACAGACAACAAACATCACTGGTTCTGCCTGCACGAAATATTCAAATACGAGCAACATGATTCTCCGGATGATATTTTATTTAACGTTGTCGTACCAGAACTCGAAAAAAGAGGACTCATTTCCAGTGAATTTTCCAGAAAAACTCTGCTTAAACTTTATACCAAGATAAGAACTGAGAATCTTATCCACTACTTCAATGAGAGCAGTCAGGACATTGATCATGTGCTGGATGTTTTCATCCGCACGAACAGCGGGGGGACAAAACTTGAGTTCTCAGACTTACTGATGTCAATAGCGGTAGCGCACTGGCAGGGGGATTTCAGAAGAGAACTGGATGAACTGACAAAAAACATTTATCAGAATAATGAAATGGGGTTTTATATTGAAAGAGACTGGTTCTTAAAAACCAGCCTGATGCTTATTGACTCTGACGTCCGGTTCAAAGTAAAAAACTTCACTTCAGAGGAGGTCGGTAAGATACAACAACAATGGTCTGAAATAAAATCCTGTATCAAGGAGACCTTTATTCTTATCAGGCGATTCGGCATCAATCCACAGTCTTTGATATCTAAAAATGCAGTCATTCCTGTGGTCTACTGGCTTTACAAAAAGCAAACCAGTGGACATGCATTATATACAACGATTAATCTCCTGAATAAAAACCACAATGAGCGCTCAGTAATTAGTCAGTGGTTTTACATGGTACTTCTGAAAGGGATCTTTGGAAGCCAGGCCGATGCGCTACTCACGAGCATCAGAGATGTAATGAAAAATAGTCTTTCAGATATTCATTTCCCTCTTGAGAAGATTATTGACAGATATAAAGGCTCGAATAAGGACCTCAGATTTGACGACGAATACATCGAAAGCCTTCTCAATATCAGATATGGCGAAGGTCGTTGCCGCGCACTATTGCATCTTCTGTTCCCTGAAATGAATCCGACCGAGGTGTTTCATATTGATCACCTTCACCCAAGAAATCACTTCTCAAAGAAATATCTTGAAAGATTAGATTATGTTGCGAACTCACCAGAGAACCTCAGCTTTTATGAAAACCCGGAACACTGGGACACCATACCGAATCTTCATTTACTGAATCATTCTCAGAATATAAGTAAACAGGATACTTCCCTGAAACAATGGCTATCTCATTCATCAAACAACTATACGCCATCAATGTTGTTAGTTTCAGATGAAAATATTGAGTTCAGTCGCTTCCCGGAATTCTACAATGAGCGAAGAAACGCCCTGAAGCAAAGGCTGCTGAATCGGGTATTTCTTACAACAAAAATAGATTCATCACCATCCACAATAGATACGGATGAAGAAATTTTCACCGACTGAACGTTCAGCCCCGATAGTATTGGGGCTTCAGTATTTATCGTCAGCACAACGTTTCTACTGGCCTGACTGAAAGAGCGCTGCTTACACAATCGGGCAAACTGTAGTGGTCAACAAAGCCTGTCATCAATATGAAATTGCGATAAAATTGGGCCAATAAAAGTAGTTAAGAATCATACAACAGGATACAAAATGACAAGCCTTCAGCAGCGTGCCGAGCTACACCGTCAAATCTGGGCCATTGCCAATGATGTCAGAGGCTCCGTAGACGGATGGGATTTTAAACAGTATGTACTCGGTGCACTTTTCTACCGCTTCATCAGTGAGAATTTTTCCAGCTACATGGAAGCAGGGGATGAGAGCATACATTATGCAGCACTTGATGACAGCATCATTACCGATGACATCAAAGACGATGCCATCAGGACTAAAGGCTATTTCATTTACCCAAGCCAGCTGTTCTGCAACGTTGCCGCTAAAGCGAACACCAACGACAGGCTGAATGCTGATTTAAACAGTATCTTCGTCGCTATTGAAAGCTCTGCCTACGGCTATCCGTCCGAGGCCGACATCAAAGGCCTGTTTGCCGATTTCGATACGACCAGCAATCGACTGGGTAACACCGTCAAAGACAAAAACAGCCGTCTTGCTGCCGTTCTGAAAGGCGTTGAGGGGCTAAAGCTCGGGGATTTTAATGAGCACCAGATTGACCTGTTTGGTGATGCCTACGAGTTCCTGATTTCTAACTATGCGGCGAATGCCGGTAAGTCTGGCGGGGAGTTCTTCACACCTCAGCACGTATCTAAGCTGATTGCTCAGCTTGCGATGCACGGTCAGACTCATGTCAACAAAATCTATGACCCTGCTGCAGGCTCTGGCTCACTGCTGCTTCAGGCGAAGAAGCACTTTGATAACCATATCATTGAAGACGGTTTTTATGGTCAGGAGATAAATCATACAACCTTTAACCTGGCGCGTATGAACATGTTCCTGCACAACATCAACTACGACAAATTTGATATCAGACTGGGAAATACTCTGACTGAGCCTCACTTTGGCGATGAAAAACCGTTTGATGCTATTGTCTCTAACCCGCCGTACTCGGTTAAGTGGATTGGTAGTGACGACCCGACCCTGATTAACGATGAGCGTTTTGCTCCTGCTGGCGTACTGGCCCCGAAATCAAAAGCTGACTTTGCGTTTGTGCTACATGCGCTGAACTACCTGTCTGCTAAAGGGCGCGCAGCAATAGTTTGTTTCCCCGGTATTTTCTACCGTGGCGGTGCAGAGCAGAAAATCCGACAGTACCTGGTCGACAATAACTATGTTGAAACGGTGATTTCTCTGGCACCGAATCTGTTCTTCGGCACCACCATTGCCGTTAACATTCTGGTGATGTCAAAGCACAAAACAGATACCCGCGTTCAGTTTATTGACGCCAGCGGGTTGTTTAAGAAAGAAACCAATAACAATATCCTGACTGATGGTCATATTGAACAGATTATGCAGGTCTTTGCCAGCAAAACAGACGTTGACCATTTGGCGAAAACTGTACCTCAAGAAACAGTTGCTGCCAATAACTATAACCTGTCAGTCAGCAGCTACGTCGAAGCCTTGAATACTCGCGAAATAATTGATATTTCCGAACTGAATGCCGAGCTAAAAATCACCGTCGGCAAAATCGAACAGTTACGTAAGGATATCGACTCAATTGTGGCAAAGATTGAAGGTGACGAGGCGCAATCATGAGTGGGTTGAACTTTCTGAACAAATTGCTGGATGGAGTTGATGTTGAATGGTTGTCACTGGGAGAGCTTGGCGATTTCATACGTGGCAATGGACTACAGAAAAAAGATTTCGTTGAAAGTGGTTTTCCAGCAATACATTACGGTCAGATTTATACAAGGTATGGGTTATCAGCTGATAAAACATTTACTTACGTGCTTCCAGAACTAGCCAATAAGCTGAGAAAGGCTCAAAAAAATGACTTATTGCTAGCAACAACATCAGAAAACGATGAAGATGTAGTAAAACCTTTAGCCTGGCTTGGCGATAACGTTGCTATTTCCGGAGATATGATGTTATTTCGCCACGAGCAAAATGTTAAATATCTCGCCTATTTCTTCCAGTCCGAAATATTTCAAACACAAAAAATGAAATATATTACTGGAGCTAAAGTCCGACGGGTTTCCAGTGGCGATTTATCTAAAATTAAAATTCCAATTCCCTGTTCAAACAATCCAGAAAAGTCTCTGACCATCCAGTCTGAAATCGTCCGAATTCTGGATAGATTTACTGCTCTTACAGCTGAGCTTACAGCTGAGCTTACAGCTGAGCTTACCATGCGAAAAAATCAGTACAACTACTATCGTGACCAGTTGCTTTGTTTTGACGAGGCCGAAGTTGAGTGGAAAACGCTAGCTGATGTAGCAATATTAAGACGCGGAAGAGTCATGTCTAAAGGGTATCTCGAACAGAATGCAGGAGACTACCCCGTTTATAGTTCCCAAACCGCAAGAAATGGGATGATTGGCTCAATAGATACTTACGACTTTGATGGTGAATTTATTAGTTGGACAACAGATGGTGCAAATGCTGGAACGGTTTTCTACCGTACAGGGAAATTCTCCATCACGAATGTTTGTGGGCTAATCAAAATTCATGAAAATTATCCAATTAGCTATAAGTATCTTTACTATTGGCTTTCAATAGAAGCCCAAAAGCATGTCTATTCAGGTATGGGTAATCCTAAGCTAATGAGCCATCAGGTCGAGAAAATTACTGTGCCTATACCCTTCCCGGCATCACCAGAGAAATCAATGCTCGAACAACAGCGAATAGTCGGAATTCTGGACAAATTAGAGGCTATAACATTCTCATTGACTGAAGGCTTACCTCGGGAAATCGAGCTGCGCCAGAAACAGTACGAATACTATCGTGACTTGCTGTTCAGCTTCCCGAGACCAGAAACCGCCAGCAACTGACGGACTATTGATACCGGCAGGGTTTGTTCTCACCCGCCCGGTATCAGGCTTTACGAATGCCGGAAGATGCTTCTGATACCCTTCCGGGCTTTGCCAGATGACGCACAGGATGCACCATGACACAACAGACACACACCATTGCTGAATCCAATAACTTTATCGTCCTTGATAAATACACCAAAGTTCTGGATACCGGTGACAGCTACCAGAGCGAATCGGACCTTGAGCGGGCGCTGATTCAGGACCTTCTTAATCAGGGCTATGAGTTTATCTCCGTTAAGTCACCGACTGCGATGCTGGCGAATGTGCGGGACCAGCTTCAGCGTCTTAATGGTGTGGTGTTTAACGAAAGTGAATGGCGGCGCTTCGCAGAGCAGTATCTGGATAGCCCCAGTGACAGCAGCCTGGACAAAACCCGTAAAATCCATATCGACTATATCTGTGATTTTACTTTTGATGATGGTCGTCTGGAAAACATCTATCTGATAGATAAAAAGAACCTGCTGCGCAATAAGGTGCAGGTCATTCAGCAGTTTGAGCAGACAGGTTCACACGCTAACCGTTATGACGTCACCATTCTGGTCAACGGCCTGCCACTGGTGCAAATCGAACTCAAAAAGCGCGGCGTGGCGATTCGTGAAGCCTTTAACCAGATACACCGTTACAGCAAGGAAAGCTTTAACAGCGATAACTCCCTGTTTAAATACCTGCAACTCTTCGTAATTTCCAACGGGACTGATACCCGGTACTTTGCCAGTACCACTAAGCGGGATAAAAACAGCTTTGATTTCACCATGAACTGGGCAAAGTCGGATAACACTCTGATTAAGGACCTGAAGGACTTTACCGCCACTTTCTTCCAGAAGCATACTCTGCTGAATGTTCTGTTTAATTACAGCGTGTTTGACAGCAGCCAGACGCTGCTCGTCATGCGCCCCTATCAGATTGCCGCCACCGAGCGCATTCTCTGGAAAATCAACAGCTCTTTTAAAGCGAAGAACTGGTCAAAACCCGAAAGCGGCGGGTTTATCTGGCATACCACAGGGTCAGGAAAAACCCTGACCAGCTTTAAGGCCGCACGTCTGGCTACTGAGCTGGACTTTATCGATAAAGTCTTCTTCGTGGTCGACAGGAAAGACCTCGATTACCAGACCATGAAGGAGTATCAGCGCTTCTCTCCGGACAGTGTCAATGGTTCGGATAATACAGCTGGCCTCAGAAGAAACCTGGATAAGGACGATAACAAAATTATCGTCACAACCATTCAGAAACTCAATAACCTGATGAAAGCCGAAGCTGACCTGCCCGTCTATCAGCAGCAGGTGGTGTTTATCTTTGATGAGTGTCACCGCAGCCAGTTTGGTGAGGCCCAGAAAAACCTCAAAAAGAAATTCAGACGCTTTTATCAGTTTGGTTTTACCGGTACGCCTATTTTCCCGGAAAACGCACTGGGAGCAGAAACCACAACCTGCGTGTTCGGGCGTGAATTACATTCTTACGTAATTACTGATGCGATTCGTGATGAAAAAGTGCTGAAGTTTAAGGTGGACTATAACGATGTCCGCCCACAGTTTAAGTCCCTTGAAACGGAAACTGACGAAAAAAAACTCAGCGCTGCTGAAAACCAACAGGCATTTTTGCACCCCCTGCGTATCCAGGAAATAACGCAATACATTCTCAATAACTTCCGTCGGAAAACGCACCGAACCTTCCCGGGAGCTAAGGGCTTTAACGCCATGTTAGCAGTTAGCAGCGTGGATGCGGCAAAAGCTTATTACACGACGTTTAAAATGCTACAGGAAGAAGCGGAGAAGAAATCTGGCAGCTATAAACGCCTTCGGGTTGCAACCATCTTCTCCTTTGCTGCAAATGAAGAGCAAAGCGCCATTGGTGATATTACTGACGAAAGCTTTGATACCAGCGCGATGAACAGCAGCGCGAAGGAATTCCTGGATTCAGCCATTGATGACTATAATAATCACTTTAAAACCAATTTCAGCACCGACAGTAACGGTTTCCAGAACTACTACCGCAATTTAGCTCAACGAGTGAAAAATCAGGATATTGACCTTCTCATCGTGGTGGGAATGTTCTTGACTGGCTTTGATGCTCCGACGCTTAACACTCTTTTCGTTGACAAAAACCTGCGTTATCACGGTCTGATGCAGGCATTTTCCCGCACAAACCGTATCTATGATGCCACCAAAACCTTCGGCAATATCGTGACTTTCAGGGACCTGGAGCGTCCGACCATTGATGCCATCACACTTTTTGGCGACAAAAACACCAAGAATGTGGTACTGGAAAAAAGCTACGAAGAGTACATGCAGGGCTTTACCGATGCGGCAACCGGCGAGGCTAAACGAGGTTTTATGGCTGTTGTTTCTGAGCTGGAGCAGCGCTTCCCTGACCCGGCCAGTATCGACAGTGAAAAAGAGAAAAAAGCCTTCGTCAAACTGTTTGGTGAATATCTGCGGGCAGAAAACATCCTGCAAAACTATGATGAATTTGCCACGCTGAAAGCCCTGCAGAAGGTTGATATTAGTGACCCGGAAGCGGTAGAAACCTTTAAAGCAGAGCACTATGTGGATGATGAAAAATTTGCTGAATTACAAACCATTCGTCTCCCGGCAGAACGTAAAGTTCAGGACTATCGCTCAGCATACAATGATATCCGGGACTGGCAGCGACGCGAAAAAGCAGCAAACGACAGGGATACATCAACCACAGACTGGGATGACGTGGTGTTTGAAATTGACCTGCTTAAGTCGCAGGAGATTAACCTGGACTACATCCTTGGTCTGATTTTCGACCACAATCGTCAGAAAAAAGGTAAAGAAGCCCTGACTGAAGAGGTCAGACGCTTAATCCGCTCAAGTCTGGGCAACCGTGCCAAAGAAGGTCTGATTGTTGACTTTATTCAGCAAACTAACCTTGATGACATGCCGGACAAGGCCAGTATCATTGATGCATTCTTTACCTATGCTCAGCGTGAACAGCAGCGGGAAGCAGAAGCGTTGATTAAGGAAGAAAACCTCAATGAAGAGGCTGCAAGGCGCTATATCCGCACATCACTAAAACGGGAATATGCTACCGAAAATGGGACGGAGTTAAACGAGACGCTACCAAAGCTCAGTCCGCTGAATCCTCAGTACAAAACGAAAAAGCAGACTGTATTCCAGAAAATTGGGGCGTTTATCGAAAAATTTAAAGGAGTTGGAGGACACCTCTAGTTGCCAGATAAAAGAACAATGCGCCACCGCAATTTATAGATAAGATTGTATCTTTTAAACTGCGTCAGACCTGTACGATCGATGAAGCGCTGGTTAATGTTAATGCTAACTGGATGAATTTTTAACGCACATTCAAACAATTAGCGTCCAGAACTTACAGAAACCAGTGCTTGATTTTGGATGGTAAAGTACTGAATGGATGTATCACAGGAGAATACTTATGAGCGTAACTATAAAAGACGATCGACTCAGGACTATCGCGACCTTTGATGGCAAGACCTTGAAAGATGATCGACTGAGGACCATCGCGACGTTTGATGGTAAAGCCCTGAAAGACGACCGACTCCGCACCATCGCAACATTTGATGGGAAGACCTTGAAAGACGATCGACTCCGCACCATCGCAACTTTTGATGGTAAAACACTTAAAGACGACCGACTCAGAACCATCGCGACAGTTAATGGTAATGTCAGTATTATTGTTTTGGCGTTTGCTGCTCGGCTATTTTGAGGTTTAACATTTATGATATTGTCTTTTTATTTTTACATCAAAAAAATACCGAAGCCCATAGTTTATTTAAACGATAGATTTTATTGCAAGACTATCTTCGGCAGATAACTGTCATCTGAGAAAAATTCGTGACCATGATGATAGTTCCGCCCCGACTCATCGGGGCAATGACATTGATATAAATTAAGCTGGCTTGATTGACAATATTTGCTGATATAATGGTGAGCGAGAAGCATAAGGTACTCGGCCTGAAGGGACATATACTGATGCTGGCTCAAGGTGGACATCTTGATCATCAAAAAATATATGAGGATTGAAAGCTTTAAGTATTTTTGTTTTCTCGACCCCACCTAGAAAGAATGCCTCATCAACATTTATCCCCCAAGCTCTTAATGTTTTTATAACTCGTAGCTCGGATGGGCTATTTCTTGCTGTAACAAGAGCAATTCTTATCGGTGAATAATCAACTCTTGCAGGTAATCGGTCTTGTAATCTCGCTATTTTTTTTAGCAGCATTGCATAAGGACCTTCCGCCAAAGGTTCATTTTGCTTGGCATTTTCTTGTGCATGGAAACTGTTAATTCCTTTCGTTTTATAGACAATCTCACTCGACTCATCGAATAAGACAGCATCACCATCAAAGGCAATTCTTACCTGATCTTGCGGATATTTTATAGATTCTTTTGGCGGTTCCTTTAAAATAGCAACTGCACAGGCATTAGAGTCGATAACGCGCTGTGCATCATCAATACTGGTTGTAAGAAAGAGATCCACATTGAAAGCCTCGAGATAGTCAACCACCGTTTCACCACCTGTGAATACTGACCTTGTTATATCTACTCCTTTTTTTCTTATATTGTTCAGTATCATAAGTCCTGTATCAGGACTATTTCTTGACATAACCACTACTTCAACAAGAGGAGATTTATCAGCTTCTTTTTTATACTTATTTAGCCCCAGCAAAGCCTCTACCAAGGGAAATCCAGTTCCAGGAAGCAACTCATCATTCTCATGCAAAAGCATGTAGTCTCTGTATTGCTCAATTGCTTTTTCTGGATTGCTGGAACAGAATTCCTTAAAAAGATTATCTGATTCCTGCATATTGAAAAGTGCTGTTGAACTTATACCAATGACCAGAGTATTAGTCAAATCATAAGCCATAACTATCTCCTAAGACCTTTATTAGTTAACGTTTACAATTGATTAAGAGAAAAAACCTATTCATATTCAATACCCCATTCGTTTATTTTAAGTTTTTTATTTAACGAGAATTGGTTTATCAAATCAATATATTCTTTAAAGTCTGGATTCAATTCAATAAGACGATTAATAGTTTGCCAATCTAAACTTATTTTTTCTTTTGCTTGAAGAAGAATCTGACTTTCAGACGGATTATGTACATCGAGGAGGATAACGCCAATACCATGTGCCGCATTCAGAACAGTTAACTCATCAATACAGTTATTCTCAATGCTTGCAGCTACAAGATAGCCATAGTGAGACCATGATGAGTTAGAAACGGTCTGAAAGTATGCCTCTCTAACGTTCGAAATAACTAAAGATTTTTTTACTTCAAAAGACCAAAGAAAAGCACGTTTACCACCAAGAATTGAAACCGCATCCTTAGTCAAGGACGACCAATTATGACCAATATCCTGGACCCCTATAACATCTGGATGTACCCACTTATTACTCTTGAAGGCTCCCTTTTTGGATTTCTTTTCATCTACACGACGAACAAGCACATTTAATGAACTCGAAGTATACTCGCTTAGAAGAGGATATAATTCATGCTCAGAATAAAATTCGCCATGGGGATCAGAAACGTCAGCATCATCCGTGACAAAGATATCTTTATTTAATTGTATGCCCTTTGCCTCATCATCTGACCAAAGATACTTTCTAGGTTTTCCTGCCGTCACATTAATATGAGCATTTCTCTTAACCAGCGAAGGTCTTTGGGCGCCTATCTCTGCCGCTACCTGGGAGATTAGGTCTTCAACACTCGAAAGATGTTCTGATGAAGCAAGTTTCTTTTCTGCGTATTCAGGAAAGCTTTCGCAAACTTTGATTGCCAATTGCCTGGCGGTAAACGGAACATTAGGGCTTGCCTTAAGTACGAACAAAGTCATACCAATCAATGTTTTAGTTTTATGACTAACAAGAAAATCTGAGTCAGCTTTTATTTTGTTCACACCCTATCCTTTTGTGCTTCAACGAGACCAAGAGCCTGGAACAACAGAACTCTTCTTTATTCTCTCCAACTATATCAAAATTGCTCCACGTAGTAGTAACCTTAGTTACTGTAATTGCTTTAAGTGAGGTTTACCGTGACTATCTCGAACTTTCAATATGTTCACGATCTAGCCAATGTCATGAAACATCAAGAGCTTTCGAAGAAAACAAACTTATCTTAGTAAACCTTAACCTGAGGACGTCAGCTGTTGCAGCTCATAACAACCAGAATCAGCCCAGATATCTCTGAAGAGCTAATTGCTTTAGCTTGCTCATTATGAAGTTCTCTCACCTAATGCAATATAGTTGAGAACTGGGATACGAAGATGGGCCATCTTAAACCAAGGCAATTTGATGGTAGGATTATGGTAGTTTCGAAACACCGTATTTAAGCATTGCTTACATCATATTGCAGCAAACTTAAACATTTTTCTCAAGGCAAACCAGTAAAAAACTGTTAGTGCTGATAGAGCATTTGGTCTTTTTTGAAGGGATTGAAAATCCCCGTGTCCTTGGTTCGATTCCGAGTCCGGGCACCAAATTCATATAAACGGACCTCCACGGAGGTCCGTTTTTCGTTTCAGGACGCCACGATTTAAGCGTTCTGCCTCCAAATCAATTCTCCCGAACTCAACCAGATTCTCCCCTCATCACCAGCAATTTGCGGGCATATCCCAATTCGGGAAAATTTGTTCCTGAGCGATAGCACTAACTGACGTGAAATGTCGTGCGGCCCCGTGATGTTGTTGAACGTCAAATGACGTCATCAGGAGCGTAACGCATCCATAAAGCACAACACCGGTCTGAACGCCGACTGATGAGATTTTCTGAATGAGAACAAAGAGAAATGTATCAGTCCGCTTGCTCATGCAAAGACTAACAATCCATTAAAATAGTAAGCGCTCCGGACAATTTTCCATGGATTATTTTCTGAACATTTTTCTTTGGCAAAGATGATGAATTTTGATGGTAAGGAATATTACTTCTGGTTCTCAGTAAAATCCTTTCGTAATACTATGTAATCAAGAAGTTTATGGCTGGTAAAAATAACGTCTTGCATTCACCAATAATATGTAAATAAACCCATCTATAGATGGTAAAAATAGGTTGTGGCAATTATCATTGCATCATTCCCTTTTCGAATGAGTTTCTATTATGCAACAACCTGTAGTTCGCGTTGGCGAATGGCTTGTTACTCCGTCCATAAACCAAATTAGCCGCAATGGGCGTCAACTTACCCTTGAGCCGAGATTAATCGATCTTCTGGTTTTCTTTGCTCAACACAGTGGCGAAGTACTTAGCAGGGATGAACTTATCGATAATGTCTGGAAGAGAAGTATTGTCACCAATCATGTTGTGACGCAGAGTATCTCAGAACTACGTAAGTCATTAAAAGATAATGATGAAGATAGTCCTGTCTATATCGCTACTGTACCAAAGCGCGGCTATAAATTAATGGTGCCGGTTATCTGGTACAGCGAAGAAGAGGGAGAGGAAATAATGCTATCTTCGCCTCCCCCTATACCAGAGGCGGTTCCTGCCACAGATTCTCCCTCCCACAGTCTTAACATTCAAAACACCGCAACGCCACCTGAACAATCCCCAGTTAAAAGCAAACGATTCACTACCTTTTGGGTATGGTTTTTTTTCCTGTTGTCGTTAGGTATCTGTGTAGCACTGGTAGCGTTTTCAACTCTTGATACACGGCTTCCTATGAGCAAATCGCGTATTTTGCTCAATCCACGCGATATTGACATTAATATGGTAAATAAAAGTTGTAACAGCTGGAGTTCCCCGTATCAGCTCTCTTACGCGATAGGCGTGGGTGATTTGGTGGCGACATCACTTAACACCTTCTCCACCTTTATGGTGCATGACAAAATCAACTACAACATTGATGAACCGAGCAGTTCCGGTAAAACATTATCTATTGCGTTTGTTAATCAGCGCCAATACCGTGCTCAACAATGCTTTATGTCGATAAAATTGGTAGACAATGCAGATGGTTCAACCATGCTGGATAAACGTTATGTCATCACTAACGGTAATCAGCTGGCGATTCAAAATGATTTACTGGAGAGTTTATCAAAAGCGTTAAACCAACCGTGGCCACAACGAATGCAGGAGACGCTCCAGCAAATTTTGCCTCATCGTGGTGCGTTATTAACTAATTTTTATCAGGCACATGATTATTTACTGCATGGCGATGATAAATCATTGAACCGTGCCAGTGAATTATTAGGTGAGATTGTTCAATCATCCCCAGAATTTACCTACGCGAGAGCAGAAAAAGCATTAGTTGATATCGTGCGCCATTCTCAACATCCTTTAGATGAAAAACAATTAGCAGCACTGAACACAGAAATAGATAACATTGTTACACTACCGGAATTGAATAACCTGTCCATTATATATCAAATAAAAGCGGTCAGTGCTCTGGTAAAAGGTAAAACAGATGAGTCTTACCAGGCGATAAATACTGGCATTGATCTTGAAATGTCCTGGCTAAATTATGTATTGCTTGGCAAGGTTTATGAAATGAAGGGGATGAACCGGGAAGCAGCTGATGCATATCTCACCGCCTTTAATTTACGCCCAGGGGCAAACACCCTTTACTGGATTGAAAATGGTATATTCCAGACTTCTGTTCCTTATGTTGTACCTTATCTCGACAAATTTCTCGCTTCAGAATAAGTAACTCCGGGTTGATTTATGCTCTGGAATATTTGTTGTTGAGTTTTTGTATGTTCCCGTTGGTATAATATGTTGCGGCAATTTATTTGCCGCATAATTTTTATTACATAAATTTAACCAGAGAATGTCATGCAATCCATTGTAAACATTGAATGTTTATCTTTTCATGATATCAACTTGCGATCCTGATGTGTTAATAAAAAACCTCAAGTTCTCACTTACAGAAACTTTTGTGTTATTTCACCTAATCTTTAGGATTAATCCTTTTTTCGTGAGTATTCTTAGCGCCAGTTTGGTCTGGTCAGGAAATAGTTATACATCATGACCCGGACTCCAAATTCAAAAATGAAATTAGGAGAAGAGCATGAGTTCTGCCAAGAAGATCGGGCTATTTGCCTGTACCGGTGTTGTTGCCGGTAATATGATGGGGAGCGGTATTGCATTATTACCTGCGAACCTAGCAAGTATCGGTGGTATTGCTATCTGGGGTTGGATTATCTCTATTATTGGTGCAATGTCGCTGGCGTATGTATATGCCCGACTGGCAACAAAAAACCCGCAACAAGGTGGCCCAATTGCTTATGCCGGAGAAATTTCCCCTGCATTTGGTTTTCAGACAGGTGTTCTTTATTACCATGCTAACTGGATTGGTAACCTGGCGATTGGTATTACCGCTGTATCTTATCTTTCCACCTTCTTCCCAGTATTAAATGATCCTGTTCCGGCGGGTATCGCCTGTATTGCTATCGTCTGGGTATTTACCTTTGTAAATATGCTCGGCGGTACCTGGGTAAGCCGTTTAACCACTATTGGTCTGGTGCTGGTTCTTATTCCTGTGGTGATGACTGCTATTGTTGGCTGGCATTGGTTTGATGCGGCAACTTATGCAGCTAACTGGAATACTGCGGATACCACTGATGGTCATGCGATCATTAAAAGTATTCTGCTCTGCCTGTGGGCCTTCGTGGGTGTTGAATCCGCAGCAGTAAGTACTGGTATGGTTAAAAACCCGAAACGTACCGTTCCGCTGGCAACCATGCTGGGTACTGGTTTAGCAGGTATTGTTTACATCGCTGCGACTCAGGTGCTTTCCGGTATGTATCCATCTTCTGTAATGGCAGCTTCCGGTGCTCCGTTTGCAATCAGTGCTTCAACCATCCTCGGTAACTGGGCTGCGCCGCTGGTTTCTGCATTCACCGCCTTTGCGTGCCTGACTTCTCTGGGCTCCTGGATGATGTTGGTAGGCCAGGCAGGTGTACGTGCCGCTAACGACGGTAACTTCCCGAAAGTTTATGGTGAAGTCGACAGCAACGGTATTCCGAAAAAAGGTCTGCTGCTGGCTGCAGTGAAAATGACTGCCCTGATGATCCTCATCACTCTGATGAACTCTGCCGGTGGTAAAGCATCTGACCTGTTCGGTGAACTGACCGGTATCGCAGTACTGCTGACTATGCTGCCGTACTTCTACTCTTGCGTTGACCTGATTCGTTTTGAAGGCGTTAACATCCGCAACTTTGTCAGCCTGATCTGCTCTGTACTGGGTTGCGTGTTCTGCTTCATCGCGCTGATGGGCGCAAGCTCCTTCGAGCTGGCAGGTACCTTCATCGTCAGCCTGATTATCCTGATGTTCTACGCTCGCAAAATGCACGAGCGCCAGAGCCACTCAATGGATAACCACACCGCGTCTAACGCACATTAATTAAAAGTATTTTCCGAGGCTCCTCCTTTCATTTTGTCCCATGTGTTGGGAGGGGCCTTTTTTACCTGGAGATATGACTATGAACGTTATTGCAATATTGAATCACATGGGGGTTTATTTTAAAGAAGAACCCATCCGTGAACTTCATCGCGCGCTTGAACGTCTGAACTTCCAGATTGTTTACCCGAACGACCGTGACGACTTATTAAAACTGATCGAAAACAATGCGCGTCTGTGCGGCGTTATTTTTGACTGGGATAAATATAATCTCGAGCTGTGCGAAGAAATTAGCAAAATGAACGAGAACCTGCCGTTGTACGCGTTCGCTAATACGTATTCCACTCTCGATGTAAGCCTGAATGACCTGCGTTTACAGATTAGCTTCTTTGAATATGCGCTGGGTGCTGCTGAAGATATTGCTAATAAGATCAAGCAGACCACTGACGAATATATCAACACTATTCTGCCTCCGCTGACTAAAGCACTGTTTAAATATGTTCGTGAAGGTAAATATACTTTCTGTACTCCTGGTCACATGGGCGGTACTGCATTCCAGAAAAGCCCGGTAGGTAGCCTGTTCTATGATTTCTTTGGTCCGAACACCATGAAATCTGATATTTCCATTTCAGTATCTGAACTGGGTTCTCTGCTGGATCACAGTGGTCCACACAAAGAAGCAGAACAGTATATCGCTCGCGTCTTTAACGCAGACCGCAGCTACATGGTGACCAACGGTACTTCCACTGCGAACAAAATTGTTGGTATGTACTCTGCTCCAGCAGGCAGCACCATTCTGATTGACCGTAACTGCCACAAATCGCTGACCCACCTGATGATGATGAGCGATGTTACGCCAATCTATTTCCGCCCGACCCGTAACGCTTACGGTATTCTTGGTGGTATCCCACAGAGTGAATTCCAGCACGCTACCATTGCTAAGCGCGTGAAAGAAACACCAAACGCAACCTGGCCGGTACATGCTGTAATTACCAACTCTACCTATGATGGTCTGCTGTACAACACCGACTTTATCAAGAAAACACTGGATGTGAAATCCATCCACTTTGACTCCGCGTGGGTGCCTTACACCAACTTCTCACCGATTTACGAAGGTAAATGCGGTATGAGCGGTGGCCGTGTAGAAGGGAAAGTGATTTACGAAACCCAGTCCACTCACAAACTGCTGGCGGCGTTCTCTCAGGCTTCCATGATCCACGTTAAAGGTGACGTAAACGAAGAAACCTTTAACGAAGCCTACATGATGCACACCACCACTTCTCCGCACTACGGTATCGTGGCGTCCACTGAAACCGCAGCGGCGATGATGAAAGGCAATGCTGGTAAGCGTCTGATCAACGGTTCCATTGAACGTGCGATCAAATTCCGTAAAGAGATCAAACGTCTGAGAACGGAATCTGATGGCTGGTTCTTTGATGTATGGCAGCCGGATCATATCGATACCACTGAATGCTGGCCGCTGCGTTCTGACAGCACCTGGCACGGCTTCAAAAACATCGATAACGAGCACATGTATCTTGACCCGATCAAAGTCACCCTGCTGACTCCGGGGATGGAAAAAGACGGCACCATGAGCGACTTTGGTATTCCGGCCAGCATCGTGGCGAAATACCTCGACGAACATGGCATCGTTGTTGAGAAAACCGGTCCGTATAACCTGCTGTTCCTGTTCAGCATCGGTATCGATAAGACCAAAGCACTGAGCCTGCTGCGTGCTCTGACTGACTTCAAACGTGCGTTCGACCTGAACCTGCGTGTGAAAAACATGCTGCCGTCTCTGTATCGTGAAGATCCTGAATTCTATGAAAACATGCGTATTCAGGAACTGGCTCAGAATATCCACAAACTGATTGTTCACCACAATCTGCCGGATCTGATGTACCGCGCATTTGAAGTGCTGCCGACGATGGTAATGACTCCGTATGCTGCGTTCCAGAAAGAGCTGCACGGTATGACCGAAGAAGTTTACCTCGACGAAATGGTAGGTCGTATTAACGCCAATATGATCCTTCCATATCCGCCGGGAGTTCCTCTGGTAATGCCGGGTGAAATGATCACCGAAGAAAGCCGTCCGGTTCTGGAGTTCCTGCAGATGCTGTGTGAAATCGGCGCTCACTATCCGGGCTTTGAAACCGATATTCACGGTGCATACCGTCAGGCTGATGGCCGCTATACCGTTAAGGTATTGAAAGAAGAAAGCAAAAAATAATTAGCTCGTACAAGGGAAGTGGCTTGCCACTTCCCTTTTTTGCTCATAAGGAGAACACATGAAAACACCCTCACAGCCGCGCGCGATATACTATATCGTGGCGATCCAAATCTGGGAGTACTTCAGTTTTTACGGCATGCGTGCCTTACTCATTCTCTATCTCACCCATCAGCTTGGTTTTGATGATAACCATGCCATCAGCCTGTTCAGCGCATATGCTTCTCTGGTTTACGTTACCCCTATTCTCGGCGGCTGGCTTGCCGACCGCCTGCTCGGCAACCGCACTGCAGTGATTGCCGGCGCGCTGTTAATGACCCTTGGCCATGTGGTGCTGGGCATTGATACAAATTCAACCTTTAGCCTGTATCTGGCGCTGGCAATCATTATTTGTGGCTACGGTTTATTCAAATCAAACATCAGCTGTTTGCTTGGCGAGCTCTACGACGAGAACGATCATCGACGTGATGGCGGTTTTTCGCTGCTGTATGCTGCGGGCAATATCGGTTCTATCGCCGCCCCAATCGCCTGCGGCCTGGCTGCTCAGTGGTATGGATGGCATGTTGGCTTTGCCCTTGCGGGTGGCGGCATGTTTATCGGTTTGTTGATTTTCTTAAGCGGGCATCGTCATTTCCAGTCCACGCGTAGTATGGATAAAAAAGCGCTCACTAGCGTGAAATTTGCCTTACCAGTATGGAGCTGGTTAGTGGTGATGCTCTGTTTAGCCCCAGTATTTTTTACCCTGCTGCTGGAGAACGACTGGTCCGGATATTTGCTGGCGATCGTTTGCCTCATTGCCGCACAAATCATTGCCCGCATGATGGTCAAATTCCCCGAACACCGCCGTGCTCTTTGGCAAATTGTATTGTTGATGTTTGTCGGGACATTGTTCTGGGTACTGGCACAACAGGGCGGCAGTACCATCAGCTTGTTTATCGATCGCTTTGTGAATCGTCAGGCATTCAATATTGAAGTACCTACAGCACTATTCCAGTCGGTGAATGCAATTGCGGTGATGCTCGCTGGGGTTGTACTGGCCTGGCTGGCGTCGCCAGAAAGCCGCGGCAACTCAACATTGCGCGTCTGGCTGAAGTTTGCCTTTGGCTTACTGCTGATGGCTTGTGGCTTTATGTTGTTGGCATTTGATGCCCGACATGCAGCGGCTGACGGTCAAGCGTCAATGGGCGTGATGATATCCGGGTTGGCGCTAATGGGCTTTGCCGAACTCTTTATTGACCCGGTGGCGATTGCGCAAATCACGCGTCTGAAAATGTCTGGCGTATTAACCGGTATTTATATGCTGGCAACAGGCGCGGTCGCCAACTGGCTGGCAGGCGTCGTGGCACAGCAGACGACAGAGTCGCAAATTAGCGGTATGGCAATTGCAGCTTACCAGCGATTCTTTTCTCAGATGGGAGAGTGGACGTTGGCTTGTGTCGCGATCATCGTCGTATTGGCCTTTGCTACCCGTTTTCTGTTTAGCACGCCGACGAATATGATACAGGAGAGCAACGATTAACTGTCGTAAAAACAATTGGTTATGAATAAATTAACTTTCAGTTTATAACACTAGCAAATCTAGATTAATAAGTCATTTAAACCATTTTGATGGTTATTTATTAGTGATATCAACTTGAGGTAAGCGTTAGTTTCGATAAGATAAACTGAGTTATTAATAGTCGAGGCAGATAATACAGTGTACCGATCTGTCTCTTTATCTACGCTAAATTGAAAGCTGGATTTAGAGGAACCAAAATGTCTGAACAAGAAACACGGGGAGCCAATGAGGCTATTGATTTTAACGATGAACTGAGAAATCGCCGCGAAAAACTGGCGGCACTACGTCAGCAAGGTGTGGCGTTTCCCAATGATTTTCGCCGCGACCATACCTCTGACCAGCTGCACGAAGAGTTTGATGCGAAGGATAACCAGGAACTGGAATCCTTAAACATTGAAGTCTCGGTTGCTGGCCGAATGATGACCCGTCGTATCATGGGGAAAGCCTCCTTTGTAACGTTGCAGGATGTCGGTGACCGTATTCAACTGTACGTTGCAAGAGATAGCCTGCCAGAAGGTGTTTATAACGATCAGTTTAAAAAATGGGATCTGGGTGACATTATCGGTGCCCGCGGTACGCTGTTTAAGACGCAAACCGGTGAGCTTTCCATTCACTGTACTGAGTTGCGCCTGCTGACAAAAGCACTACGTCCTTTACCAGATAAATTCCATGGTCTGCAGGATCAGGAAGTCCGTTATCGTCAACGTTATCTGGACCTCATCGCTAACGATAAATCCCGTCAAACGTTTGTTGTCCGTTCAAAAATTCTGGCCGCTATCCGCCAGTTCATGGTCGCGCGCGGCTTTATGGAAGTAGAAACCCCGATGATGCAGGTAATTCCAGGTGGGGCATCTGCTCGCCCGTTTATTACCCATCATAACGCTCTGGATTTAGATATGTACCTGCGTATCGCGCCGGAGCTGTATCTGAAACGTCTGGTTGTAGGCGGTTTTGAACGGGTATTCGAAATCAACCGTAACTTCCGTAATGAAGGTATTTCTGTTCGCCATAATCCTGAGTTCACAATGATGGAACTCTACATGGCGTATGCGGATTACCACGATTTGATTGAACTGACAGAGTCCCTGTTCCGCACCCTGGCACAAGAGGTTCTGGGTACCACTAAAGTCACTTATGGCGAGCATGTGTTTGATTTCGGCAAACCGTTTGAAAAACTCACCATGCGCGAAGCAATCAAAAAATATCGTCCAGAAACCGATATGGCCGACCTGGATAATTTTGATGCTGCTAAAGCATTAGCTGAATCTATCGGAATTACGGTAGAGAAAAGCTGGGGGCTGGGACGTATTGTCACGGAGATCTTTGATGAAGTGGCAGAAGCACATCTGATTCAGCCAACCTTTATTACGGAATATCCGGCAGAAGTGTCACCGCTGGCGCGCCGTAATGATGTTAACCCGGAAATCACCGACCGTTTTGAATTCTTCATCGGTGGTCGTGAAATCGGTAATGGTTTTAGCGAATTAAACGACGCAGAAGATCAGGCTGAACGTTTCCAGGAACAGGTTAACGCTAAAGCTGCAGGTGACGACGAAGCCATGTTCTATGACGAAGATTACGTGACTGCGCTGGAATATGGTCTGCCGCCAACCGCTGGTCTGGGTATTGGTATCGACCGAATGATTATGCTGTTTACAAACAGTCATACTATTCGCGACGTTATTCTCTTCCCGGCGATGCGCCCACAGAAATAAATTTCACTTTAATGAACGAAGCAGTCAGGCGACTGCTTCGTTCGTCGTTCCGCAAATCCAGTTTTGAGGAGAGACGCTTCGTTTCACGATAACCAGCGGGTCCACTCAACTACAGCTCGTAAAAGAGAGAAAAAAGTAATGCCACAGGCAGACTCATTGGCCAGGTTATTCCGACCAGGAATGCACTAAGTAAACGAATATGTGTTTTCTCATGTGAGATAAACCAGATAATGACAAAGGATATGTTCACACCAATCACATAAAAAATTAATATTTTAGAGAATAGTGCCATTTTTTATGTTCTTCTTATCCTTCCTGGCTACTTGTAAAACTGACGGAAATAGTCATCAACTGTCATAATGTTGAGGTCAAAATCAATATCCGGTAAGTCTAAGCATTTAAGCCTGATTAAATCTTCGATTTCACTTGCGGCTAACGATGTCGTTATTGCGAAGGAGTTTTCATTCAATTGTCGTGGTATCCCATATTCATCAGCCACGATAGAGGAGAAATTCATATCATACATCAATGATCTTAACCTTAAGAACACTGAGGAATAAGATGATGGATAATCAAAAGAAACAACATAAGTATTGAACTTGTTTTTACCTTCCATAATATGACTCCTATCAATATTGAATGCTCTGGGGACGCAAAACTTATTAACCCCGATTGATGATTCTCATATAGGAGATATTCTTTTTTTTGCTCAGTAAAGGGGATGACTTGGGACAAAAAAACGCGCTCTCTGCCCATTCTTTGTGCATCCCCCTACCCTTCAGATGCTCTCCTGCATCACTCCGCGGAGAGCATGAAAAATATCGTGACTCTGTACTCTCCCATCAACTGCGAATATCATCATACTCCCGCGTTTTATCAAATTCGTGTTTCGCAAATGGGCATAGTGGGATAATTTTTCGTTTTTCCCGACGCATTTTTTCCACGACTTTCGCAACCAGCTGTTTACCAATCCCCTGCCCTTTCAGGCTTTCATCGACATCGGTATGTTCGATAATCGCTAAATTCTCTCCGGTCGGCACAAAGACAATTTCAGCGATTTGCTTGCCCTGTTCGTCATTAATGTAAAATTTATTGTGGCCTTCGCGTATTTCCATTTTACCCTCGCTTATTTATGACGGCATTTCAGCGCGCCGCTCGGGCACGTATCAATCACTTTAACCACAGTGACGACGTCGACTTCATCCGGCATGATCCACGGCTTTCGTTTGAGATTAAATAACTTGCCGTTGCCACGTACGCAATTGCCAGAATGCTGACATATCGCAGTGTTGAAATAGACATCGATCTTTTCGCCGGTATAACAGCGATAACCCTCGTCCAGTAGCGCCTGATCCATGACTTTCCCTCTCTCATCAGTATGATTATCGCTATAAGCATAGCCCTGGAATCTTCATACAGCACTGGCAGTTTCCGTTGCCAGAGTCTCTTCCCCTATATAGCCAATCATTCTTACTCCCTTTGAATTACCCGCCTCATCAGAGATAATGCTTAAGAAATTTGTCACACAAGGAAGCTGATGAGACATTCATTGCCCTACCGCATGTTACGCAAACGTCCGATGAAATTGAGTACCACAGTGATCTTAATGGTCAGCGCGGTACTGTTCTCGGTGCTATTGGTGGTGCATCTGATTTACTTCTCGCAAATCAGTGATATGACGCGAGACGGGCTGGCCAACAAGGCACTGGCAATGGCGCGTACCCTCGCCGACTCGCCGGAAATCCGTCAGGGCTTGCAGAAAAAACCGCAGGAGAGCGGAATCCAGGCCATCGCGGAAGCCGTGCGCAAACGCAACGATCTGCTGTTTATTGTCGTTACCGATATGCAAAGTCTTCGCTACTCGCATCCTGAAGCCCAGCGTATTGGTCAGCCATTTAAAGGTGATGACATCCTTAAAGCGCTGAATGGCAAAGAAAATGTCGCTATCAATCGCGGTTTTCTGGCACAGGCTTTACGCGTATTTACCCCCATCTACGATGAAAATCATAAACAAATTGGCGTGGTGGCGATCGGCCTTGAGTTAAGCCGCGTGACCCAACAAATCAATGACAGTCGCTGGAGCATTATCTGGTCGGTATTATTTGGCATGCTGGTCGGACTGATTGGCACCTGCATTCTGGTTAAGGTACTGAAAAAAATCCTTTTCGGCCTGGAACCCTACGAAATCTCCACGCTGTTTGAGCAGCGCCAGGCCATGTTGCAGTCTATCAAAGAAGGCGTCGTTGCCGTGGACGATCGCGGCGAGGTCACGCTGATCAACGATGCCGCACAAGAATTGCTGAATTACCGTAAGTCGCAGGACGATGAGAAACTGTCGACGCTAAGCCACTCATGGTCACAGGTGGTAGATGTCTCGGAAGTGTTACGCGACGGTACGCCGCGCCGCGACGAAGAGATTACGATTAAAGACCGGCTATTACTGATCAACACCGTTCCGGTGCGCAGTAATGGCGTTATCATCGGTGCCATTTCAACCTTCAGGGACAAAACTGAAGTTCGTAAACTGATGCAGCGACTCGACGGTCTGGTCAACTATGCTGATGCACTTCGTGAACGATCCCACGAATTTATGAATAAATTGCATGTGATTCTCGGATTATTGCATCTGAAGAGTTATAAGCAGTTGGAAGATTACATTCTCAAAACAGCCAATAACTATCAGGAAGAGATTGGCTCTCTGCTGGGTAAGATCAAATCTCCGGTTATCGCTGGTTTTTTAATCAGCAAGATTAACCGCGCGACCGATTTAGGCCATACGCTGATTTTAAACAGTGAAAGCCTGCTGCCAGACAGCGGCAGTGAGGACCAAGTCGCGACGCTGATTACCACATTGGGAAATCTGATAGAAAACGCGCTGGAAGCATTAGGGCCGGAACCCGGTGGCGAAATTAGCGTAACATTGCACTACCGTCACGGCTGGCTGCACTGCGAAGTTAACGATGATGGACCGGGGATCGCACCCGACAAAATCGATCACATTTTTGACAAAGGTGTCTCGACAAAAGGAAGCGAGCGAGGCGTCGGTTTAGCACTTGTCAAACAACAGGTAGAAAATCTCGGCGGCAGCATCGCCGTGGAATCGGAACCCGGGATTTTCACACAATTTTTTGTCCAGATACCCTGGGACGGGGAGAGGTCGAACAGATGATCAATGTATTAATTATCGATGACGACGCAATGGTCGCGGAGCTGAATCGCCGATACGTAGCACAAATCCCAGGCTTTCAATGCTGTGGAACAGCCTCGACGCTGGAGAAAGCCAAAGAGATTATCTTCAATAGCGATACGCCTATCGACCTGATATTGCTCGATATCTATATGCAAAAAGAGAACGGGCTCGATTTACTGCCTGTCCTGCATAACGCGCGTTGCAAAAGTGATGTGATTGTCATCTCCTCCGCAGCCGATGCGGCAACCATTAAAGATTCGCTGCATTACGGTGTCGTGGATTACCTGATCAAACCCTTCCAGGCTTCCCGCTTTGAAGAGGCGCTCACCGGCTGGCGGCAAAAGAAAATGGCGCTGGAAAAACATCAGTATTATGACCAGGCCGAGCTTGATCAGCTAATCCACGGCAGCAGCTCCAACGAACAGGATCCTCGTCGCTTGCCAAAAGGCTTAACGCCGCAGACGTTACGCACGCTGTGCCAGTGGATTGACGCGCATCAGGACTATGAGTTTTCAACCGACGAGCTGGCTAACGAGGTTAACATCTCGCGTGTTTCCTGCCGTAAATACCTCATCTGGCTGGTCAACTGCCACATCTTGTTCACCAGTATCCATTATGGCGTCACGGGGCGTCCAGTTTACCGTTACCGTATTCAGGCAGAACACTACTCACTACTGAAACAATATTGCCAATAACGGATCGCTGGTTATCTGTAAGTAATAATTATTACCGTAATGCAAAATACCCCTGGCACAAGTTACATCCTTCATCAGTAAAACTTGTGCCAGATCAAATATAATTATCCCTCCATCATCGCTAAAAATTAATATCTCTTCAGGTGAACGGTGTTTTTAATTTCAAAACGCTAACAAAAGTTAATTAACTATTATGTCACCCGCATTATGTGTATTTTTACCCACAAATGGGTAGATCAGATTAATCTATAAACCTAATGACATCTGCCCTGAGAACAAAAAATAGACCGATAAATATCAATAAGATAACAGCAAACAAAACATTAACATCTGCGCAGTACAAACTATAAACCCATCGCCAGAGAGTCTTTCTCTCTGAAAAAGCCGCTTATCACAGTGCATAAATTTGCCGCTGCTTTAATCAGCCAATATTCACTGTGAGGTATTTGCTAAAGCCGGTAACGACCAAACGGATATTTAGTCAGGCTCTGAAAACAGTTCATACAAAACAGAACGTGACTGTGATCTATTCAGCAAAAATTTAAATAGGATTATCGCGAGGGTTCACACATGTTATTTACTATCCAACTTATCATAATACTGATATGTCTGTTTTATGGTGCCAGAAAGGGTGGTATCGCGCTGGGTTTATTAGGCGGTATCGGTCTGGTCATTCTGGTCTTCGTCTTCCACCTTCAGCCAGGTAAACCACCAGTTGATGTCATGCTGGTTATCATTGCGGTGGTGGCGGCATCGGCGACCTTGCAAGCTTCGGGCGGTCTTGATGTCATGCTGCAAATTGCCGAGAAGTTGCTGCGCCGCAACCCGAAATATGTCTCAATTGTCGCGCCGTTTGTGACCTGTACACTGACCATTCTTTGCGGTACGGGTCATGTGGTTTACACCATTCTGCCGATCATCTACGACGTCGCCATTAAGAACAACATCCGTCCGGAACGTCCGATGGCGGCAAGTTCTATCGGTGCACAGATGGGGATTATCGCCAGTCCGGTGTCGGTTGCGGTCGTGTCTCTGGTTGCAATGCTGGGTAATGTCACCTTTGATGGTCGCCATCTTGAGTTCCTCGACCTGCTGGCAATCACCATTCCATCGACGTTAATCGGTATCCTGGCGATCGGTATCTTCAGCTGGTTCCGCGGTAAAGATCTGGATAAAGACGAAGAGTTCCAGAAATTCATCTCCGTACCGGAAAACCGTGAGTATGTTTACGGTGATACCGCGACGCTGCTCGATAAAAAACTGCCGAAAAGCAACTGGCTGGCAATGTGGATTTTCCTCGGTGCAATCGCTGTAGTCGCACTTCTTGGTGCTGATTCGGACCTGCGTCCATCCTTCGGCGGCAAACCGCTGTCGATGGTACTGGTTATTCAGATGTTTATGCTGCTGACCGGGGCGCTGATTATTATCCTGACCAAAACCAATCCCGCGTCTATCTCAAAAAACGAAGTCTTCCGTTCCGGTATGATCGCCATCGTGGCGGTGTACGGTATCGCATGGATGGCAGAAACCATGTTCGGTGCGCATATGTCTGAAATTCAGGGCGTACTGGGTGAAATGGTGAAAGAGTATCCGTGGGCCTATGCCATTGTTCTGCTGCTGGTTTCCAAGTTTGTAAACTCTCAGGCTGCGGCGCTGGCGGCGATTGTTCCGGTCGCGCTGGCGATCGGCGTTGATCCGGCATACATCGTGGCTTCAGCACCGGCTTGCTACGGTTATTACATCCTGCCGACTTATCCGAGCGATCTGGCAGCGATTCAGTTTGACCGTTCCGGCACCACCCACATCGGTCGCTTCGTCATCAACCACAGCTTTATTCTGCCGGGGTTGATTGGTGTGAGCGTATCGTGCGTCTTCGGCTGGATCTTCGCCGCGATGTACGGGTTCTTATAAATGCACTTTGCGTGCCGCCCGTGACTACGCGGCACGCCATTTTCGAATAACAAATACAGAGTTACAGGCTGGAAGCTATGTCAAACAAACCCTTTATCTACCAGGCACCTTTCCCGATGGGGAAAGACAATACCGAATACTATCTACTCACTTCCGATTACGTTAGCGTTGCCGACTTCGACGGCGAAACCATCCTGAAAGTGGAACCAGAAGCCCTGACCCTGCTGGCGCAGCAAGCCTTTCACGACGCTTCTTTTATGCTCCGCCCGGCACACCAGAAACAGGTTGCGGCTATTCTTCACGATCCAGAAGCCAGCGAAAACGACAAGTACGTGGCGCTGCAATTCTTAAGAAACTCCGAAATCGCCGCCAAAGGCGTGCTGCCGACCTGCCAGGATACCGGCACCGCGATCATCGTCGGTAAAAAAGGCCAGCGCGTGTGGACCGGCGGCGGTGATGAAGAAGCGCTGTCGAAAGGCGTCTATAACACCTATATCGAAGATAACCTGCGCTATTCACAGAATGCGGCGCTGGACATGTACAAAGAGGTCAACACCGGCACTAACCTGCCTGCGCAAATCGACCTGTACGCGGTAGATGGCGATGAGTACAAATTCCTTTGCGTTGCGAAAGGCGGCGGCTCTGCCAACAAAACGTATCTCTACCAGGAAACCAAAGCCCTGCTGACTCCCGGCAAACTGAAAAACTTCCTCGTCGAGAAAATGCGTACCCTCGGTACTGCAGCCTGCCCGCCGTACCATATCGCGTTTGTGATTGGCGGTACGTCTGCGGAAACCAACCTGAAAACCGTCAAGTTAGCAAGCGCTCACTATTACGATGAACTGCCGACGGAAGGGAACGAACATGGTCAGGCGTTCCGCGATGTCCAGCTGGAACAGGAACTGCTGGAAGAGGCCCAGAAACTCGGTCTTGGCGCGCAGTTTGGCGGTAAATACTTCGCGCACGACATTCGCGTTATCCGTCTGCCACGTCACGGCGCATCCTGCCCGGTCGGCATGGGCGTCTCCTGCTCCGCTGACCGTAACATTAAAGCGAAAATCAACCGCGAAGGTATCTGGATCGAAAAACTGGAACACAACCCAGGCCAGTACATTCCACAAGAACTGCGCCAGGCCGGTGAAGGCGAAGCGGTGAAAGTTGACCTTAACCGCCCGATGAAAGAGATCCTCGCCCAGCTTTCGCAATACCCGGTATCCACTCGTTTGTCGCTCACCGGCACCATTATCGTGGGCCGAGATATTGCACACGCCAAGCTGAAAGAGCTGATTGACGCCGGTAAAGAACTTCCGCAGTACATCAAAGATCACCCGATCTACTACGCGGGTCCGGCGAAAACCCCTGCCGGTTATCCATCAGGTTCACTTGGCCCAACCACCGCAGGCCGTATGGACTCCTACGTGGATCTGCTGCAATCCCACGGCGGCAGCATGATCATGCTGGCGAAAGGTAACCGCAGTCAGCAGGTTACCGACGCGTGTCATAAACACGGCGGCTTCTACCTCGGTAGCATCGGCGGTCCGGCGGCGGTACTGGCGCAGCAGAGCATCAAGCATCTGGAATGCGTCGCTTATCCGGAGCTGGGTATGGAAGCTATCTGGAAAATCGAAGTAGAAGATTTCCCGGCGTTTATCCTGGTCGATGACAAAGGTAACGACTTCTTCCAGCAGATCGTCAACAAACAGTGCGCGAACTGCACTAAGTAACCTCTTCGGCCCAGCGCCTGGCAGCATGCTGCCAGGTGATCCCCCTGGGCCACCTCTTTTGCGATTGTAATTTCACGCTTGCTGGTGAATAGTCAGTATTTTCCCTGACTTGCGAACTCACCATGACCCGCACACTCAAGCCGTTAATTCTTAACACCGGCGCACTGGCGCTAACGTTAATCCTGATTTATACCGGCATTTCGGCCCATGACAAACTCACCTGGCTGATGGAAGTGACACCGGTGATTATTGTCGTGCCGCTACTGCTTGCCACCGCTAAACGTTATCCGTTAACGCCGCTGCTCTATACGCTCATTTTCTTTCACGCCATCATCCTGATGGTCGGCGGGCAATACACCTACGCGAAAGTCCCCATCGGTTTTGAGGTGCAGGAATGGCTGGGGTTGAGCCGTAATCCGTATGACAAGCTGGGGCATTTTTTCCAGGGGCTGGTGCCTGCACTGGTGGCACGAGAAATTCTCGTGCGCGGGATGTACGTGCGCGGACGTAAAATGGTGGCGTTCCTGGTCTGCTGCGTGGCGCTGGCGATAAGCGCGATGTATGAATTAATCGAGTGGTGGGCGGCGCTGGCAATGGGCCAGGGAGCGGATGATTTTCTCGGCACCCAGGGCGACCAGTGGGACACGCAATCCGATATGTTCTGCGCGCTGCTTGGCGCATTAACGACGGTGATATTCCTCGCTCGCTTTCATTGCCGCCAGCTACGGCGCTTTGGCTTGATAACCGGATAACAACGTGCGCTTTGTTGATGCCGGATGCGGCGTGAATTCCTTATCCGGTCTACAAAATTTGCAAATCCAAAGCATTACATTAAGACGTGGCCTGATAAACATATCGCATCAGGCCATTTTCGTTAGCTATTGTCCACGTCAGGCTTTCACATCACTCACTGCACCGACCGGAATATCAGCATGAACAGGCTCGGGCGGTACTTTGCGATATTTATCCAGCAGATGAATCTGGATCCTGCGCAGCGTGTCGCCATTGAGGCGATAGAAACGGAAGTAGAGAATCAGCGTTACCATGAAAAACAGAGTTGGTAGAGCAATCATAATAAACTGCATACCTAATAGGGCTTGCGTAGACTGTTCAACATTCGGTACATAGCCAATCATCCCTAACACAACCGCAATGAAAAAAGCCGCAAAGGCTGAACCGCCCTTCACCACCATAGTCTGCACGGAGTAAGCGATACTTTCACAGCGTACGTGCAATTTATATTCACCGTAATCAACGGTATCTGCCACCATGATGACCTGTAATACCCAGAAAAGCGCCGTTCCCACATTCAGCAAAATACCCGCAATCACAATGAGGACGACGTTGTGATAGCTCATTAATGCCATTAACAGGAGAACACCACAGCTTAACACCGGAAGAATAGATGCTCCGGCCCATAAAATGCGTCGGGATAATGATTTAACTAAGCGTGGGAAGAATACTAACGTCACCAGGTTAGCAGCTCCCGCATACGACAGATAATAGGGGAACAAATCCGCATCACCGATAACATATGAGAAATAATAGATAGCAAATCCGGTAATAATGTTGCTGGCTACATTATAAGCAAGAGCCATACCCAAGAGGCATGAAAGCTGATCGTTTTTATAAATTAGCGCAACGATGGCTTTAAGTGTCAGATGGCTTCCTTCAGCAGACGGTTGATTGTCTGACGAAAAGACTTCATGCACATTGCGCAGAGTGATGATGGTTGAAACAATAAAAAAGGCGATTAGTACCAGAGTGAACATCTGAAAGCCAAATCCCCGATCGCCACCGCCGACATAATTAACAAATGGTAGCGTCACACCTGCCGTAACAAAGCCTGCCAGACTGGCAAAAAAACGCGGATAAGGAACCAGTTGTTCGCGCTCACGTTTATCGAGCGTGATGGTTGGAACCAGCGACCAGAAGGGAATATCCATAATGGTGTAAGTCATGCCCCAGAGGATGTAGGTCACGCAAACAAAGACAATCTGAGTAGTACCTTCAAACAGATGCGCACTAAAGAGGAGAAATAAGATTACAGAGTTTGCCAACGTACCGATCAGGATCCAGGGTTTGAACTTACCCCATCGCGATCGCGTAGCATTTACAATCCATCCCATAATCGGATCGTTAATAGCATCCCAGATCCTCGCCACCAGAAACAAAGTACCGACCAAACCCACAGACAGCCCAACGACATCGGTGTAGTAATACATGAGGTACATATACACAATGCCGATCGCAAAATCCTTCCCGAACGCTCCAAGTCCATAACTGAGTTTTGTAGTCATTGAAATGCTCATAGGGTATCGGGTCGCTGTTACCAACGCCCGCCTTCTGTTATTGGTATCGTCAGAGGTGTGCGCCGGAATAAATCCCCCGGCGCAGTAGCGTTTAGTCGCGTTTTAACGGTGCAACCAGCCTGGCAGCCAGTCGCCGTGGGCGGCAATCAGGTCGTCAACAAGAGCATATATTTCATCAATGCCCAGCACGGCAGCAGTATGCGGGTCCATCATCGCGGCGTGGTAAACACGGTCGCGATTTTCCGTAAGAATAGCTTCGGTCAGCAGCGTCTGTACGTTGATGTTGGTTTGCATCAGGGCGGCCAGATGCGAAGGTAGCGTACCGACTTTGGTCGGCTGAATGCCATTAGCATCAACCAGACAGGCTACTTCCACGCAACATCCTTGTGGCAGGTTATCAATCAAACCATCGTTACGGACGTTGCCGTAAATCACACTCGGCTCGCCAGTCCAGATAGCGTTCATGATTGTGCTGGCATATTCCCGTGACGGTTTAATATCAATCCGGGAGGCGTTTTTATACTCCTCCAGCTCTTTATGCCAGTTCGCCAGCTGCTCGACGCAGCGTTTCGGGTACTCATCCAGCGGTACTTTATAACGCTCAATCAAATCCTCACGACCTGGCTTAATAAACCACGGTGTGTACTCAGCAAAATGTTCTGACGATTCCGTGACGAAGTAGCCCAGCTTTTTGAACATTTCGTAGCGCACAATATTCTGGCAGCGAGTATTGCCATGAATATTCGGCTTCGGTGCCTGCCCTGCTTCATAAGCCGCCAGCAGTTCCGGGTAGAGATTCACATAACTGCCGTCGGCGGTTTTGCGCTCCAGCTCCAGGTAAAACGCCATATGGTTGATACCTGCGCAACGGTAACGCAGCGTAGCTGGGTCGATATTGAGGTCACGCGCCAGCTCTTCCGCCGTTCCCTGCACCGAATGGCACAGCCCGACCTGTTTGATATGCGGATAGCGGGCATACATCGCCCAGGTATTCATCGCCATTGGGTTAACATAGTTGAGCATGGTGGCATCGGGGCAGACTTCCGTCATGTCCTCGCAAATTTGCCACAGATGCGGAATGGTACGTAGCGCGCGCATAATACCGCCCGGCCCCAACGTATCGGCAATGGTTTGTTCCAGACCATGCCGCTTACAGACCTCGAAATCAGTCACCGTGCAAGGTTCATAACCGCCAATCTGAAATGCCACCACGACAAAATCGGCATCCTGTAAGGCTTCTTTCTGTTGGGTGTGGCAGGTGATTTTGCCGCTGGCCCCTGCTGAATCCATCAGCTTACGCACCACAATATGCGACTCTTCCAGGCGGGTGGGATCAATGTCCATCAGGGCAATATGCGCCGTTTTCAGCGCCTCGCGATGGAACACATCACCAAGAATATTTTTAACGAAAATCGTCGAACCAGCGCCGATAAATGTAATTTTGGGTGCAGTCATCATGCAGATCTCCTGGCTTGCTTGAATAACTTCATCATGGCAGGCGAATCTGCAGAAAACCTCCGGCTTCCAGGTTGAGCATTCCCATAAACTCAGATCCTGCGTGAAGCAGCAGTAAATCTGAGTTTATGGTAATAAGTTACCTGAAAAGCAGAGTTTTCGGCCTCATGATGCTCGGACGCTCCCCTCGCCTCTCTGGGAAGAGGGTGAAAACCGTGCTCCCACTCGCAGTCATCCTCCCTCACTCCTGCCATAATTCTGATATTCCAGGAAAGAGAGCCATCCATGAATACAGATACGTTTATGTGCAGCAGCGACGAAAAACAGACCCGCAGCCCGCTGTCGCTGTATTCGGAATACCAGCGGATGGAGATTGAGTTTCGCGCACCGCATATCATGCCCACCAGCCACTGGCATGGTCAGGTAGAAGTGAATGTGCCTTTCGATGGCGATGTGGAATACCTGATCAACAATGAAAAAGTGAATATCAATCAGGGTCATATCACGCTGTTCTGGGCCTGTACACCGCACCAACTAACAGATACCGGAACCTGTCAGAGCATGGCGATTTTTAATCTGCCGATGCATCTGTTTCTCTCCTGGCCGCTGGATAAAGACCTGATTAACCACGTCACTCACGGCATGGTGATCAAATCACTGGCCACACAGCAACTTAGCCCGTTTGAAGTGCGCCGCTGGCAGCAGGAATTAAACAGTCCGAACGAGCAAATTCGCCAGCTCGCCATTGATGAAATTGGCCTGATGCTCAAGCGATTTAGCCTCTCTGGCTGGGAACCGATTCTGGTCAATAAAACCTCGCGCACACACAAAAACAGCGTCTCGCGCCATGCGCAATTTTATGTTAGCCAGATGCTGGGCTTTATTGCCGAAAACTATGATCAGGCGCTGACCATCAACGATGTGGCTGAGCACGTCAAACTTAACGCCAACTATGCAATGGGGATATTCCAGCGGGTCATGCAATTGACGATGAAACAGTACATTACCGCGATGCGCATCAACCACGTTCGCGCGTTACTGAGCGATACCGATAAAAGTATTCTCGATATTGCCCTGACGGCAGGCTTTCGTTCAAGTAGTCGTTTTTACAGCACGTTCGGCAAATATGTCGGCATGTCGCCGCAACAATACCGCAAACTTAGCCAACAGCGCCGCCAGACGTTTCCCGGCTAAAGACGATATCAGTATCAGCCAAAAAAATAGTTTAGCCGTCGATAATAAGCAGTGAAAATAATTTAAAATAATCACATAACGTATTGTTTATAAAATTAAATATTTCAAAAATGTTTGTTTTTCACGCGCTTTACAGCCCGAAAAGGCCGGAAGATACTTGCCCGCAACGAAGATTCCTTCATAACCGGGTAAGCAATGATGAAAGTATTAATTGTTGAAAGCGAGTTTCTCCATCAAGACACCTGGGTCGGTAACGCCGTTGAGCGTCTGGCAGATGCTTTAAGCCAGCAAAATGTTACCGTGATTAAATCCACCTCCTTTGATGATGGTTTTGCCATTCTCTCTTCAAACGAAGCCATTGACTGCCTGATGTTCAGCTATCAAATGGAACATCCGGACGAACATCAAAACGTCAGACAATTGATCGGTAAGCTTCATGAGCGCCAACAAAACGTGCCGGTCTTCCTGTTGGGCGATCGGGAAAAAGCCCTCGCCGCAATGGACCGGGATCTGCTGGAGCTTGTCGATGAATTCGCCTGGATTCTGGAAGATACCGCCGACTTTATCGCCGGACGCGCCGTTGCCGCGATGACCCGCTACCGCCAGCAGCTGTTGCCGCCACTGTTCAGCGCGCTGATGAAATATAGTGACATCCATGAATATTCCTGGGCAGCGCCAGGCCACCAGGGCGGCGTTGGTTTTACCAAAACACCCGCCGGACGTTTCTACCATGACTACTATGGTGAAAATCTGTTCCGCACCGACATGGGCATCGAACGAACTTCCCTCGGTTCTTTGCTTGACCATACTGGCGCATTTGGCGAAAGCGAAAAATATGCCGCACGCGTATTTGGTGCCGATCGCTCCTGGTCGGTAGTCGTCGGTACTTCCGGCTCTAACCGCACCATCATGCAGGCTTGCATGACCGATAACGATGTCGTGGTCGTTGACCGTAACTGCCATAAATCCATCGAACAAGGTTTGATGCTGACAGGCGCGAAACCGGTCTATATGGTGCCAAGCCGCAACCGCTACGGCATTATCGGGCCAATCTATCCGCAGGAAATGCAACCTGAAACCTTGCAGAAGAAAATCAGTGAAAGCCCGCTGACCAAAGACAAAGCCGGGCAAAAACCGTCTTACTGCGTGGTGACCAACTGCACCTATGACGGCGTGTGTTATAACGCTAAAGAAGCGCAGGATCTGCTGGAAAAAACCTCCGATCGTCTGCACTTTGACGAAGCCTGGTACGGCTATGCACGTTTCAACCCGATCTATGCCGATCACTATGCCATGCGCGGCGAACCAGGCGATCACAACGGTCCTACCGTTTTCGCCACCCACTCCACCCACAAACTGCTGAATGCGCTGTCACAGGCTTCTTATATTCATGTACGTGAAGGTCGTGGGGCGATTAACTTCTCCCGCTTCAACCAGGCCTACATGATGCATGCCACCACCTCCCCGCTGTATGCCATCTGCGCATCCAACGACGTGGCGGTGTCGATGATGGACGGCAACAGCGGCCTGTCACTGACACAGGAAGTGATTGACGAAGCGGTTGATTTCCGTCAGGCGATGGCGCGGCTATATAAAGAGTTCACCGCTGACGGTAGCTGGTTCTTCAAACCGTGGAACAAAGAAGTCGTCACCGACCCACAAACCGGCAAAACCTATGACTTTGCTGACGCACCAACCAAACTGCTGACCACCGTTCAGGACTGCTGGGTAATGCATCCGGGCGAAAGCTGGCACGGCTTCAAAGATATTCCGGATAACTGGAGTATGCTCGACCCAATTAAAGTCAGCATCCTTGCTCCGGGAATGGGTGAAGATGGTGAACTGGAAGAAACCGGTGTTCCGGCGGCGCTGGTCACTGCCTGGCTTGGTCGCCACGGCATTGTGCCTACCCGCACCACTGACTTCCAAATTATGTTCCTGTTCTCTATGGGCGTAACCCGTGGGAAATGGGGGACTCTGGTTAACACCCTTTGCTCCTTCAAACGCCACTATGACGCCAACACACCGCTGGCGCAGGTGATGCCGGAACTTGTTGAACAATATCCTGACACTTACGCGAACATGGGGATTCACGATCTGGGTGACACCATGTTTGCCTGGCTGAAAGAAAACAACCCTGGCGCACGGTTGAACGAAGCCTATTCCGGCCTGCCGATGGCGGAAATCACCCCGCGTGAAGCGTACAACGCGATTGTCGACAACAATGTCGAACTGGTATCCATTGAAAATCTGCCAGGACGCATCGCGGCAAACTCAGTTATCCCGTATCCGCCAGGAATCCCGATGCTGCTGTCTGGTGAAAACTTCGGCGATAAAAACAGTCCGCAAGTAAGTTATTTACGCTCGCTGCAATCCTGGGACCACCATTTCCCTGGATTTGAACACGAAACTGAAGGGACTGAAATTATTGACGGTATTTACCACGTTATGTGCGTGAAAGCGTAACCACTATTCCGCTGAAGGCGTAATTGTTTAAATAACATTACGCCGCCTGGCCTTAGGCCTTTTGAGTATGGCAACGTTTTCATAAAAATTGCTGCAAACAAAAATGTCATACTTTTTGCGCGGCCCCACCCCGCGCTTTTTTTTGCCTGTTATTTATCCTGTAAAAAAATATGTACATGAGAAATTACTATAAAAATTTGTAATATTAGTAAAACTCGTTATTTTTATGCATGTTTATATTCATCATACAATTATATAACCATTTCCCGGTATCGCTTTGCTTTAGCGAGAACTGGTCTTTTATTTGCACTCAGGAGTACATGTATGAGGATTTGCAGCGACCAACCTTGTATTGTTTTATTGACTGAAAAAGATGTCTGGATAAGGGTGAATGGGAAAGAACCTATTAGCCTTAAAGCTAACCATATGGCGTTATTAAATTGTGAAAATAATATTATCGACGTCTCCTCTCTTAACAACACTTTGGTTGCTCATATTAGTCACGACATCATCAAAGATTACCTCCGGTTTCTGAATAAAGATCTCTCGCAAATACCAGTATGGCAACGTAGCGCTACGCCCATACTCACCCTGCCATGCCTGACGCCAGACGTCTTTCGCGTTGCCGCGCAACACAGCATGATGCCCGCAGAAACTGAGTCAGAAAAGGAACGAACACGCGCATTATTATTCACGGTGCTATCCCGTTTTCTCGACAGTAAAAAATTCCTTTCATTAATGATGTATATGTTACGTAATTGTGTAAGTGACAGCGTTTATCAAATTATTGAAAGCGATATTCACAAAGACTGGAATCTTAGTATGGTAGCCAGTTGTTTATGTCTTAGCCCAAGTCTGTTAAAGAAAAAGTTGAAAAGCGAAAACACCAGTTATAGCCAAATAATCACCACCTGCCGCATGCGTTATGCCGTAAATGAATTAATGATGGACGGTAAAAATATCTCTCAGGTATCACAGTCCTGCGGCTACAACAGTACGTCGTACTTTATTTCTGTCTTTAAAGACTTCTACGGTATGACGCCGCTGCATTATGTTAGTCAGCACAGAGAACGCACTGTCGCCTGATTTTTAACCTTAACGAAGAGCTATATTAATAACGGCATCAGCGATAACCCGGTCGATAATAATTCAACTATCGAATGCAGGCGTATGATATGACGTAATTTATTGTCACGAAGCTCGCCTTCGCAGGAGTTTAATTATGTCTTCGGATGCTGATGCTCACAAAGTGGGCTTAATCCCCGTCACCCTGATGGTGTCGGGGAATATTATGGGGTCAGGTGTTTTTCTGTTACCTGCAAACCTGGCCTCTACTGGCGGGATTGCCATTTATGGATGGTTGGTGACGATTATCGGTGCACTGGGGCTCTCGATGGTATACGCCAAAATGTCGTTCCTCGACCCAAGTCCTGGTGGTTCTTACGCTTACGCCCGCCGCTGCTTTGGCCCGTTTCTCGGTTATCAAACCAACGTCCTCTACTGGCTGGCCTGCTGGATCGGCAATATCGCCATGGTGGTCATTGGCGTAGGATATTTAAGTTACTTCTTCCCGATTCTGAAAGATCCATTGGTATTAACCATCACCTGCGTCGTGGTGCTGTGGATCTTCGTCCTGCTGAACATTGTCGGTCCGAAAATGATCACCCGTGTGCAGGCAGTTGCCACCGTGCTGGCGCTGATCCCCATCGTCGGGATTGCCGTATTTGGCTGGTTCTGGTTCCGTGGTGAAACCTATATGGCGGCATGGAACGTCAGCGGCCTGGGCACCTTCGGTGCAATTCAAAGTACCCTTAACGTTACGCTGTGGTCGTTCATCGGTGTGGAAAGTGCCTCCGTTGCCGCAGGTGTGGTGAAAAACCCGAAACGCAATGTCCCTATCGCCACCATTGGTGGGGTATTGATTGCCGCCGTTTGCTATGTACTTTCTACCACCGCGATTATGGGGATGATCCCTAATGCCGCACTGCGCGTTTCTGCTTCGCCATTCGGTGATGCCGCACGGATGGCGTTGGGTGACACCGCCGGGGCCATTGTTTCCTTCTGCGCAGCTGCGGGTTGCTTAGGTTCACTGGGCGGCTGGACGTTGCTGGCGGGTCAAACGGCGAAAGCCGCTGCCGATGACGGACTGTTCCCACCAATTTTTGCCCGTGTAAATAAAGCGGGTACGCCAGTGGCGGGGCTGATTATCGTCGGTATTTTGATGACCATCTTCCAGCTCAGCAGCATTTCACCAAACGCGACCAAAGAGTTCGGTCTGGTTTCTTCCGTCTCGGTCATCTTTACACTGGTGCCATATCTTTACACCTGTGCGGCGTTACTGCTGCTCGGACACGGTCACTTTGGTAAAGCACGCCCGGCATATCTGGCAGTTACTACCATTGCCTTCCTCTACTGCATCTGGGCCGTGGTGGGGTCCGGAGCGAAAGAGGTTATGTGGTCATTTGTCACCCTGATGGTCATCACCGCCATGTATGCGCTGAATTACAACCGGCTACATAAAAACCCGTATCCCTTAGATGCACCAATAAGCAAAGATTAATTCCCCTTAATCCAGCAAACATAAAAGCCAACCTTAAGAACTTAAGGTTGGCTTAATTTTGCTTTGCGAGCATATGCGCACTTTGTTCGATGGAAACACCGTGATGTTGAAGCGCCTACTAAAAAGACCCTCTTTGAATTTACTCGCCTGGCTATTGTTGGCCGCTTTTTATATCTCTATCTGCCTGAATATTGCCTTTTTTAAACAGGTGTTGCAGGCGCTGCCGCTGGATTCGCTGCATAACGTACTGGTTTTCTTGTCGATGCCGGTCGTCGCTTTCAGCGTGATTAATATTGTCCTGACACTAAGCTCTTTCTTATGGCTTAATCGACCACTGGCCTGCCTGTTTATTCTGGTTGGCGCGGCTGCACAATATTTCATAATGACTTACGGCATCGTCATCGACCGCTCGATGATTGCCAATATTATTGATACCACTCCGGCAGAAAGTTATGCGCTGATGACACCGCAAATGTTATTAACGCTGGGATTCAGCGGCGTGCTTGCTGCGCTGATTGCCTGCTGGATAAAAATCAAACCTGCCACCTCGCGTCTGCGCAGTGTTCTTTTCCGTGGAGCCAATATTCTGGTTTCTGTACTACTGATTTTGCTGGTCGCCGCACTGTTTTATAAAGACTACGCCTCGTTGTTCCGCAATAACAAAGAGCTGGTGAAATCCTTAAGCCCCTCTAACAGCATTGTTGCCAGCTGGTCATGGTACTCCCATCAGCGACTGGCAAATCTACCGCTGGTGCGAATTGGTGAAGACGCCCACCGCAACCCGTTAATGCAGAACGAAAAACGTAAAAATTTGACCATCCTGATTGTCGGCGAAACCTCGCGGGCGGAGAACTTCTCCCTCAACGGCTACCCGCGTGAAACTAACCCGCGGCTGGCGAAAGATAACGTGGTCTATTTCCCTAATACCGCATCTTGCGGCACGGCAACGGCAGTTTCAGTACCGTGCATGTTCTCGGATATGCCGCGTGAGCATTACAAAGAAGAGCTGGCACAGCACCAGGAAGGCGTGCTGGATATCATTCAGCGAGCGGGCATCAACGTGCTGTGGAATGACAACGATGGCGGCTGTAAAGGTGCCTGCGACCGCGTGCCTCACCAGAACGTCACCGCGCTGAATCTGCCTGGTCAGTGCATCAACGGCGAATGCTATGACGAAGTGCTGTTCCACGGGCTGGAAGAGTACATCAATAACCTGCAGGGTGATGGCGTGATTGTCTTACACACCATCGGCAGCCACGGTCCGACCTATTACAACCGCTATCCGCCGCAGTTCAGGAAATTTACCCCAACCTGCGACACCAATGAGATCCAGACCTGTAGCAAAGAGCAACTGGTGAACACTTACGACAACACGCTGGTTTACGTCGACTATATTGTTGATAAAGCGATTAATCTGCTGAAAGAACATCAGGATAAATTTACCACCAGCCTGGTTTATCTTTCTGACCACGGTGAATCGTTAGGTGAAAATGGCATCTATCTGCACGGTCTGCCTTATGCCATCGCCCCGGATAGCCAAAAACAGGTGCCAATGCTGCTGTGGCTGTCGGAGGATTATCAAAAACGGTATCAGGTTGACCAGAACTGCCTGCAAAAACAGGCGCAAACGCAACACTATTCACAAGACAATTTATTCTCCACGCTATTGGGATTAACTGGCGTTGAGACGAAGTATTACCAGGCTGCGGATGATATTCTGCAAACTTGCAGGAGAGTGAGTGAATGAAAATTCTGATTGTTGAAGACGATACGCTGTTATTGCAGGGATTGATTCTGGCGGCGCAAACCGAAGGCTACGCGTGCGATGGCGTGACAACCGCGCGGATGGCGGAACAAAGCCTTGAGGCCGGTCATTACAGCCTGGTGGTACTGGATTTAGGGTTACCCGACGAAGATGGACTGCATTTTCTCGCCCGTATCCGGCAGAAAAAATACACCCTGCCAGTACTGATCCTCACCGCTCGCGATACGCTGACCGACAAAATCGCCGGGCTGGATGTCGGTGCCGATGACTATCTGGTGAAGCCTTTTGCGCTGGAAGAGTTACACGCCCGTATCCGCGCCCTGCTACGACGCCATAATAATCAGGGCGAAAGTGAGCTGATTGTTGGCAATCTGACGCTGAATATGGGTCGCCGTCAGGTATGGATGGGCGGTGAAGAGTTGATTCTGACGCCCAAAGAATATGCTCTGCTGTCACGGTTAATGCTCAAAGCAGGCAGTCCGGTGCATCGGGAAATTCTCTACAACGACATCTATAACTGGGACAATGAACCCTCGACCAACACCCTGGAAGTGCATATCCACAATCTGCGCGACAAAGTGGGCAAAGCCCGTATCCGCACCGTGCGCGGCTTTGGCTATATGCTGGTCGCGAATGAGGAAAACTAATTGAATCTGATGCATTTTCTGCGCCGACCAATATCGCTGCGCCAACGGCTGATATTGACCATCGGGGCCATTTTGTTGGTGTTTGAGCTGATCAGCGTCTTCTGGCTATGGCATGAAAGTACCGAGCAGATTCAGCTGTTTGAGCAGGCGCTACGCGACAATCGCAACAACGATCGCCACATCATGCGTGAGATCCGCGAGGCGGTCGCCAGCCTGATTGTCCCCGGCGTGTTTATGGTCAGCCTGACGCTATTTATCTGCTATCAGGCGGTACGCCGCATCACCCGCCCGCTGGCGGAGCTGCAAAAAGAGCTGGAAGCGCGCACCGCCGACAACTTAACGCCCATTGCCATTCACAGCGCCACCCTCGAAATCGAAGCGGTGGTTTCGGCGTTGAACGATCTGGTCAGTCGCCTGACCAGCACGCTGGATAACGAAAGGTTGTTTACCGCTGACGTCGCGCACGAACTGCGAACGCCACTGGCTGGGGTGCGTTTGCATCTGGAACTGCTGGCGAAAACGCATCACATTGATGTAGCACCGTTAGTGGCACGGCTTGATCAGATGATGGAGAGCGTCTCCCAGCTGCTGCAACTGGCGCGTGCCGGACAGTCATTTTCTTCCGGTAATTATCAACATGTAAAACTGCTGGAAGATGTCATTCTCCCCTCGTATGACGAACTCAGTACCATGCTCGACCAGCGACAGCAAACCCTGCTATTGCCAGAGAGCGCCGCCGACATCACCGTTCAGGGTGATGCAACCCTGCTGCGGATGTTATTGCGAAACCTGGTAGAAAACGCCCATCGTTACAGCCCGCAAGGCAGCAACATTATGATTAAGCTGCAAGAAGATGGCGGAGCGGTCATGGCAGTTGAAGATGAAGGACCAGGTATTGATGAGAGTAAATGCGGGGAGTTGAGTAAAGCGTTTGTACGTATGGACAGCCGTTATGGCGGGATTGGTCTGGGGTTAAGTATTGTCAGCCGCATTACACAGTTGCATCACGGGCAGTTTTTCCTGCAAAACCGGCAAGAGACTTCCGGCACGCGGGCCTGGGTACGGCTGAAGAAAGATCAGAACGTGGCAAACCAGATATAAAGAAAGCTGCTGACCACCAGCACGCTGAACACGGTAGTTAAACTTTCATAAACACGGTTTTTCATTGCACTCTCCTCCGTTAACCTGGAGGAGAGTATGCGCGTCAGAGATTAAGTGAACCTTAAGAGTTCAATTGGCCTGATAAGACAGCGTCACATCAGGCCATCCGTTTCAGCTTATTCATCAATTCGCGGATGTTGCTGCACCAGGCGGGTACGTTTCGCCTGCAAATCGGCAATCTCGTGGTCAATATTATCGATTTTCTGCTCGATATTATCGTAATGCTCGACGAGAATTTCCTTCGCTTCCTGTATATCTGACGCCGCCGGTGTCGCACCTTTCAACGGACGATTTGCCGTCTCTTTCATGGTTACGCCGGTGATTAAACCAATCACCGCCACTACCATCAGGTAATAGGCAGGCATCATCAGATTCTGCGAGCTTTCGACCAGCCAGGCCGCCAGTGTTGGCGTCAGACCGGCAACCAGCACCGAAATATTAAATGCCGCCGCCAGCGCGCTGTAACGGATATGCGTCGGGAACATCGCTGGCAAGGTAGAAGCCATAACGCCCGTAAAGCAGTTAAGGATCACCGCCAGCATCAGTAACCCGGCAAAAATCAGGCCGATGACGTTACTGTTAATCAGAATAAACGCCGGGATCGCCAACACAAACAGGGCAACACTACCAAGTAGCACAAACGGACGACGGCCAAAACGGTCACTCAGCAAGCCCATCACCGGCTGGACAAACAGCATACCGATCATAATGGCGATAATAATCAGCACCCCGTGGTCTTCGGAGTAATGCAGGTTATGCGACAAATAACTCGGCATATAGGTCAGCAACATGTAGTAAGTCACGTTGGTGGCAATTACCAGACCAATACATGTCAACAGGCTGCGCCAGTGTTTGGTGGCAATCTCTTTAAACGAGACTTTCGGGCCATCCTGCAAACCTTCGCGGTCGCCCTGTTCCAGTTTATCGACATGCTGCTGGAACGCTGGGGTCTCTTCCAGCGCATGGCGCAGGTAAAGCCCGATAATCCCTAACGGCAGAGCAATAAAGAACGGAATACGCCAGCCCCAGTCGAGGAAGTTCGCTTCGCCGACAATGGTCGAAATTAACACCACTACGCCAGCACCCAGCACAAACCCGGCAATAGAACCAAAGTCCAGCCAGCTGCCCATAAAGCCACGTTTACGGTCAGGGGAGTATTCCGCAACAAATATCGACGCCCCGGTATATTCACCGCCGACCGAGAAACCTTGTGCCATCTTACAGATCAACAGCAGAATCGGTGCCCAAATACCAATCGTGTCGTAGGACGGTATTAAGCCAATACAGAACGTACTGATCGACATAATCACAATAGTGATAGCGAGGATCTTCTGGCGACCATATTTATCGCCCAACATACCAAAGAAGAGTCCGCCAAGCGGTCGAATCAGAAAGGGAACGGAGAACGTGGCAAGTGCAGCAACCATCTGCACGCTGGGGTCAGCCCCCGGGAAAAAAACTTTACCTAATGCGTAAGCAACAAAACCATAAACACCAAAATCAAACCATTCCATTGCATTACCCAGTGATGCTGCGGTAATGGCTTTACGCAGTTTACCGTCATCAATAATGGTGACATCACGAAGGGTAATCGGTTTTACTTTTTTCCTTTTCAGCATAGCTTTCCTCGCAGAGTTGGCCCATTTCCGCAAACGCCAGAAAAATCAGCGCGACGGCCGCAAAAGGGGAGCGGGAATTGCAGGATGCAATCTCTGTAACAAGCGTAGCGGGTTTGCTTACACCCTCCGGTTAAGGAATGTACAATCAAACCAGTTGACGCCTGAATTGGGCAGTTAATGACCTTTTTACCCTACCAGTGTTTAAATTTGTGATCAACTTCACACATGGATTTCGTTTAGGACTCATTGATGTAACTGATTATTTACGCCAAATTTACAGAGAAGATTTCCTCGACCATTGCCCCCGCCAGACGCTGCGCTGAACAGAGTCGTGGCATCCCCAGCGCGACAGTTTGCCAGCGTTGGGTCACTGACCAGCAAACGGGTTGTTTATCTGCCGTGGTCCACTTTCCCAGCCAACTTAAAAAATCAGCATGATCCCCGCCCGTCGGAATGGTCGAAGAGGCAAACCACTGATGGTAATAGTGACGCGTGGTCGGGGCCGCATTGATACTCTCTGCCAGATGTTGTGTCGCTTTCACGCGCAAATCACCCAGCAACAACGCCACCGCTTGCGGGCTTCCCAGACGACAGGCATCGCCAAATGCCCCCCAACGCAACTCTTCGAGAACGATAAAACAGCGCCCAGGCAACGACCAGGCGTTATACGCCCCAGCACGCCAGCGGGTAAAAATTTGCTCGCTCTGATCACCTGCCTGCACCAGTAGGCCTCGTTGCGTTAACGCCTTTTCCTTCCAGCGGCAACGGGCTGAAAACCACTCATACAAGGCGGCAATTTGCTGGGGGAGCTCCGGGAAAGCAGAGTGCTGGCGGTGATCCATTTTTTGCAGCAGCGCCAGATGCTGCGCGATCTGCGTCAGCGCCAGATGACCGGGATCCAGCATCGACGCCAGTTTTTCCACCATTGTCAGTCGCAGGCTAAGCGGCGCATTTAACATGCCGCCGTTCGTCCATGTCTGAAGCTGCACGCGCGCAAGAAGTTCCTGCATCAGTCGTTCACGAAACTGCTGCTGATGGGCTTGTGGAAGGCGGGCATCATCGCCCTGCGCCAGATCCACTAAAAAGCGGGGATAAACCGACTCCAGCACGCGACCGGGGCCGTCAAGTAACGTCTTGGTCAATATCGTTCTGCCGTGAAAAGTGTTTGAATATCATCGCGTAACAGCTGGGCGTCGGTGTAAATCCAGCCGTGAGTCATCACAGTCTGCTGCAATTGCTGCTGCATCAGCCTGACCACCGATTCATTTTGTTGACGCAGAGCCAGACTTTCGCGTAAACGCGTCTGTAATTCCGTCAAACATGAAGCGAACTCAGCGAAAAAAGTATTCATGCCTGCCGTAACAGATTCATCGACCTGCTCTGCCAGAACTTTAGCCATTTGTTGGCAATAAAGATCGACTTCTGCGCTTAAAGCTCGTTGCAACACACTGTAATCAACCGTTTCTGTCGGGGATTTCTCATTTCCCCGTCCCCAGTCGGGCTGATTCAACCAGCGCGAAAAAGTCTCACGCACAACGCCTAAACGCGTGCTCTGCTCGTCCGTTGCATCCTGGCGCGAAATGACTTCACTGAACAGCTGGCGAGTGTTGAAGTGGGGAACTACGCCGTGAAAAACAGGAAAATGAAACCCAGGACGAAACCCTGACTCGCTCAATTCCATTTTGACTTGTTGCTCAATGGGCCGAATAACATCGGTTAACACCCGGCAAAGGGTGGATTCAAGCTCGGCAAAACGCAGCGTAAAGTCGCGACTGATGGTGTTCTGCGCCGTCTGTAACAGTGTCTCACAGCAGGTACGAATCTCGCTTAACGGCTCCGAATCATCCTGAAACAAGGCGGCTAACTGCGCATTCAGCGCATCTTGCTGTTGACGCAGAAAGTGGTTGGCGGAGGTCAGGGCCAGCTCGATTTCATGTTTAACCTCGCCGCTCACCTGCGCCTGATTGAGTTGCAATAGCTGCAAACTTTCTTCGACCTGATGGATATTTTGCCGCAATTGTTCACAAGCGACGTTTAACCCGTGCGCACGAAAATCCAGGTATCCCCGCGCCTGCTGCGCGTAATTCAACAGTTTATGCGCAGCAGATCGCAGAGCATACAACGAGGCGTTAGCGTAAGCGGCATGAAGCAACGCCTGAATTGGCTGGGCGAACAGCGAATCTTCCCACAACTGATCGGCAGCATGACGAATATGTTCGAGGTCCGCCAGATCGTCATGACGCCAGCGCCTGCCGAGCGCAGCATGGGCAAAATCTTCCACCCAGCGTTGTTGCTCTGGCGCTGGTAACTTACCGTTGTTGGCTAACTCATGGCGCGCTCGATTCGCCAGGTAGCCCCACATCGACGACACCGGAAATATCTGCTGTGGCGTAATACAGCCTTTCATCAGCGTCCCGGAAATCAGTGCCCGCACCTGGTCGGCGTCGTCACTGTTACGATCCTGTTGATCGAACTTATTGACCAGCACATACAGCGGCACCGATTGCCCCACCGCCAAAATCGCCTCACGGACCTCTTCATCGGAGATCGATTTCAGTTGCGTATAATCCAGCACCGCCAGTACCGCCGAGGCGCGTGCCAGCTGCTGGTTAAGCATTTTTTGCAGATGCGGTTGCCCGGCTTCATTTGGCCCGGGGGTATCCAGTAACGTCAACTGACCGGGATAACTCTCCAGCCCCGCCAGATGGACAAACTCCACTTCAATCACGGGAATATGCTCAATGGCGGCGTAAGCAGAAAAAGGAAAATCGACGTCCAGCGCCTTCGCCAGTCGCACTAAATCATTCAAACTTTTCAGACAATGAAAAATAGGCTGGGCACCCAGATAATATTTTTCGAAAGCGACGCCATTTTCGATCCGCTGCATAAGCGCACGCATATCTTTATCTATTTCCAGCACATCGGTCAGATGCTTAATATCGCAATCACGCAGGCGCTGTTGTAATTGTTGAATTAAACAATCGATTGGCGCGACATGTGAAAAATGCAGTACCGGTTCCTTTTGCCCGGGCGTATGGCGAATAAGCGTCGGCAGCGCAGTCATTGGGCGATTACGATTAGGCAGAACCTCCGTACCAACAATGGCATTAATGGTGGTTGATTTCCCTGCTTTCATGGTACCGACAATTGCCAGCACCATTTCCAGTCGGGAAATTTTACGCAACTCATTATTCAGCATCGCGTGACGTTCGGCGATATTAGGCTGACTCCAGGGTAAAGCCAGTTGTGGCGCGTCGTCTCCGGGTACAGAGAGAGACATTTTTTCCAGTAACTGCAACTGTTGGCGAGAAAGCTGTAACAGGCGTTCAGCCTCCTGACTTAACTCATACAGGGTCTGTGTGTACATAGAAAATTCTTCCTTAAAGCAAATTTTGTTACTTTTATTTAGCCAGATTGTTTTTGAGTTCTGTTTTCGGCTTTTATAATTACTGCAAGAAATAATTTTATATTTAGTGTGTTGTTTTTTATCAGAATAAATAACGTCTTCTGATACGTTTAAAACGTCAGAAAGATAAAAATATCATGTGAATAAAAAAAAGAACAAGTAGAGCATTAACATTATCTTAAATAATAAATAGAGGCAAAAAGATTATTTTCTTTTTGCGTTTCCTTTCAAATGAAAACGATCGTCGTCTAAAATCAGCAGTACCCCCGACAAACTCAGGGATTTTGTGTATAATTGCGGCCTTTTTCGGCAATCTGCCGTTTTTTGGCGCTTTTGCCCTGCTGACTTTTGAGGAAATCCACATGTCATTACCACACTGCCCAAAATGCAACTCCGAATACACTTACGAAGATAACGGCATGTACATCTGCCCGGAATGTGCCTACGAATGGAACGACGCAGAACCTGCACAGGAAAGCGACGAGCTGATCGTTAAAGATGCTAACGGCAATCTGCTGGCTGACGGCGACAGCGTTACCATCATTAAAGATCTGAAGGTGAAAGGTAGCTCTTCGATGCTGAAAATTGGCACCAAAGTGAAAAACATCCGCCTGGTTGAAGGCGACCATAACATCGATTGCAAAATCGACGGTTTTGGTCCGATGAAACTGAAATCTGAGTTTGTGAAAAAGAACTGATTGTATTGTGATCGGTAAGCCGGATAAGGCGCTCGCGCCGCATCCGGCAACGATGCCGACTGCCTGATGCGACGCTGACCGCGTCTTATCAGGCTTCCCTCTCATCTGTATAAATTTCGAACTACACTTAACTGGCTTCTCTTAACTGAGGTCACCATCATGCCGTTAAGTCCCTACCTCTCTTTTGCCGGTAACTGTGCCGACGCAATTGCTTATTATCAACGTACGTTGGGCGCTGAACTGCTCTATAAAATCAGCTTCGGCGAAATGCCAAAATCAGCGCAGGACAGCGCCGAGAACTGCCCTTCCGGAATGCAATTTCCCGATACCGCCATCGCTCATGCCAACGTGCGCATTGCCGGAAGCGACATCATGATGAGCGATGCCATGCCGTCAGGAAAAGCCAGCTACTCCGGCTTTACGCTGGTGCTCGATTCGCAACAGGTCGAAGAAGGAAAACGCTGGTTTGACAATCTTGCCGCTAACGGAAAAATCGAAATGGCCTGGCAGGAAACTTTCTGGGCGCATGGCTTTGGCAAAGTCACCGATAAATTTGGCGTACCGTGGATGATTAATGTCGTCAAACAACAACCAACGCAATAATCCGCCGGGAGGCCCGCCCTCCCGCACTGTCATCGAATTCCCGTTAACTCTTCATCTGTTAGTCACTTTTAATTAACCAAATCGTCACAATAATCCGCCACGATGGAGCCACTTTTTTAGGGAGGCTGCATCATGCAAACGATTATCCGTGTCGAGAAGCTCGCCAAAACCTTCAATCAGCATCAGGCGCTGCATGCGGTTGATCTGAACATTCATCACGGTGAAATGGTGGCTCTGCTTGGGCCGTCGGGTTCCGGCAAATCCACCCTTTTACGTCACTTAAGCGGTTTGATTACCGGCGATAAATCCGCCGGCAGCCATATCGAGCTGCTGGGCCGCACAGTCCAGCGCGAAGGCCGTCTGGCGCGCGATATCCGCAAAAGCCGCGCCAACACCGGCTACATCTTCCAACAATTCAACCTGGTGAACCGCCTGAGCGTACTGGAGAACGTGCTGATTGGCGCGCTCGGCAGCACGCCGTTCTGGCGCACCTGTTTTAGCTGGTTCACCGGCGAGCAGAAACAGCGCGCGTTACAGGCGCTGACCCGCGTTGGCATGGTGCATTTTGCCCATCAGCGCGTTTCCACCCTCTCCGGCGGACAGCAGCAGCGTGTGGCGATTGCCCGCGCGCTGATGCAGCAGGCGAAGGTGATTCTGGCCGATGAACCCATCGCCTCGCTGGACCCGGAATCCGCCCGCATCGTGATGGACACCCTGCGCGACATCAATCAGAACGACGGCATCACCGTGGTCGTCACGCTGCATCAGGTGGATTACGCCCTGCGCTACTGCGAACGCATCGTCGCCCTGCGCCAGGGGCACGTTTTCTACGACGGCAGCAGCCAACAGTTTGATAACGAACGTTTTGACCATCTCTACCGCAGCATTAATCGCATCGAAGAGAACGCGAAAGCTGCCTGACATCCCCATCATTGAGGAAAACGAATGAACGCTAAGATAATTGCCTCGCTGGCCTTCACCAGCATGTTCAGCCTCAGCACCCTGTTAAGCCCGGCACACGCCGAAGAGCAGGAAAAGGCGCTGAATTTCGGCATTATTTCAACGGAATCACAGCAAAACCTTAAACCGCAATGGACGCCATTCTTACAGGATATGGAGAAGAAGCTGGGCGTGAAGGTGAACGCCTTCTTTGCCCCAGACTACGCAGGCATTATCCAGGGAATGCGCTTCAATAAAGTGGATATCGCCTGGTACGGCAACCTGTCGGCAATGGAAGCGGTGGATCGCGCCAACGGCCAAGTCTTCGCCCAGACGGTCGCGGCGGATGGATCGCCAGGTTACTGGAGCGTGTTGATCGTCAACAAAGATAGTCCGATCAACAACCTGAACGATCTGCTGGCGAAGCGGAAAGATCTCACCTTCGGCAATGGCGATCCTAACTCCACCTCTGGCTTCCTCGTCCCCGGTTACTACGTCTTTGCCAAAAACAATATCTCCGCCAGCGACTTTAAGCGCACCGTCAACGCTGGGCATGAAACCAACGCGCTGGCCGTCGCCAACAAACAGGTGGATGTTGCCACCAACAACACCGAAAACCTCGACAAGCTGAAAACCTCCGCGCCAGAGAAGCTGAAAGAACTGAAGGTGATCTGGAAGTCGCCGCTGATCCCAGGCGATCCGATCGTCTGGCGCAAGAATCTCTCCGAAACCACCAAAGACAAGATCTACGACTTCTTTATGAACTACGGAAAAACGCCGGAAGAGAAAGCGGTGCTGGAACGCCTGGGCTGGGCCCCGTTCCGCGCCTCCAGCGACCTGCAACTGGTGCCGATTCGCCAGCTCGCACTGTTTAAAGAGATGCAGGGCGTAAAAAGCAATAAAGGACTGAATGAGCAGGACAAGCTGGCGAAAACCACCGAGATTCAGGCGCAGCTGGATGACCTGGACCGCCTGAACAACGCGTTAAGCGCGATGAGTTCGGTGAGTAAAGCGGTGCAGTAATGTGCTCGATCGGTCCCCTCTCCCTTGAGGGAGAGGGAGAAAACATTAAACGGAGCCAAACATGCAAACCATCACCATCGCCCCATCCAAGCGTAGCTGGTTCTCGCTTCTGAGCTGGGCCGTTGTTCTCGCCGTGCTGGTCGTCTCGTGGCAGGGCGCGGAAATGGCCCCGCTTACGCTGATTAAAGACGGCGGCAACATGGCAACCTTCGCTGCCGACTTCTTCCCGCCCGATTTCAGCCAGTGGCAGGATTACCTCACCGAAATGGCCGTCACGCTGCAAATCGCCGTCTGGGGCACCGCGCTGGCAGTGGTTCTCTCCATCCCCTTCGGCCTGATGAGCGCCGAAAACCTGGTGCCGTGGTGGGTTTACCAGCCCGTTCGCCGCCTGATGGACGCCTGCCGCGCCATTAACGAAATGGTCTTCGCCATGCTGTTCGTGGTCGCCGTCGGTCTCGGACCGTTCGCTGGCGTGCTGGCGCTATTTATTCACACCACCGGCGTGCTCTCGAAACTGCTTTCCGAAGCGGTGGAAGCGATTGAACCCGGCCCGGTGGAAGGCATTCGCGCCACCGGCGCCAACAAGCTGGAAGAGATCCTTTACGGCGTGCTGCCACAGGTAATGCCGCTGCTGATCTCCTACTCCCTCTATCGCTTCGAATCCAACGTCCGCTCGGCGACCGTCGTCGGCATGGTCGGTGCAGGCGGGATCGGCGTCACCCTGTGGGAAGCGATTCGCGGTTTCCAGTTCCAGCAAACCTGCGCCCTGATGGTGCTTATCATCGTCACGGTCAGCCTGCTGGATTTCCTCTCTCAACGGTTGCGTAAGCACTTTATCTGATAAGCGAGGCATTGATATCTATGCACTTGTCTACACATCCGACCAGCTACCCAACACGCTATCAGGAGATAGCCGCAAAACTTGAGCAGGAGCTTCGTCAACACTACCGCTGCGGCGACTATCTTCCCGCCGAGCAGCAACTGGCGGCGCGCTTTGAGGTGAACCGCCACACCCTGCGCCGCGCCATCGACCAACTGGTGGAAAAAGGCTGGGTACAGCGCCGTCAGGGCGTCGGCGTGCTGGTGCTGATGCGCCCGTTCGATTACCCGCTCAACGCCCAGGCGCGTTTTAGCCAGAACCTGCTGGACCAGGGTAGCCATCCCACCAGCGAAAAACTGCTGTCGGTATTGCGCCCCGCGTCCGGTCACGTCGCTGACGCGCTGGGGATTACCGAGGGCGAGAACGTTATCCATTTGCGCACCCTGCGTCGCGTCAACGGCGTCGCGCTCTGTTTAATCGACCACTACTTTGCGGACCTCACCCTTTGGCCGACGCTGCAACGCTTCGACAGCGGTTCGCTGCACGATTTTCTGCGCGAGCAAACCGGAATTGCGCTGCGCCGCAGCCAGACGCGGATCAGCGCCCGTCGCGCCCAGGCCAAAGAGTGCCAGCGTCTTGAAATTCCGAATATGTCGCCGCTGCTGTGCGTGCGCACCCTTAACCACCGTGACGGTGAAAGCAGCCCGGCGGAGTACTCCGTCAGCCTGACGCGCGCCGACATGATTGAATTCACTATGGAGCACTGAATGCACGCAGATACCGCGACCCGCCAGCACTGGATGTCCGTACTGGCGCACAGCCAACCGGCTGAACTGGCAGCCCGCCTGAAAGCACTGAACATCACCGCCGACTATGAGGTTATCCGCGCCGCCGAAACCGGCCTGGTGCAGATTCAGGCGCGGATGGGCGGCACCGGCGAACGCTTTTTTGCCGGCGACGCCACGCTCACCCGCGCCGCCGTACGCCTGACTGACGGCACGCTCGGCTACAGCTGGGTGCTGGGGCGCGACAAACAGCACGCCGAACGCTGCGCGCTGATTGACGCGCTGATGCAGCAATCTCGCTATTTTCAAAACTTATCAGAAACCCTTATTGCCCCGCTGGACGCTGACCGTATGGCACGCATTGCCGCACGCCAGGCCGAAGTGAACGCCAGCCGGGTCGACTTCTTTACGATGGTTCGCGGAGACAACGCATGACCCTGGAAACCGCTTTTATGCTTCCCGTGCAGGATGCCCAGCACAGTTTTCGTCGCCTGTTAAAGGCCATGAGCGAGCCGGGCGTGATTGTCGCCCTGCATCAGCTCAAGCGCGGCTGGCAGCCGCTGAATATCGCCACCACCAGCGTGCTGCTGACGCTGGCCGATAACGACACGCCGGTGTGGCTTGCCGCGCCATTGAGTAACGATATCGTCAGCCAGAGCCTGCGTTTTCATACCAACGCGCCGCTGGTCAGCCAGCCGGAACAGGCGACCTTCGCGGTGACGGATGAGGCGATTTCCAGCGAACAGCTTAACGCCCTTTCCACCGGCACCGCCGTTGCGCCGGAAGCGGGTGCAACGCTGATTTTACAGGTCGCCAGCCTGAGCGGCGGGCGCATGTTACGTCTCACCGGCGCGGGCATTGCCGAAGAACGAATGATCGCTCCGCAGCTGCCGGAGTGCATTCTGCACGAACTCACCGAGCGCCCGCACCCGTTCCCGCTCGGCATCGACCTGATCCTGACCTGCGGCGAGCGCCTGCTGGCTATTCCGCGAACCACTCATGTGGAGGTGTGCTGATGTACGTTGCCGTGAAAGGGGGCGAGAAGGCGATCGACGCCGCTCACGCCCTGCAAGAGAGCCGACGCCGGGGCGATACCGATTTGCCTGAACTGAGCGTCGCCCAGATTGAACAGCAGCTTAATCTTGCGGTGGATCGCGTGATGACCGAAGGCGGCATTGCCGACCGCGAACTGGCGGCGCTGGCGCTGAAACAGGCCAGCGGCGATAACGTCGAAGCAATTTTCCTGCTGCGCGCCTACCGCACCACGCTGGCGAAGCTCGCGGTAAGCGAGCCGCTCGACACCACAGAGATGCGTCTCGAACGGCGTATTTCGGCGGTTTATAAAGACATTCCCGGCGGCCAGCTGCTTGGCCCAACCTACGACTACACCCATCGCCTGCTCGATTTCACCCTGCTGGCAAACGGTGAAGCGCCGACGCTGACCACCGCCGACAGCGAACAACAGCCGTCGCCGCACGTTTTCAGCCTGCTGGCGCGTCAGGGGCTGGTGAAGTTTGAAAAAGATAGCGGCGCACAGCCGGATGACATCACCCGCACGCCGCCGGTTTACCCCTGCTCACGCTCCTCCCGCCTGCAACAATTAATGCGCGGGGACGAAGGCTATTTGCTGGCGCTGGCCTACTCCACCCAGCGTGGTTACGGGCGCAATCACCCGTTCGCGGGCGAGATCCGCAGTGGTTACATCGACGTGTCGATTGTGCCGGAAGAGCTGGGATTTGCGGTAAACGTCGGCGAACTACTGATGACCGAGTGTGAAATGGTCAACGGTTTTATCGACCCGCCGGATGAGCCGCCGCACTTCACGCGCGGCTACGGGCTGGTATTCGGCATGAGCGAGCGCAAAGCGATGGCAATGGCGCTGGTCGATCGTGCGTTGCAGGCTCCGGAATACGGCGAGCACGCGACAGGCCCGGCGCAGGATGAAGAGTTTGTGCTGGCACATGCCGACAACGTCGAAGCCGCAGGCTTTGTCTCGCACCTCAAACTCCCCCACTACGTCGATTTCCAGGCCGAACTGGAGCTACTCAAACGTCTGCAACAGGAGAAGAACCATGGCTAATCTGAGCGGCTACAACTTTGCCTACCTCGACGAGCAGACCAAACGCATGATCCGCCGCGCTATCTTAAAAGCGGTGGCGATCCCCGGTTATCAGGTGCCGTTTGGCGGGCGCGAGATGCCGATGCCATACGGCTGGGGAACCGGCGGCATACAGCTCACCGCCAGCGTGATTGGCGAAAGCGACGTGCTGAAGGTGATTGACCAGGGTGCGGATGACACCACCAACGCCGTGTCGATTCGCAACTTCTTTAAGCGCGTGACCGGGGTAAACACCACTGAACGTACGGACGATGCGACGCTTATCCAGACGCGTCACCGCATCCCCGAAACGCCGCTGACCGAAGATCAGATCATTATCTTCCAGGTGCCAATCCCGGAACCGCTGCGCTTTATCGAGCCGCGCGAAACGGAAACCCGCACCATGCACGCGCTGGAAGAGTACGGCGTGATGCAGGTGAAACTGTATGAAGATATCGCCCGCTTCGGTCATATCGCCACTACCTACGCCTATCCGGTGAAGGTGAACGGGCGCTACGTAATGGACCCGTCGCCGATCCCGAAATTCGATAACCCGAAAATGGACATGATGCCCGCCCTGCAGCTGTTCGGCGCAGGGCGCGAGAAGCGCATCTATGCGGTGCCGCCGTTTACCCGCGTGGAAAGTCTCGATTTCGACGATCACCCGTTCACCGTTCAGCAGTGGGATGAGCCATGCGCCATCTGCGGATCGACCCACAGCTATCTTGATGAAGTGGCGCTGGATGACGCCGGAAACCGCATGTTTGTCTGCTCCGATACCGATTATTGCCGCCAACAGAGCGAGGCGAAAAGCCAATGAATAAACCGTTACTTTCGGTCAATAACCTGACCCACCTTTACGCGCCGGGCAAAGGCTTTAGCGATGTCTCTTTTGATTTATGGCCGGGAGAAGTGCTGGGCATTGTCGGAGAATCCGGCTCCGGGAAGACCACGCTGCTGAAGTCGATCTCCGCGCGTCTGACGCCGCAGCAGGGGGAGATTCACTACGAGAACCGTTCGCTGTATGCAATGAGCGAGGCCGACCGCCGTCGCCTGCTGCGCACCGAATGGGGCGTAGTGCATCAGCATCCACTCGACGGCCTGCGCCGTCAGGTCTCGGCAGGCGGCAATATCGGCGAGCGGTTGATGGCGACCGGGGCGCGTCATTACGGCGACATTCGCGCCACCGCGCAGAAGTGGCTGGAAGAGGTGGAGATTCCCGCCAACCGGATCGACGACCTGCCGACCACCTTTTCCGGCGGTATGCAGCAGCGTTTGCAGATTGCCCGCAACCTGGTGACGCATCCGAAGCTGGTGTTTATGGATGAACCGACCGGCGGGCTGGATGTGTCGGTGCAGGCCCGCCTGCTCGACCTGCTGCGCGGCCTGGTGGTGGAGCTGAACCTCGCGGTGGTGATTGTCACCCATGATTTAGGCGTCGCCCGCCTGCTGGCGGACCGTTTGCTGGTGATGAAGCAGGGGCAAGTGGTGGAGAGTGGGTTAACCGACCGCGTGCTCGACGACCCGCATCATCCGTATACACAGCTGCTGGTGTCATCGGTTTTGCAGAATTGAGCCGGTGCCGGATGCGGCGTAAACGCCTTATCCGGCCTACAAATGCGCTCCCCGTAGGTCGGATAAGACGCGTCAGCGTCGCATCCGACACCCGAACCACGAGGCGAAAAATGATTAACGTACAAAACGTCAGTAAAACCTTCATCCTGCACCAGCAAAACGGCGTGCGCCTGCCCGTCTTACAACGCGCCTCGCTCACCGTCAACGCAGGTGAATGCGTGGTGCTCCACGGCCATTCCGGCAGCGGCAAATCAACTCTGCTACGCTCGCTGTACGCCAACTATCTGCCCGACGAAGGGCAAATCCAGATCAAACACGGTGACGAATGGGTAGACCTGGTCACCGCGCCAGCGCGCAAAGTGGTGGAGATCCGCAAAACTACCATCGGCTGGGTGAGCCAGTTTCTGCGCGTCATCCCGCGTATCTCAGCACTGGAAGTGGTGATGCAGCCGCTGCTCGATACAGGCGTTCCGCGTGAAGCCTGCGCCGCTAAAGCCGCGCGTCTTCTCACCCGCCTGAACGTGCCGGAACGCCTGTGGCACCAGGCACCATCGACCTTCTCCGGCGGCGAACAGCAGCGCGTCAACATCGCCCGCGGCTTTATCGTCGACTACCCCATTCTGCTGCTCGACGAACCTACCGCCTCGCTGGACGCCAAAAACAGCGCCGCGGTGGTGGAACTGATTCACGAAGCCAAAGCCCGTGGCGCAGCCATCGTCGGCATCTTCCATGACGAAGCTGTACGTAATGACGTCGCCGACCGCCTGCACCCAATGGGAGCCTCTTCATGATTATCAATAACGTTAAGCTGGTGCTGGAAAACGAGGTGGTGCACGGTTCGCTGGAGGTGCAGGATGGCGAAATCCGCGCCTTTGCCGAAAGCCAGAGCCGCCTGCCAGAAGCGATGGACGGCGAAGGTGGCTGGCTACTACCCGGCCTGATTGAGCTGCATACCGACAACCTCGATAAATTCTTCACCCCGCGCCCGAAAGTCGACTGGCCCGCCCATTCGGCGATGAGCAGCCACGACGCGCTGATGGTGGCAAGCGGCATCACCACCGTGCTGGACGCGGTGGCGATTGGCGACGTGCGCGACGGCGGCGATCGGCTGGAGAATCTGGAGAAGATGATCAACACCATCGAAGAGACGCAGAAACGCGGCGTCAACCGCGCCGAGCACCGCCTGCACCTGCGCTGCGAACTGCCGCATCACACCACACTGCCGCTGTTTGAAAAACTGGTTCAGCGCGAACCGGTGACGCTGGTGTCGCTGATGGACCACTCACCGGGCCAGCGCCAGTTCGCTAACCGCGAGAAGTATCGCGAATATTATCAGGGCAAATACTCCCTCACCGATGCGCAGATGCAGCAGTACGAAGAAGAGCAATTGGCGCTCGCCGCACGCTGGTCGCAGCCGAATCGCGAATCCATCGCCGCCCTGTGCCACGCGCGACAAATTGCGCTCGCCAGCCACGATGACGCCACGCACGCCCACGTTGCCGAATCCCACCAACTTGGCAGCGTGATCGCCGAATTTCCCACCACGTTCGAAGCGGCGGAAGCCTCGCGTAAGCATGGCATGAACGTGCTGATGGGTGCGCCAAATATCGTGCGTGGCGGCTCGCACTCCGGCAATGTGGCGGCCAGTGAACTGGCGCAGCTTGGTCTGCTGGATATCCTCTCTTCCGACTACTACCCCGCCAGCCTGCTGGATGCGGCGTTCCGCGTCGCCGATGACGAGAGCAACCGCTTTACGCTACCGCAGGCGGTGAGGCTGGTGACCAAAAATCCGGCGCAGGCGCTGAATCTTCAGGATCGCGGGGTGATTGGCGAGGGTAAACGCGCTGACCTGGTGCTGGCGCATCGCCAGGGCAATCACATTCATATCGACCACGTCTGGCGTCAGGGTAAAAGGGTGTTCTGATGATGGGAAAACTGATTTGGTTAATGGGGCCGTCCGGCTCCGGGAAAGACAGCCTGCTGGCGGAACTCCGCCTGCGGGAACAAACGCAGTTACTGGTGGCGCATCGCTACATCACGCGCGACGCCAGCGCCGGAAGTGAAAACCATATCGCCCTGAGTGAGCGGGAGTTTTTTACCCGCGCGGGGCAAAACCTGCTGGCCTTAAGCTGGCACGCTAACGGTCTGTATTATGGCGTCGGCATCGAGATTGACCTCTGGCTGCACGCTGGATTCGACGTAGTCGTCAACGGTTCACGCGCGCATTTGCCGCAGGCACGGGCGCGCTATCAATCGGCGCTGCTGCCCGTCTGTTTACAGGTTTCGCCGGAGATCCTGCGCCAGCGCCTGGAAAACCGTGGCCGTGAAAACGCCAGTGAAATTAACGCCCGCCTGGCGCGCGCCGCCCGCTATACTCCACAGGATTGCCATACGCTCAACAATGACGGCAGCCTGCGCCAGTCGGTCGACACGCTGCTGACGCTGATCCATCAGAAGGAGAAACACCATGCCTGCTTGTGAGCTTCGCCCGGCCACGCAGTACGATACCGACGCGGTTTACGCGCTGATTTGTGAGCTAAAACAGGCGGAGTTTGACCACCATGCGTTTCGCGTGGGCTTTAACGCCAACCTGCGCGACCCAAACATGCGCTACCATCTGGCGCTGCTGGATGGCGAAGTTGTCGGCATGATCGGCCTGCATTTGCAGTTTCATCTGCATCATGTCAACTGGATCGGCGAAATTCAGGAACTGGTGGTGATGCCGCAGGCGCGCGGTCTGAACGTCGGCAGTAAATTACTGGCATGGGCAGAAGAAGAAGCCCGCCAGGCCGGGGCCGAAATGACCGAGCTTTCCACCAACGTGAAGCGCCACGACGCACACCGTTTTTACCTGCGTGAAGGCTACGAGCAGAGCCACTTCCGCTTCACCAAGGCGCTGTAACATGAGCCTGACCCTCACGCTCACCGGCACTGGCGGCGCACAGGGCGTTCCGGCATGGGGCTGCGAGTGCGCGGCCTGCGCCAGAGCGCGGCGCTCGCCGCAGTATCGCCGCCAGCCATGCAGCGGCGTAGTGAAGTTTAACGACGCGATCACCCTGATCGACGCCGGGCGGCACGATCTCACCGATCGCTGGTCGCCTGGATCGTTCCAGCAGTTTTTGCTGACGCACTACCATATGGATCACGTCCAGGGGCTATTTCCGCTACGCTGGGGCGTGGGCGATGTGATCCCGGTCTACGGCCCGCCGGATGAACAGGGCTGCGACGATCTGTTTAAACATCCGGGCCTGCTTGATTTCAGCCACACAGTGGAACCGTTTGTGGTGTTTGATTTGCAGGGGTTGCAGGTCACGCCGCTGCCGCTTAACCACTCAAAACTGACCTTCGGTTATCTGCTGGAAACGGCACATAGCCGGGTGGCGTGGCTGTCTGACACCGCTGGCCTGCCGGAAAAAACGCTGAAATTTTTACTCAATAATCATCCGCAGGTGATGGTGATTGATTGCAGTCACCCGCCGCGCGCGGATGCACCGCGTAATCACTGTGATTTAAATACCGTGCTTGCGCTGAATCAGGTTATCCGCTCGCCACAGGTGATTCTGACCCATATCAGCCACCAGTTTGATGCGTGGCTGATGGAAAACGCACTACCGTCAGGGTTTGAGGTGGGGTTTGATGGGATGGAGATTGGGGTGGCGTGATGAGAGGGAATGTGCGCGCTGGCCCCCTCACCCTAACCCTCTCCCCAGAGGGGCGAGGGGACCGATTGTGCTCAATATTGAATATTGCGCTCGTTTTCTCCCTCTCCCCATTGGGGTAAGGGGCGATGCCTGCTCCATACCCAACCTCATCGCCCATACTCATCTTCCATTCTCCGCTCTTCATCCTCCAGTTGCCGACGCTCCTGATCAAGCTGGCGCTGGCGATCGTCCAGCTGCCTGCGGCGATCTTCAAACTGGCGGCGGCGGTCGTCATATTGTCTGCGCCGATCGTCGCTCACTTCACGCTGCCAGCCGTCGTCGCGCGAATCTTCATAGTCTCGCCCACGGTCAGGGTTATAAGCGTCATTAATCGCCTGCTGAATATTACCAATAGTATCGTCGATAATATCAGCCTGGGCCGGAACGGTGGACAGCGTGAGCAGGGTGAATAAAAGAAATAGCGGAAAGCGTTTCATTAGCCAACCTCAAAAAGAAACTCTATCCACATTAGTCATTACTCATCCATGCAAGTAGTGGATGAATCTCAATTTCTCCGCTGCTCTATTGCCGTAATCGCCTCCACGCGTTGTTGATGACGACCGCCTTCGTACTGTGCGCCCAGCCACGCATCCACAATCATTTTTGCCAGTTCGAGGCCAACCACTCGTGAACCAAAAGCCAGCACGTTGGTGTCGTTATGCTGCCGCGAAAGTTGCGCGGAATAAGGTTCGCTACAGACGACCGCGCGAATTCCGGCAAACTTGTTCGCCGCTATCGAAATACCGACGCCAGTACCACAAATCAAAATCCCGCCATCAACCTCTCCGCCAGCAACAGCCAGTGCGACTTGACTGGCGTAATGCGGATAATCAGTACGCTCTGACGACCAGGTTCCTTTATCAATCACTTCAACGCCACGCTCAACTAAATGTGCCACTATTTCATGTTTTAAAATGAAACCGACATGATCACAGCCAAATGCAATCTTTTTCATTCATCTTCCCCGTTCGTGCAAAAACTTCACAATCAAAAAACATTTGTGATGTAAATGAATTAAAAACACCCAAAATCGATGAAATCCGCCTTCCTGATCTGTTTTACAGAGTTACATCTGACAGCGCAATAGCGTTAAAGACACTTACTATCCAGCAACATCTATCATCTAAAAAACCAGAAAAACAAATAACATCATGTTTTTAAAGTGATTGAATGAAATAAAATTTTAAGCCACTATCCATTTTTCACAACAAAACAAACTTTATAAATTTTATTTTTTTGTGAAGTAGCCAGCATCTTTTCTGTTCTTGCTGTGGTGATATAGTGGCGTCTTCAATTCAAGGACAAGAGAACGTGATGAGCCAGTCAGAGTTTGATTCAGCGCTTCCGAACGGTATAGGGTTAGCGCCTTACCTGCGAATGAAACAGGAAGGAATGACAGAAAATGAAAGCCGCATCGTGGAGTGGTTACTCAAACCCGGTAACCTGAGTTGTGCACCCGCAATTAAAGATGTCGCAGAAGCTCTGGCGGTATCTGAAGCGATGATAGTTAAGGTATCAAAGCTGCTGGGGTTTAGCGGCTTTCGTAACTTACGCAGTGCGCTGGAAGATTATTTTTCTCAGTCAGAACAAGTATTGCCTTCCGAGTTGGCTTTTGATGAAGCGCCGCAGGATGTGGTGAATAAGGTATTTAACATCACTTTACGCACCATTATGGAAGGTCAGTCGATCGTCAACGTTGATGAGATCCACCGTGCCGCCCGCTTTTTCTATCAGGCCAGACAGCGGGATTTATACGGTGCCGGAGGATCAAATGCTATCTGTGCTGATGTACAGCACAAGTTCTTGCGCATTGGCGTACGCTGTCAGGCCTATCCGGACGCTCACATCATGATGATGTCCGCTTCGTTGTTACAGGAAGGAGATGTTGTGCTGGTAGTGACCCATTCCGGGCGAACCAGTGATGTAAAAGCGGCCGTAGAACTGGCAAAAAAGAACGGGGCAAAGATTATTTGTATAACGCATAGCTACCATTCACCAATAGCGAAACTGGCCGATTATATTATTTGCTCACCAGCCCCGGAAACGCCGTTATTAGGTCGTAATGCCTCGGCAAGAATATTACAACTAACTTTGCTGGACGCTTTTTTTGTCTCTGTCGCCCAGCTCAACATTGAACAAGCTAATATTAATATGCAAAAAACCGGCGCAATTGTTGATTTCTTCTCACCAGGCGCGCTGAAATAAGAAAAAGGTAATTCCGCCATCGCGGAGTTACCTGTCCCCTTACCGTGAGAACAATATTATGAATAAATATCTGAAATATTTCAGCAGCACACTCGTGGGCTTAATGTTGTCAACCAGCGCTTTTGCTGCCGCCGAATATGCTGTCGTATTGAAAACCCTCTCCAACCCATTTTGGGTAGATATGAAAAAAGGCATTGAAGATGAAGCAAAAACACTGGGCGTCAGCGTTGATATTTTTGCCTCTCCTTCAGAAGGCGATTTTCAATCTCAATTGCAGTTATTTGAAGATCTCAGTAATAAAAATTACAAAGGTATCGCCTTCGCTCCATTATCCTCAGTGAATCTGGTCATGCCTGTCGCCCGCGCATGGAAAAAAGGCATTTATCTGGTTAATCTCGATGAAAAAATCGACATGGATAATCTGAAAAAAGCTGGCGGCAATGTGGAAGGTTTTGTCACCACCGATAACGTTGCTGTCGGGGCGAAAGGCGCGTCGTTCATTATTGACAAATTGGGTGCTGAAGGTGGTGAAGTCGCAATCATTGAGGGTAAAGCCGGTAACGCCTCCGGTGAAGCGCGTCGTAATGGTGCCACCGAAGCCTTCAAAAAAGCAAGCCAGATCAAGCTTGTCGCCAGCCAGCCTGCCGACTGGGACCGCATTAAAGCACTGGATGTCGCCACTAACGTGTTGCAACGTAATCCGAATATTAAAGCGATCTATTGCGCGAATGACACGATGGCAATGGGTGTTGCTCAGGCAGTCGCAAACGCCGGAAAAACGGGCAAAATATTGGTCGTCGGTACAGATGGAATTCCGGAAGCCCGCAAAATGGTGGAAGCCGGACAAATGACCGCGACGGTTGCCCAGAACCCGGCAGATATTGGCGCAACGGGTCTGAAGCTGATGGTTGACGCTGAGAAATCCGGCAAGGTTATTCCGCTGGATAAAGCACCGGAATTTAAACTGGTCGATTCAATCCTGGTCACTCAATAAAACTGAATGATGCCGGATGATGATGCTAATGAAGTGTCTTATCCGGCCAACAAAATAACCTGAACGTAGACCTGATAAACGTAGCCATCAGGCAATAATACGATATTTCGTGCAGAGAGGTTATTTATGGCCACGCCATATATATCGATGGCGGGGATCGGCAAGTCCTTTGGTCCGGTTCACGCATTAAAGTCGGTTAATTTAACGTTTTATCCTGGTGAAATACATGCATTACTAGGAGAAAATGGCGCGGGTAAATCCACGCTAATGAAGGTTTTATCCGGAATACATGAGCCGACCAAAGGCACCATTACTATTAATAACATTAACTATAACAAGCTGGATCATAAATTAGCGGCACAACTCGGTATCGGGATTATTTATCAGGAACTCAGCGTTATTGATGAATTAACCGTACTGGAAAATTTATATATTGGTCGTCATCTGACGAAAAAAATCTGTGGCGTCAATATTATCGACTGGCGAGAAATGCGTGTCCGCGCCGCCATGATGTTATTACGCGTGGGCTTGAAAGTTGATTTAGATGAGAAAGTGGCGAATTTATCTATCAGCCACAAGCAGATGCTGGAAATTGCCAAAACGCTGATGCTCGATGCCAAAGTCATCATCATGGATGAACCCACCTCCTCACTCACCAATAAAGAGGTGGACTATCTGTTTCTGATCATGAATCAGTTGCGTAAAGAGGGTACGGCCATCGTCTATATCTCGCATAAGTTGGCGGAAATTCGCCGTATTTGCGACCGCTATACGGTGATGAAAGACGGCAGCAGCGTTTGCAGCGGCATGGTGAGCGATGTGTCAAATGACGATATCGTCCGTCTGATGGTAGGCCGCGAATTGCAAAACCGTTTTAACGCGATGAAGGAGAATGTCAGCAACCTTGCGCACGAAACGGTTTTTGAGGTGCGCAACGTCACCAGCCGTGACAGAAAAAAGGTCCGGGATATCTCATTTAGCGTCTGCCGGGGAGAAATATTAGGCTTTGCCGGGCTGGTCGGTTCCGGACGTACTGAACTGATGAATTGCCTGTTTGGCGTTGATAAACGCGCTGGCGGAGAAATCCGTCTTAATGGCAAAGATATCTCTCCACGTTCCCCCCTGGATGCCGTGAAAAAAGGGATGGCTTACATCACAGAAAGCCGCCGGGATAACGGTTTTTTCCCCAACTTTTCCATCGCTCAGAACATGGCGATCAGCCGCAGTCTGAAAGACGGCGGCTATAAAGGCGCGATGGGCTTGTTTCATGAAGTTGACGAGCAACGTACCGCTGAAAATCAACGCGAACTGCTGGCGCTGAAATGTCATTCGATAAACCAGAATATCACCGAACTCTCCGGGGGAAATCAGCAGAAAGTCCTGATCTCCAAATGGCTGTGCTGTTGCCCGGAAGTGATTATTTTCGATGAACCTACCCGCGGCATCGACGTTGGCGCGAAAGCCGAAATTTACAAAGTGATGCGCCAACTGGCGGACGACGGAAAAGTCATCCTGATGGTGTCATCTGAACTACCTGAAATTATCACCGTCTGCGACCGCATCGCCGTGTTCTGCGAAGGACGACTGACGCAAATCCTGACGAATCGCGATGACATGAGCGAAGAGGAGATTATGGCATGGGCTTTACCACAAGAGTAAAAAGCGAAGCGAGCGAGAAGAAACCGTTCAACTTTGCGTTGTTCTGGGATAAATACGGCACCTTTTTTATCCTGGCGATCATCGTCGCCATCTTTGGTTCGCTGTCACCAGAATATTTTCTGACCACCAATAATATTACCCAGATTTTTGTTCAAAGCTCCGTGACGGTATTGATCGGCATGGGCGAGTTTTTCGCTATCCTGGTCGCTGGTATCGACCTCTCGGTTGGCGCAATTCTGGCGCTTTCCGGTATGGTGACCGCCAAACTGATGTTGGCAGGTGTTGACCCATTTCTCGCAGCGATGATTGGCGGTGTACTGGTTGGCGGAGCACTGGGGGCGATCAACGGCTGCCTGGTCAACTGGACGGGGCTACACCCGTTCATCATCACCCTTGGCACCAACGCGATTTTCCGTGGGATCACGCTGGTGATCTCCGATGCCAACTCGGTATACGGCTTCTCATTTGACTTCGTGAACTTCTTTGCCGCCAGCGTAATTGGGATACCTGTCCCCGTTATCTTCTCGCTAATTGTCGCGCTCATCCTTTGGTTTCTGACAACGCGTATGCGGCTCGGGCGCAACATCTACGCACTGGGCGGCAACAAAAATTCGGCGTTCTATTCCGGGATTGACGTGAAATTCCACATCCTGGTGGTGTTTATCATCTCCGGTGTTTGTGCAGGTCTGGCAGGCGTCGTCTCAACTGCACGACTCGGTGCCGCAGAACCGCTTGCCGGTATGGGTTTTGAAACCTATGCCATTGCCAGCGCCATCATTGGCGGCACCAGTTTCTTCGGCGGCAAGGGGCGCATTTTCTCTGTGGTGATGGGCGGGTTGATCATCGGCACCATCAACAACGGTCTGAATATTTTGCAGGTACAAACCTATTACCAACTGGTGGTGATGGGCGGATTAATTATCGCGGCTGTCGCCCTTGACCGTCTTATCAGTAAGTAAGGAATTGAACATGAAAATCTCCCCCTCGTTAATGTGTATGGATCTGCTGAAATTTAAAGAACAGATCGAATTTATCGACAGCCATGCCGATTACTTTCACATCGATATCATGGATGGTCACTTTGTCCCCAATCTGACACTCTCACCGTTCTTCGTAAGTCAGGTTAAAAAACTGGCAACTAAACCGCTCGACTGTCATCTGATGGTGACGCGGCCGCAGGATTACATTGCTCAACTGGCGCGTGCGGGAGCTGATTTCATCACTTTGCATCCGGAAACTATCAACGGTCAGGCGTTCCGCCTGATTGATGAAATCCGCTGTCATGACATGAAAGTGGGGCTGATCCTTAACCCGGAGACACCAGTTGAGGCCATGAAATACTATATCCATAAGGCCGATAAAATTACGGTCATGACTGTCGATCCCGGCTTTGCCGGACAACCGTTCATTCCTGAAATGCTGGATAAACTTGCCGAACTGAAGGCATGGCGTGAACGAGAAGGTCTGGAGTACGAAATTGAGGTGGACGGTTCCTGCAACCAGGCAACTTACGAAAAACTTATGGCGGCAGGGGCGGATGTCTTTATCGTCGGCACTTCCGGCCTGTTTAATCATGCGGAAAATATCGACGAAGCATGGAGAATTATGACCACGCAGATTCTGGCTGCAAAAAGCGAGGTACAGCCTCATGCAAAAACAGCATAACGTCGTAGCGGGCGTGGATATGGGGGCAACGCATATCCGCTTTTGTCTGCAGACAGCAGAAGGTGAAACGCTACACTGCGAAAAAAAGCGGACCGCAGAAGTCATTGCTCCCGGCCTGGTGTCGGGTATCGGCGAAATGATTGACGAGCAACTCAGGCGCTTTAACGCTCGCTGTCATGGTCTGGTGATGGGATTTCCGGCGCTGGTCAGTAAAGATAAACGCACCATAATTTCTACGCCTAACCTGCCGTTAACAGCGGCGGATTTATATGATCTCGCCGATAAGCTCGAAAATACGCTGAATTGTCCGGTTGAGTTTTCCCGCGACGTTAACCTGCAACTCTCCTGGGACGTAGTAGAAAACCGCCTTACGCAACAACTGGTTCTGGCGGCCTATCTCGGTACGGGGATGGGGTTCGCAGTGTGGATGAACGGTGCGCCGTGGACGGGTGCACACGGTGTGGCAGGCGAACTGGGTCATATCCCCCTGGGAGATATGACCCAACACTGCGCGTGTGGCAATCCTGGGTGCCTGGAAACCAATTGCTCTGGAATGGCGCTAAGACGCTGGTACGAACAACAGCCCCGAAATTACCCATTGAGCGACCTTTTCGTCCATGCGGAAAACGCCCCTTTCGTCCAGAGTCTGCTTGAAAACGCGGCACGGGCCATTGCCACCAGCATTAATCTGTTCGATCCCGATGCGGTGATTCTGGGCGGTGGCGTGATGGATATGCCCGCCTTCCCACGCGAGACTCTCATTGCCATGACCCAAAAGTACCTGCGCCGTCCACTGCCGCATCAGGTCGTGCGCTTTATTGCCGCCTCATCTTCTGACTTTAATGGCGCTCAGGGTGCAGCAATATTGGCGCATCAACATTTTTTGCCACAGTCCTGTGCTAAAGCCCCATGAGTAAAGCGTTGGCACAGTAGCGCAATGTCCCGCTGTGCCAACGACAGGTACAATATATATAATAAACACATAAAACGGCTCATATTATTTTCTGCAATGATAGTTTTACTGTAATTTTTCCTCTTCAGCACAAATGCCTAATAAAATGGATCGTTCCGCTCACACTTCCACTTATTAAAGTCGCAAATTCCCAATTATGATAACCCCAGCTTTAAATGACGTATTTTGCATGGATTACATATTTACGACATAAATGATAAATGGAGATTTATATGAATAACTCTCGGTTATTCCGTTTGAGCAGGATTGTTATTGCGTTAACTGCCGCCAGCGGCATGATGGTAAATACCGCTAACGCGAAAGAGGAAGCGAAAGCCGCCACTCAATATACCCAACAGGTTAATCAGAATTACGCCAAATCATTACCGTTTAGCGATCGTCAGGATTTTGACGATGCCCAGCGTGGATTTATCGCCCCGCTGCTGGATGAAGGTATTCTGCGTGATGCGAACGGTAAAGTTTACTACCGCGCGGACGATTACAAATTTGATATTAATGCCGCAGCGCCGGAAACCGTAAACCCCAGCCTGTGGCGTCAGTCGCAAATCAACGGTATTTCTGGCCTGTTCAAAGTCACCGATAAAATGTATCAGGTGCGCGGCCAGGATATCTCTAACATTACGTTCGTTGAGGGCGAGAAAGGCATTATTGTTATTGACCCACTGGTGACGCCACCTGCCGCAAAAGCCGCACTTGACCTTTACTTCCAGCATCGTCCGCATAAACCGATTGTTGCCGTTATCTACACTCACAGCCACACTGACCACTATGGTGGCGTGAAAGGTATTATCTCTGAAGCAGATGTTAAATCCGGCAAAGTTCAGGTGATTGCCCCTGCAGGCTTTATGGACGAAGCCATCAGCGAAAACGTGCTGGCGGGTAACATCATGAGCCGCCGTGCGCTCTACTCTTACGGTCTGTTACTGCCGCACAACGCGCAAGGCAACGTGGGTAATGGCCTTGGCGTGACGCTGGCAACGGGCGACCCGAGCATTATTGCACCGACTAAAATTATCGTCAGAACTGGCGAGAAGATGATTATTGACGGCCTGGAGTTTGACTTCCTGATGACCCCAGGTAGCGAAGCGCCAGCCGAAATGCACTTCTATATTCCGGCCCTGAAAGCCCTGTGTACCGCCGAGAACGCCACGCATACCCTACACAACTTCTACACTCTGCGCGGCGCGAAAACCCGCGATACCAGCAAGTGGACCGAGTACCTGAACGAAACGCTGGATATGTGGGGTAACGACGCGGAAGTCCTGTTTATGCCGCACACCTGGCCGGTCTGGGGCAATAAGCATATCAATGATTATATTGGTAAATATCGCGATACTATCAAGTACATTCACGACCAGACCCTGCACCTGGCGAACCAGGGCTACACCATGAATGAAATCGGCGACATGATTAAGCTGCCGCCTGCACTTGCCAATAACTGGGCCAGCCGTGGCTATTACGGTTCTGTCAGCCACAACGCCCGCGCGGTGTATAACTTCTATCTTGGCTATTACGACGGTAACCCGGCTAACCTGCATCCGTATGGTCAGGTGGAGATGGGTAAACGTTACGTGCAGGCGCTGGGCGGTTCTGCCCGTGTCATCAACCTGGCGCAAGAAGCGAACAAGCAAGGTGATTACCGCTGGTCGGCAGAACTGCTGAAACAGGTGATTGCCGCCAACCCGGGTGACCAGGTCGCGAAGAATCTGCAAGCGAATAACTTTGAACAGCTGGGCTATCAGGCCGAGTCCGCCACATGGCGCGGTTTCTACCTGACCGGCGCGAAAGAGCTGCGCGAAGGGGTGCATAAGTTCAGCCACGGCACCACCGGTTCCCCGGACACCATTCGCGGGATGTCGGTCGAAATGCTGTTCGACTTTATGTCCGTTCGCCTCGATAGCGCGAAAGCCGCGGGTAAAAATATCAGCCTGAACTTCAATATGGGCAACGGCGATAACCTCAACCTGACGCTGAACGATAGTGTGCTTAACTACCGGAAAACGCTGCAACCGCAAGCCAACGCCTCTTTCTACATCAGCCATGAAGATCTGCACGCCGTGCTGACCGGGCAAGCCAAAATGGCGGATCTGGTAAAAGCGAAGAAAGCCAAAATTATTGGCAATGGCGCGAAACTGGAAGAAATTATCGCCTGTCTGGATAATTTCGATTTGTGGGTGAATATCGTAACCCCAAATTAATGTCACTCGCTTTTGGGGGCGCTGAAGCCCCCAAAAGCATTTATTTTAAAAATATATACAGCCAATTAATAAATAAAATATATAAGTTATGAATGCGGTGGCTGAATAAAGCTATTTTTATTCATCAAGAAAATAGCCATACTGACGCCTTCAATGGATGTTGATATTCACTACAGATATTGTTCGCAGCAGACAGGATGTATTTAATATGCCAACAGTTCTCTCTCGCATGGCGATGCAACTCAAAAAAACAGCCTGGATAATTCCCGTCTTCATGGTTTCGGGATGCTCATTATCTCCGGCAATCCCGGTGATCGGCGCTTATTATCCCAGCTGGTTTTTCTGCGCCATTGCCAGCCTTATTTTGACGCTCATCACGAGGCGAGTTATTCAGCGGGCAAATATCAATCTGGCATTTGTCGGAATTATTTATACCGCCCTTTTTGCTCTCTACGCCATGCTGTTCTGGCTGGCATTTTTCTAATCTATTTGAGACGCGCTCATGGAAAGTACGCCGAAAAAAGCTCCTCGCAGTAAATTCCCTGCTCTGTTAGTGGTTGCGTTGGCGCTGGTTGCCCTTGTTTTCGTTATCTGGCGCGTAGACAGTGCGCCATCAACTAATGACGCTTACGCGTCAGCAGATACCATTGATGTGGTGCCGGAAGTCAGCGGTCGCATTGTAGAACTGGCGGTCACCGACAACCAGGCAGTCAAACAGGGCGATTTGCTGTTCCGCATTGACCCGCGCCCGTACGAAGCCAATCTGGCGAAAGCTGAAGCCTCCCTCGCGGCGCTGGATAAGCAAATTATGCTCACCCAGCGTAGCGTTGACGCGCAACAGTTTGGTGCCGACTCGGTTAACGCCACGGTAGAAAAAGCCCGTGCCGCCGCGAAACAGGCCACAGATACATTACGCCGCACCGAGCCATTACTGAAAGAGGGTTTTGTCTCAGCGGAAGACGTTGACCGTGCAAGAACTGCGCAGCGCGCCGCAGAAGCCGATCTTAATGCCGTATTGTTACAGGCGCAGTCAGCCGCCAGCGCCGTCAGCGGCGTCGATGCGCTGGTGGCGCAACGTGCGGCGGTCGAAGCGGATATTGCCCTGACCAAACTTCATCTGGAAATGGCGACCGTTCGCGCGCCGTTTGATGGCCGGGTCATTTCCCTCAAAACCTCCGTCGGGCAATTTGCTTCTGCCATGCGCCCTATTTTTACCCTAATCGACACTCGTCACTGGTACGTGATCGCCAACTTCCGCGAAACCGATCTGAAAAATATTCGCTCAGGTACACCCGCAACGATTCACCTGATGAGTGACAGCGGCAAAACCTTCGAGGGTAAAGTGGATTCGATTGGCTACGGCGTGCTACCGGATGACGGCGGCCTGGTGCTGGGCGGCCTGCCGAAAGTTTCTCGCTCTATTAACTGGGTCCGCGTTGCCCAGCGTTTTCCGGTCAAAATCATGGTCGATAAACCTGACCCGGAAATGTTCCGCATCGGCGCTTCGGCAGTCGCTAATCTTGAGCCGCAATAATGAGCGCGCTCAACTCCCTGCCATTACCGGTGGTCAGGCTGCTGGCGTTCTTTCATGAAGAGTTAAGCGAGCGGCGACCCGGCCGCGTGCCGCAGATCGTGCAACTCTGGGTAGGCTGCCTGCTGGTGATTCTGATCTCGATGACTTTTGAGATCCCTTTTGTGGCGTTATCGCTGGCAGTGCTGTTTTACGGTATTCAGTCGAACGCGTTTTACACCAAATTTGTCGCGATCTTGTTTGTGGTTGCCACGGTGCTGGAGATCGGCAGCCTGTTTTTGATCTACAAATGGTCATACGGCGAACCGTTGATCCGATTGATCATCGCCGGGCCGATCCTGATGGGCTGTATGTTTTTGATGCGCACCCATCGGCTGGGACTGGTCTTTTTCGCTGTCGCCATTGTCGCCATTTACGGGCAAACCTTCCCCGCCATGCTCGACTATCCGGAAGTGGTCGTGCGCTTAACGCTGTGGTGTATCGTTGTTGGCCTCTATCCAACCTTGCTGATGACGTTAATCGGCGTGCTGTGGTTTCCCAGTCGTGCCATTACGCAAATGCATCAAGCGCTTAATGATCGGCTTGATGATGCCATTAGTCACCTGACGGACAGCCTCGCACCGCTACCCGAAACGCGGATTGAAAGAGAGGCGCTGGCGCTGCAAAAACTGAATGTCTTTTGTCTCGCGGACGATGCCAACTGGCGAACTCAAAGCGCATGGTGGCAAAGCTGCGTGGCAACGGTAACCTACATTTACTCGACGCTGAATCGCTACGATCCCACCTCTTTTGCTGATTCTCAGGCAATTATTGAATTTCGGCAAAAATTAGCCTCAGAAATCAATAAGCTGCAGCATGCCGTTGCTGAAGGTCAGTGCTGGCAAAGCGACTGGCGGATCACTGAAAGTGAAGCGATGGCGGCACGGGAATGTAACCTGGAGAATATCTGCCAGACGTTGTTACAACTGGGCCAGATGGACCCGAATACGCCGCCAACGCCCGCCGCCAAACCGCCATCAATGGTCGCCGATGCTTTTACCAATCCAGACTATATGCGCTACGCGGTAAAAACACTGCTCGCCTGTTTGATCTGTTACACCTTCTACAGCGGCGTGGACTGGGAAGGCATTCACACCTGTATGCTGACATGCGTGATCGTCGCTAACCCAAATGTCGGTTCGTCGTACCAGAAGATGGTGCTGCGTTTTGGCGGGGCCTTTTGCGGCGCGATTCTGGCGCTGTTATTCACGCTACTGGTCATGCCCTGGCTGGACAATATTGTCGAATTGCTGTTTGTGCTGGCACCGATTTTCCTGTTGGGCGCATGGATTGCCACCAGCTCTGAACGCTCTTCTTATATCGGCACACAGATGGTGGTCACCTTCGCGCTCGCCACGCTCGAAAACGTTTTTGGCCCGGTGTACGACCTGGTGGAAATTCGCGATCGCGCCATGGGTATCATCATTGGTACCGTGGTGTCCGCGGTGATTTACACCTTTGTCTGGCCTGAAAGTGAAGCGCGCACACTGCCGCAAAAACTGGCTGGCACGCTGGGTATGTTAAGTAAAGTAATGCGGATCCCACGCCAGCAGGAAGTCACGGCTCTGCGCACTTATCTGCAAATTCGTATCGGTCTGCATGCGGCGTTTAATGCCTGTGAAGAGATGTGCCAACGCGTGGCGCTGGAGCGTCAACTGGACAGCGAAGAACGCGCCTTACTGATTGAACGTTCGCAAACGGTTATTCGTCAGGGCCGCGATATTCTTCACGCCTGGGATGCCACCTGGAACTCGGCGCAGGCGCTGGATAACGCACTACAGCCGGACAGAGCAGCTCAGTTTGCCGACGCCCTGGAGAAATACGCTGCCGGTCTGGCAACCGCACTCAGCCGTTCTCCTCAAATAACGCTTGAAGAGACACCCGCCTCGCAGGCCATCCTGCCCACCTTATTAAAACAGGAGCAACACGTCTGCCAGCTTTTCGCCCGCTTGCCAGACTGGACAGCCCCGGCATTAACGCCCGCCACGGAACAGGCACAAGGAGCCACGCAATGATCAATCGTCAACTTTCACGTCTGCTGTTGTGCAGCATTCTCGGCAGCACGACGCTGATTTCCGGCTGTGCCCTGGTACGTAAGGATTCTGCACCTCATCAACAGCTCAAACCGGAACAAATCAAACTGGCCGACGATATTCATCTTGCCAGCTCCGGCTGGCCGCAGGCGCAGTGGTGGAAACAACTCAATGACCCGCAGCTGGATGCGCTGATCCAACGGACGCTAAGTGGTTCACACACCCTCGCCGAAGCGAAACTGCGGGAAGAAAAAGCGCAGTCCCAGGCCGATTTGTTAGATGCCGGTTCACAATTACAGGTCGCAGCGTTAGGGATGCTCAACCGCCAACGCGTCTCGGCGAACGGCTTTTTAAGCCCTTATGCGATGGATGCGCCCGCACTAGGTATGGACGGGCCGTACTATACGGAAGCCACAGTAGGTTTGTTTGCCGGACTGGATCTTGATTTGTGGGGTGTGCATCGCTCAGCGGTTGCCGCCGCCATTGGCGCGCATAATGCCGCGCTGGCAGAAACCGCAGCAGTAGAGCTATCGCTGACCACGGGCGTAGCGCAGCTTTATTACAGTATGCAGGCCAGCTATCAGATGCTCGATCTGTTAGAACAAACTCGCGATGTGATTGATTACGCGGTGAAAGCGCACCAGAGTAAAGTGGCGCACGGTCTGGAAGCACAAGTGCCTTTCCACGGCGCGCGGGCACAGATTCTGGCGGTCGATAAACAAATTGCTGCCGTCAAAGGGCAAATCACCGAAACGCGAGAATCTCTGCGTGCATTGATTGGCGCGGGGGCCAGCGATATGCCGGAGATCAAACCGGTGGCATTACCACGAGTCCAGACCGGCATTCCGGCGACACTCTCTTATGAGTTGCTCGCCAGACGCCCGGATCTGCAAGCCATGCGCTGGTATGTTCAGGCGTCATTAGATCAGGTGGATTCCGCGCGGGCGCTGTTCTACCCGAGCTTTGATATCAAAGCGTTTTTCGGCCTTGATGCCATCCACCTGGATACCTTATTCAAAAAAACCAGTCGCCAGTTCAACTTCATCCCGGGTCTGAAATTGCCGCTGTTTGACGGTGGACGGTTGAATGCCAATCTCGAAGGCACGCGCGCCGCCAGCAACATGATGATTGAACGTTACAACCAGTCAGTACTGAACGCGGTGCGTGACGTTGCCGTCAACGGCACGCGTCTGCAAACGCTCAACGACGAGCGAGAAATGCAGGCTGAACGCGTGGAAGCAACGCGCTTCACCCAGCGCGCTGCCGAGGCCGCCTATCAGCGCGGCTTAACCAGCCGCTTACAGGCCACTGAAGCCCGGTTGCCAGTACTTGCCGAAGAGATGTCATTACTGATGCTGGACAGCCGCCGGGTGATCCAAAGCATTCAGTTGATGAAATCGCTGGGCGGCGGGTATCAGGCGGCTCCCGTCGTCGAGAAAAAATAAAATGTCTGCCGCGTGATGGCTGTCACGCGGTATTTCGTTTCGTCACGTCAAAACTGACGACAGCCTGTTTTTCGTCAGAGTTTTGAATAAATAGTGCCCGTAATATCAGGGAATGACCCCAAATAAAATGTGGCATAAAAGATGCATACTGTAGTCGAGAGCGCGTATGCGTGATTTGATTAACTGGAGCGAGACCGATGAAAAAAGTCGTCACGGTTTGCCCCTATTGCGCATCAGGTTGCAAAATCAACCTGGTCGTCGATAACGGCAAAATCGTCCGGGCGGAGGCAGCGCAGGGGAAAACCAACCAGGGTACCCTGTGTCTGAAGGGTTATTATGGCTGGGATTTCATTAACGATACCCAGATCCTGACCCCGCGCCTGAAAACCCCCATGATCCGTCGCCAGCGTGGCGGCAAACTCGAACCTGTTTCCTGGGATGAGGCACTGAATTACGTTGCCGAGCGCCTGAGCGCCATCAAAGAGAAGTACGGTCCGGATGCCATCCAGACGACCGGCTCCTCGCGTGGTACGGGTAACGAAACCAACTATGTAATGCAAAAATTTGCGCGCGCCGTTATTGGTACCAATAACGTTGACTGCTGCGCTCGTGTCTGACACGGCCCATCGGTTGCAGGTCTGCACCAATCGGTCGGTAATGGCGCAATGAGCAATGCTATTAACGAAATTGATAATACCGATTTAGTGTTCGTTTTCGGGTACAACCCGGCGGATTCCCACCCAATCGTGGCGAATCACGTAATTAACGCTAAACGTAACGGGGCGAAAATTATCGTCTGCGATCCGCGCAAAATTGAAACCGCGCGCATTGCTGACATGCACATTGCACTGAAAAACGGCTCGAACATCGCGCTGTTGAATGCGATGGGCCATGTCATTATTGAAGAAAATCTGTACGACAAAGCGTTCGTCGCTTCCCGTACAGAAGGCTTTGAAGAGTATCGTAAAATCGTTGAAGGCTACACGCCGGAGTCGGTTGAAGATATCACCGGCGTCAGCGCCAGTGAGATTCGTCAGGCGGCACGGATGTATGCCCAGGCGAAAAGCGCCGCCATCCTGTGGGGCATGGGTGTAACCCAGTTCTACCAGGGCGTGGAAACCGTGCGTTCTCTGACCAGCCTCGCGATGCTGACCGGTAACCTCGGTAAGCCGCATGCGGGTGTAAACCCGGTTCGTGGTCAGAACAACGTGCAGGGTGCCTGCGATATGGGCGCGCTGCCGGATACGTATCCGGGATACCAGTACGTGAAAGATCCGGCTAACCGCGAGAAATTCGCCAAAGCCTGGGGCGTGGAAAGCCTGCCTGCTCATACCGGTTATCGCATCAGCGAGCTGCCGCACCGCGCAGCGCATGGCGAAGTGCGTGCCGCGTACATTATGGGCGAAGATCCGCTGCAAACTGACGCGGAGCTGTCGGCAGTACGTAAAGCCTTTGAAGATCTGGAACTGGTTATCGTTCAGGACATCTTTATGACCAAAACCGCGTCGGCGGCGGATGTCATTTTGCCGTCAACGTCGTGGGGCGAGCATGAAGGCGTGTTTACTGCGGCTGACCGTGGCTTCCAGCGTTTCTTCAAAGCAGTTGAACCGAAATGGGATCTGAAAACGGACTGGCAAATCATCAGTGAAATCGCCACCCGTATGGGTTATCCGATGCACTACAACAACACCCAGGAGATCTGGGATGAGTTGCGTCATCTGTGCCCGGATTTCTACGGTGCGACTTACGAGAAAATGGGCGAACTGGGCTTCATTCAGTGGCCTTGCCGCGATACTTCAGATGCCGATCAGGGGACTTCTTATCTGTTTAAAGAGAAGTTTGATACCCCGAACGGTCTGGCGCAGTTCTTCACCTGCGACTGGGTAGCGCCAATCGACAAACTCACCGACGAGTACCCGATGGTACTGTCAACGGTGCGTGAAGTTGGTCACTACTCTTGCCGTTCGATGACCGGTAACTGTGCGGCACTGGCGGCGCTGGCTGATGAACCTGGCTACGCACAAATCAATACCGAAGACGCCAAACGTCTGGGTATTGAAGATGAGGCATTGGTTTGGGTGCACTCGCGTAAAGGCAAAATTATCACCCGTGCGCAGGTCAGCGATCGTCCGAACAAAGGGGCGATTTACATGACCTACCAGTGGTGGATTGGTGCCTGTAACGAGCTGGTTACCGAAAACTTAAGCCCGATTACGAAAACGCCGGAATACAAATACTGCGCCGTGCGCGTCGAGCCGATCGCCGATCAGCGCGCCGCCGAGCAGTACGTGATTGACGAGTACAACAAGTTGAAAACTCGCCTGCGCGAAGCGGCACTGGCGTAATACAGTCCTTTCTACAGCCTCCTTTCGGAGGCTGTTTTTTTATCCATTCGAACTCTTTATACTGGTTACTCCCTACCCAATCGTATTATCAAAATGAAAAAAATTATCGCATTGATGTTGTTTTTGACATTCTTTGCCCACGCGAACGACTCCGAGCCTGGCAGCCAGTATTTAAAGGCAGCAGAGGCCGGGGACCGACGCGCACAATATTTTCTTGCCGACAGCTGGTTTAGCTCCGGCGATTTGAGCAAAGCCGAATATTGGGCACAGAAAGCCGCCGACAGCGGTGATGCTGATGCCTGCGCGCTGCTGGCGCAGATCAAAATCACCAATCCGGTCAGTCTGGACTATCCACAAGCAAAAGTTCTTGCAGAGAAAGCGGCGCAAGCGGGCAGTAAAGAAGGTGAAGTAACGCTGGCGCATATTCTGGTAAATACTCAAGCGGGTAAACCGGATTATCCAAAGGCGATTTCGCTGTTAGAAAACGCCTCGGAAGATCTGGAGAATGACTCCGCCGTCGATGCCCAAATGCTGCTTGGTTTGATTTACGCCAACGGCGTGGGCATTAAGGCCGACGATGACAAGGCAACCTGGTATTTCAAACGCAGCTCTGCAATTTCCCGAACCGGTTATTCCGAGTACTGGGCGGGAATGATGTTCTTAAACGGTGAGGAAGGTTTTATCGAGAAGAACAAACAAAAGGCGCTGCACTGGTTGAACCTGAGCTGTATGGAAGGGTTTGATACCGGGTGTGAAGAGTTTGAAAAATTAACCAACGGTTAAGGTAGGCCTGATAAGACGCACCAGCGTCGCATCAGGCATCCACACATTGCCGGGTGGATAACCCCGGCAATCTTCAATTATTGATCCGCAGTTTTATCAAATTTGCCCAGCACTTCACGCTCATAAGCCAGCGCCTTTTTGCGGTCAAATTTGTGTTCCCACTTGGCAATCACCAGCACCGCCAGCGCATTACCCACCACGTTCAGCGCAGTACGCGCCATGTCGAGGATACGGTCAACACCAGCAATAAACGCCAGACCTTCCAGCGGAATACCTACGCTACCCAGCGTTGCCAGCAGCACCACAAACGACACGCCCGGCACGCCAGCAATCCCTTTCGAGGTCACCATCAGCGTCAGCACCAGAATGATTTCCTGCCAGATGGACAGGTCAATGCCATACAGCTGAGCGATGAAAATAGCGGCAATACTTTGATACAGCGTCGAACCATCAAGGTTAAAAGAGTAACCGGTCGGCACCACGAAGCTGGTGATCGACGCCGGTGCTCCGTAGGCTTCCATCTTCTCAATAATTCGCGGCAGTACGCTTTCAGAGCTGGCAGTGGAGTACGCCAGAATCAGCTCATCTTTCAGAATACGAATCAGGATCCAGACGCTTAACCCGCACAGGCGCGCCACAATTCCCAGCACTACCAGCGCGAAGAACAGAATGGCGAAATGCACCAGCAGCACCAGTTTCGCCAGTGGCCACAGAGAAGAGAAACCAAAGTTAGCCACCGTCACCGCAATCAGCGCAAACACACCCACCGGTGCATAACGCATCACCATGTGAGTCACTTTAAACATGGTTTCAGAGATGGAGCGGAACACGGTCACCAGCGGTTCACGATGCGTCGCGGGCAGGGAGGAAAGCCCCAGACCAAACAGCACCGAGAAGAAGATGATCGGCAGCATTTCGCCTTTCGCCATCGACGCCACAATGTTCGTCGGCACCAGCGACAAAATCGTGCCCATAATGCCGTGGGAACTGCTTTGTACCGCTTCCGTAGTGCTCTGATATTTCGAGATATCGACGGTCGCCAGCTGCGACATATCCACCCCGGCACCGGGCTGGAAGACGTTCGCCAGAGTGATCCCCAAAATGATGGCGACGGTGGTGATCACCTCGAAGTAAATAATGGTTTTCGCGCCAATACGCCCGAGCTGTTTGGCATCACCAACACCCGCGATACCCACCACCAGCGTGGAGATCACAATCGGCACAACAATCATTTTAATCAGATGGATGAAGATATCACCCGCCGGAGAGAGTAAATTGACGACCAGCCAGTCGCGGCTGTCGCTATGGTAGTGCAGGTAGCTTCCCAGGAGAATGCCCAGCACCATAGCAAACAGAATCTGCCAGGCCAGGCTGAATTTTATATTTTTCATCAGAATAACTTCCTCAATGGAGCGCCGTTCCCCGTTCAGAAACGCGAGAACGTGACATACTGCCAGGGCATGAATTGTGTTGTGTTGGTTTGTAGATTTTTTTAACGCTTATGATCAGTATCATTTGCGCGGTATGTTGCGCAACCCTTTAACAACAGAGCTTTTCGCTGCATTAATGCATAATAACGCGAGTTTATGGCAGGATTAATGAATAACCATTTGTTATGGAAAGATTTTTATTTGTTTAATCTGCAATAATACTGATTAGTGATTATTTTTGGCATATGTTCATTCGATTATTTTTTATACAACTCAATAACATAATCTTCATCACCAGATGATTAATCTGATCTCCGCTGCAACAATTTCGCCATATTAATCGACTCGACCAGCTGTGTCCGGTTGATCCGGGGTGAGTTGAGATCCATCACTTTTTGCCATAGTTCGATGGCTTGCGCGTAATTCGCCTGCATAAACGCATCGGAAGCCAGCAGCATCAGAGCGGTGATTTCGTTAGAGTCCAGCGCGAGGGCTTTGTCGATCATTGCGCGAGTCTGGGCGGTCATATGCTGGCTGGCCTGGTAATAAAGCACCGTCGCCAGCGCCGCATACAGTTCAGCGTTCTCACCACGTAGTTGCAACGCCTGACGGTACGCCAGCAGCGAATTGCTGTAATCGTTTTGCCACAGATAGTACTCGCCCAGTAACGCCCATTGTTCGCTGTTTTGTGGATTAGCGCGGATTTTATCCTGCAATGCCTGAAGCTGCGCTTCCGGGGTTTGCTGGCTGGCAAACTGATGTAGCGGATCGCGCTGACGCTGATATTCCGCATGTACCGCCTGCCATTTTGGACTTAACAGATAACTGCCGACACAGAGAAATACCATCAAAATCGTGAGTGTTGTCAGCATTTTCACCGGTATTTTGGGCTCTTTCATCGCTTCGCCCTCACTCGCCAGAGGATCAGTGCCATCAGCAGTAACAACACCACTGGCAGCGCCCACAACACCAGCGTCTGACCCGTTAACGGTGGGTTATAGCGAACAAAATCTCCGTAGCGTTCGGTCATCCAGCCAATGATTTCGACTTCGTTCTTCCCCTCCGCCACCATGCTGTAAACCTGATGGCGCATACTGACTGCCACCGGCGCGTTGGATTCCAGTAAGTTTTGATTCTGGCACTGCGGACAACGTAACTGGCTGGCAATATTTAACGCCTGTTGCTGTTGTTGCGGATTGGCGAATTGCCAGGTGTCTACGACCTGAGCGCGCGCAAAACAGGTAAATAACAGCAGTAGCGTGAGAAGTCCTTTATTCATCGCGCTTCCTCCCCCGCCATCCGCTTAACAATGCGCCCGCAATCATCAACAATCCTCCCCCCCAGATCCAGCGCACACCGCTTTGTACATACAAGCGAAAAGCGTAACGATCCGCTCCGGTTTTTTCACCCATGACCGCATACCAGTCATGGATGCCGTTCCAGCGAATTGACGGTTCCATCATTTGCTGACGACGTGCTTCGTAAAAACGCCGCTCCGGCATCAGTTCACCAATGCGTTGCTGATGGTCAAACAGTGCCACTATCGCTTTTTCGCTGGTGTAATTGCCTTTGGCTTGCAGATCGAGGCGCTCAAAACGGAAGGTGTATCCTGCCAGCGTCACCTGCTGACCCGGCTGTAAATTCAGGCTGATCTCCTGACGGCTGACGCTGGAAACCACGATCCCAGCGGCAAATAACAGCACGCCCGCATGAGCTACCAGCGCCGGAAGCTGCACGCGTTTGCCAGAGACAAACGTCGCCAGCACAATCACCACCAGCATCAACAGGCCAAACGGTAACGTCGCGCGGTTAAAATACGGCGCGCCAACGGAGAGGCGTCCCCAGCCCAGCAGACCGTAAATCATCGGATAAAGCGTTCCCACCAGCACGATCAGTAGCACTGCGCAAAACAGCAACAGCGTAGCGAGGATTAACATTTCCCGCGATAACCCCGAAAAACGCACCACCGGGCCACCGTCCCGCGCTCGCCAGCCATACAGAGCCAGAGACGCAAGGCTAATCAGTGCAAACAGGCTGAACAACGGCACGGCGCGGACGTTATCCAGTGCGAACGCATGAACCGAAACCAGAATGCCAGAACGGACAATTAAGGTACCCAGTAGCGACAGCATCAGAGTTACTATCGCCAGCAACAGCGACCAGTGGCGGAAAATCTCCCGCTGGCGTGTCAGGGACAAACTGTGCAGCAGCGCAGTGGCAGAAAGCCAGGGTAATAAAGAGGCGTTTTCCACCGGATCCCAGAACCACCAGCCGCCCCAGCCCAGTTCGCAATAGGCCCACCAGGAACCGAGGATGATCCCCGCCGTTAATGCGCTCCAGCCAGGTAGTGCCCAGCGCCAACAAATTCTGGCGCAGGCACCATCAAACTCGCCGCGCAGTAAACTCGCCAGCGCCACGCTCGCCGCCACCATCAAACCGCCATAGCCAAGGTAAAGCAGCGGTGGATGAAAGATAAGACCGGGATGTTGCAGCATCGGATTGAGATCGCGGCCTTCGATTGCTGGTGGAAATATCCGCACGAAGGGATCGGACCACAGCACCACAAACAGTAGCAGTGCGGCGAGCATGAGAGATAAAACGGCTAACGTCAGCGGAAATAGCGGATCGGTTTGCTGCCGATAATGCCAGGCAAACAGCGCGCTCCAGGCGGAAAGCAGCAGCACCCAAAGCAGCAGCGAACCTTCATGGCCGCCCCACACCGCTGCCAGCTTGAGTTCCCACGACAGCAGGCTATAGCTATGTTGCGCGACATAAATGACCGAGAAATCGCTGATGAGAAAACAATACGTCAGTACGCCAAAGGCGAGCAGCAGGAGCGCGAACTGCGCCAGAATGCCGATGCAAGTGAGTCGCATCATGGCAGGCCAGCGCAACCGCACTCCCGCAAAGGCCGTCAACGGGGTCAACACGTTGACCCCGAGACTTAACAACAACGCCAGAAAACCGACTTCAGGAAGGAATACGTCCAGAAACCACCTCTTTTCTGGCTTACGCCACCGTCAACTGTCCGGCGTAGAGAATGAAAAAGCGCAGCATCAACACGCCGACCAGACTGGCCCCACACGCCGCCAGCACGGCAGGAATGCCGGAACTGCGATTGACCCACGGTTTGAGCAACATTGGCACAATCAGCCCCAGCCCGGCGACACCAAGCCAGAACCACCACGTCCAGAAACCGCCACCTAATGCCGCCACCAGCGCACGCACTTTACCGTCATCGCCCAGCGCCAGACCGACAAAAAACGCCACCAGCAGGAAGATTTCACCCCATACCACGGGGATTTCCATACGGTGTACAAACTGCGCTTCCGTGGAATGCGGGTTACTGCGTTGGCGTATCGCCATGGCGATCAGCGCCACCGCCGCACCGGACGAGATGCCGGAGAAGAGGAACAGCACCGGCAGGATCGGGTTATTGAGGAACGGATACGATTTCAGCGCCGACAGCAGAAAGCCGGTATAAGCCCCCAACAACACCGCCAACACCAGCATCAATGTTTCCAGTCCGCGATGAACGGGCGTCAGCAGGCTCAGAACCTTTTGCACGATCCCCAGCTTCGGCAACCAGCGTTGTTGCAGGGCAAGCAAATCATGTTCAAAGATTTTCGCCAGCCACAGCACCAGCACCACCATGTAGAGCTGAAACAGCATCACCCCCATCGACATCACCGAGGTAAAACTGTAGTGGAACATCAGCTTCCAGAAGGTCCACGGTCTTGTCAGGTGGAAGACGAGGATCAACAGACCGAGGATCACCGCGCCCGGCCCGACAATCAGCGTGGTGCGCAGCAACGTACTGTCTGCACCGCCCGCCTGCGGGTAGAAGCGACGTAACAGCACGGCCAGCGTCACCAGACCGGCAGAAATACCAATCAAAAACAGGTAGATGGCAATCGGCCAGTCCCACACCAGCGATTCAAAATGAAATGCGGAAGTCTGCGTCATTGGCTCACCTCCCCGTATTTAAACGGTACGCGGTACAGCTTCGGTTTGGTTCCCAGCGCCAGCTTGTAGCGGTAAGTAGGCTTCTGGCGCAGCAGTTGCGAAATCTCACTGTTAGGATCGTCCAGATTGCCAAACGTCAGCGCCTTCGTCGGGCAAGCCTCAACGCACGCGGGCAGCTTACCGGCCTGCAAATTGGTTTTACGGCAGAAATCGCATTTGTCCGCCGTCTTCGTGACCGGATGGATAAAGCGCACGCGGTACGGACAGGCGGCGATGCAGTACTGACAACCGACGCAGAGATCAGGATTAACATCGACAATCCCGCTAGCGGCATCACGAAAAGACGCACCGGTCGGGCAGACGTCAACGCACGGCGCATGATCGCAGTGCTGGCAAGACTTACGGAAGAAGCGATATTTCACATCAGGAAATTCGCCCTGCGGCTCGCTACGAATAATCGTCAGGCGCGAGACGCCTTCCGGCACCTTGTTCACTTCCCGACAAGCATCCATACAGGCGGTACAGCCGATGCATAACGACTCGTCATGCACCATGCCGTAACGCACCCCATTGATATTCAACGTTTTCGCCACCACGCGCCCTGCGGTGCCGCTGACGGCTGCCAGCACGCCGACGCCGGTGAGAAACTGGCGACGAGACCAGGTCATGGCTGCTCCTTAAGCAACGGAACAGACGCCGGGTTAAAGTTCGGATTGGTGCGCTGATCGCTGTGGCAATCGACGCAAATCTTAATCCGTCCTTTGTCACTTAACGTCTGCATCGTATCTTGCTGTGGATGCAGGGAATGGCAGCTGGCGCACGCCACTTTGGTTACGTGGACATCGTGCGGCCAGAACGCTTTTTGCAACTGTTCCGGCAGATGACAGGACATACAGACGCTGTTCTGCTCTCCAACCTTGTACATCGGCTCGTTAAAGCGCATCACATCTTTCACCCCTTCGCGGTGTTGCGGTGATGGCTGGCCGTGACAGTTGGTGCAGGTGACCGGCAGTTTGTTATTCGGGTTGATAACGGAAGCATGTTTTCCATGCATACCTTCGGTATCTGGCTTATGACAGTCCAGACAGGCGGCATCCGGGTTACGCTGCTGGGTAACTTCGTAGCGATCATCAGATGCCTGCGCCGCAGGGGTAGCGGTAATTCCGTTCAGGCTCCACAACAGGCCCGACGCCAGCACCCCGGCAGTTAATAACGAACGTAATACGCTCATATTCACTCCATTGTGTTTTCCGCCCCTTGCGAGGCGGAACGGGGTTATTGGCTTAACAGACCGTTTTTACGTGCCTGTTCTTCCCACTGCGGGATCACCGTTTTGATGAAGTCCTGCTTCTCGGCATTGATTTGTTCCATGTTCAGGCCAATGGCCTGCTGGGCTTTCTCTTTGGTTGAGATATCCGGGATCTGGATTTCATGGGTGATGCCTTTGGTCGCCAGCAGGCGCGCCAGTTTGGTGCGTGCATCCGCCGCTTTATCCATCGCCGTACCGAGCATCCGTAAACCTTCTTCCGGTGCGTGCATATGAATGCCGTGGGAAGCGATCGCCAGATCCCAGCGCCACTGGGCATGACGGATATCGTCCTGAATTGGCTTCATTTCAGCTTCCGTCGCGCCTGCATCCAGCGCTGCTTTCGCTTCGAAGTGAGCGTGAACCAGTTGATCTTCAACCTTGATTTTCAGGTCGTTAATCGACTGCTTACGTTCCGCGACCACTTTTTGCAAGGCAGCTTTGTCCTGGGTATGGCAGTTCGCACAAGTCTGGGCGAAGTTATCAAACGGATTACCAATTTTATGGTCGGTGTAGAGTTTGCCTTCGGCGTTCTGCACTTTTGGCATATGGCAGTCGATACAGGTCACGTTGTTTTTACCGTGAATGCCCGCTGTCCAGGTTTCATATTCCGGGTGCTGCGCTTTCAGCATTGGCGTTTTCGACAGGGAGTTAGTCCAGTCAGAGAAGGCAATTTTGTCGTAATACTGCTCCATATTTTCGACTTTCATGCCGTCATCCCACGGGAATTTAACCGCTTTGTTTTTGCCGTCGAAGTAATACTCCACATGGCACTGACCGCAAACCATCGATTGCTGGTCGAAACGTCCGGCTTTCTCAAAAGGTTTACCAATGGCTTCCATCGCGCGAGCCGCATACGGACGGGAAAGGGTTAACTCCGGTTTGCCTTTGGCGAACTCTGGTGAGGCGGTGTTATGGCAGTCGGCACAACCTAAGTTGTTGACGATTTCCGGGCCGCCGCGCGCCCACTTACCGTGGAAGTAGCCATCTTCGCCGTCTTTCTGGATCAGACGCGCCACATCCGGGCTTTTACAACTCCAGCACGCCATCGGTAGCGGACCATCTTCAGCGTTTTTCGGCGCACCGGTACGCAGGGTTTCACGCACATCGGTCACAGCAAAGGCATGTCCACGCGGCTTGTTGTAATCGCGCGAGAAGGGATACCCCGCCCACAGGATCACCAGCCGTGGATCTTCCGCCAGGGCGTCAACACGCTCTGACTGTTCCGAGGTGGCTTTCCAGGAGAGATATTGATCGGGATGCTGCGGGGCAAAGGTTTCATTCTTCGCTTCCACAGTTACAGGTTTTGCGGGAGCTGCCGTTTGTTCAGCGTGAACAGAAGTGAAAAAGAAAAAAGGAATCAATAAGCTGAAGATACGGCGTGCGTTTATTTTTATCCTTGTCATAGGGGCTTCATCCGAATTGCGCCATTGTTGCAATGGCGGTTTTTATTGTTTTCACGACAGTAACCGCACCTACACTGTCATGACATTGCTCGCCCCTATGTGTAACAAATAACCACACTGTGAATGTTGTCTTTAATCAATTGTAAGTGCATGTAAAATACCACTTTAGAGTTAGTCAGTATCTTCCTCTTTTTCAACAGCATGCATAACTGCATGTTCCTCAAAGAATTAATCAACTTTTGTTGCTGACCTTCAAAAATTACCCTGCCGTTTATTTGCACAATTCTACTTTTGCGTGATCTGTCGCCCAAATACTAAACAAAACTGCCAATACCCCTACATTTAACGCTTATGCCACATATTATTAACATCCTACAAGGAGAACAAAAGCATGAGCCAAATTCACAAACACACCATTCCTGCCAACATCGCAGACCGTTGCCTGATAAACCCTCAGCAGTACGAGGCGATGTATCAACAATCTATTAACGTACCTGATACCTTCTGGGGCGAACAGGGAAAAATTCTTGACTGGATCAAACCTTACCAGAAGGTGAAAAACACCTCCTTTGCCCCCGGTAATGTGTCCATTAAATGGTACGAGGACGGCACGCTGAATCTGGCGGCAAACTGCCTTGACCGCCATCTGCAAGAAAACGGCGATCGCACCGCCATCATCTGGGAAGGCGACGACGCCAGCCAGAGCAAACATATCAGCTATAAAGAGCTGCACCGCGACGTCTGCCGCTTCGCCAATACCCTGCTCGAGCTGGGCATTAAAAAAGGTGATGTGGTGGCGATTTATATGCCGATGGTGCCGGAAGCCGCGGTTGCGATGCTGGCCTGCGCCCGCATTGGCGCGGTGCATTCGGTGATTTTCGGCGGCTTCTCGCCGGAAGCCGTTGCCGGGCGCATTATTGATTCCAACTCACGACTGGTGATCACTTCCGACGAAGGTGTGCGTGCCGGGCGCAGTATTCCGCTGAAGAAAAACGTTGATGACGCGCTGAAAAACCCGAACGTCACCAGCGTAGAGCATGTGGTGGTACTGAAGCGTACTGGCGGGAAAATTGACTGGCAGGAAGGGCGCGACCTGTGGTGGCACGACCTGGTTGAGCAAGCGAGCGATCAGCACCAGGCGGAAGAGATGAACGCCGAAGATCCGCTGTTTATTCTCTACACCTCCGGTTCTACCGGTAAGCCAAAAGGTGTGCTGCATACTACCGGCGGTTATCTGGTGTACGCGGCGCTGACCTTTAAATATGTCTTTGATTATCATCCGGGTGATATCTACTGGTGCACCGCCGATGTGGGCTGGGTGACCGGACACAGTTACTTGCTGTACGGCCCGCTGGCCTGCGGTGCGACCACGCTGATGTTTGAAGGCGTACCCAACTGGCCGACGCCTGCCCGTATGGCGCAGGTGGTGGACAAGCATCAGGTCAATATTCTCTATACCGCACCCACGGCGATCCGCGCGCTGATGGCGGAAGGCGATAAAGCGATCGAAGGCACCGACCGTTCGTCGCTGCGCATTCTCGGTTCCGTGGGCGAGCCAATTAACCCGGAAGCGTGGGAGTGGTACTGGAAAAAAATCGGCAACGAGAAATGTCCGGTGGTCGATACCTGGTGGCAGACCGAAACTGGCGGTTTCATGATCACGCCGCTGCCTGGCGCTACCGAGCTGAAAGCCGGTTCGGCAACACGTCCGTTCTTCGGCGTGCAACCGGCGCTGGTCGATAACGAAGGTAACCCGCTGGAAGGCGCTACCGAAGGCAGCCTGGTGATCACCGACTCCTGGCCGGGTCAGGCGCGTACGCTGTTTGGCGATCACGAACGTTTTGAACAGACCTACTTCTCCACCTTCAAAAATATGTATTTCAGCGGCGACGGCGCGCGTCGCGATGAAGATGGCTATTACTGGATCACCGGGCGTGTGGACGACGTGCTGAACGTCTCCGGTCACCGTCTGGGGACGGCAGAGATTGAGTCGGCGCTGGTGGCGCATCCGAAGATTGCCGAAGCCGCCGTAGTAGGTATTCCGCACAATATTAAAGGTCAGGCGATCTACGCCTACGTCACGCTTAATCACGGGGAGGAACCGTCACCAGAACTGTACGCAGAAGTCCGCAACTGGGTGCGTAAAGAGATTGGCCCGCTGGCGACGCCAGACGTGCTGCACTGGACCGACTCCCTGCCTAAAACCCGCTCCGGCAAAATTATGCGCCGTATTCTGCGCAAAATTGCGGCGGGCGATACCAGCAACCTGGGCGATACCTCGACGCTTGCCGATCCTGGCGTAGTCGAGAAGCTGCTTGAAGAGAAGCAGGCTATCGCGATGCCATCGTAACCCACAATTGCCGGATGCGAGTCGGTAACGGTTTGTAGGCCTGATAAGACGCGACAGCGTCGCATCAGGCATTGATTGCCGGATGCGGCGTAAACGCCTTATCCGGCCTACATTCGGCAAGGGTTACCCGAGCGTTAACCTTCTCCCATAAGGGAGCGGGAATTAAAACAATCCCTACATTACCTCTGGAGAATCTGTGATGAATGGCACTATTTATCAGCGGATAGAAGACAATGCGCATTTCAGGGAGTTAGTCGAAAAACGGCAACGGTTTGCCACCATCCTGTCGATTATTATGCTGGCAGTTTATATCGGCTTTATTTTACTGATCGCCTTCGCGCCCGGCTGGCTGGGCACGCCGCTGAATCCGAACACCAGCGTCACACGCGGTATTCCAATTGGTGTTGGAGTGATTGTGATCTCCTTTGTTCTCACCGGTATCTACATCTGGCGGGCGAACGGCGAATTCGACCGTCTTAATAATGAAGTCCTGCATGAGGTACAAGCATCATGAAAAGAGTTCTGACGGCGCTTGCCGCCACACTCCCTTTCGCAGCTAACGCCGCGGATGCTATTAGCGGGGCCGTAGAGCGCCAGCCAACGAACTGGCAGGCGATTATTATGTTCCTGATTTTCGTCGTGTTTACGCTCGGCATTACCTACTGGGCATCAAAACGCGTACGTTCTCGTAGCGACTACTACACCGCAGGCGGCAATATCACTGGCTTCCAGAACGGGCTGGCGATTGCCGGGGACTATATGTCCGCCGCCTCATTCTTGGGGATCTCCGCGCTGGTGTTTACCTCCGGCTATGACGGCTTAATTTACTCGCTGGGCTTCCTGGTGGGCTGGCCGATCATTTTGTTCCTGATTGCCGAACGTCTGCGTAACCTGGGGCGCTACACCTTTGCCGATGTGGCCTCTTACCGTCTGAAACAAGGGCCGATTCGTATTCTTTCGGCCTGTGGTTCTCTGGTGGTGGTGGCGCTTTACCTTATCGCCCAGATGGTGGGCGCAGGTAAACTGATCGAGCTGCTGTTTGGCCTTAACTATCACATTGCGGTGGTGCTGGTCGGCGTGCTGATGATGATGTACGTCCTGTTCGGCGGCATGCTGGCGACCACTTGGGTACAGATTATCAAAGCCGTGCTGTTGCTGTTCGGTGCCAGCTTTATGGCCTTTATGGTGATGAAACACGTCGGCTTTAGCTTCAACAATCTGTTCAGTGAAGCGATGGCGGTACACCCGAAAGGTGTCGACATCATGAAGCCGGGCGGGCTGGTGAAAGATCCGATCTCCGCGCTCTCTCTGGGTCTGGGACTGATGTTTGGTACGGCGGGCTTGCCGCACATTCTGATGCGCTTCTTTACAGTCAGCGATGCCCGCGAAGCACGTAAGAGCGTGTTCTACGCCACCGGATTTATGGGCTACTTCTATATTCTGACCTTTATTATCGGCTTCGGCGCGATCATGCTGGTTGGTGCGAATCCGGAATATAAAGACGCGGCGGGCCATCTGATTGGTGGTAACAACATGGCGGCCGTTCACCTGGCGAATGCAGTGGGCGGCAACCTGTTCCTCGGTTTTATTTCAGCGGTTGCTTTTGCCACCATTCTTGCGGTGGTTGCTGGTCTGACGCTGGCGGGCGCATCAGCGGTTTCGCATGACCTGTACGCTAACGTCTTCAAAAAAGGCGCGACCGAACGTGAAGAACTGCGGGTATCGAAAATCACCGTGCTGATTTTAGGTGTGATTGCCATTATCCTCGGCGTGCTGTTTGAGAATCAGAACATCGCCTTCATGGTAGGCCTGGCGTTTGCCATCGCAGCGAGCTGTAACTTCCCGATCATTCTGCTTTCTATGTACTGGTCGAAACTGACCACTCGTGGCGCGATGATGGGTGGCTGGCTGGGGCTGATTACCGCAGTGGTACTGATGATCCTCGGCCCGACGATTTGGGTACAGATCCTTGGTCACGAAAAAGCCATCTTCCCGTATGAATACCCGGCGCTGTTCTCTATCACCGTGGCATTCCTCGGCATCTGGTTCTTCTCGGCAACCGATAACTCAGCGGAAGGTGCGCGCGAGCGTGAACTGTTCCGTGCACAGTTTATCCGCTCCCAGACCGGCTTTGGCGTTGAGCAAGGCCGCGCACATTAATCTCTCCCCTTCCCCGGTCGCCTGACCGGGGAATACTCTTCCTCTCCAGCATGCATCACCTTTTCCCATAATATTAAACAAATAAACTCATTAAAAAATGAGCGATTTTTGACAGTCGTAGAAAATGATAATGCAGAGAATATGCCTTTTCTTTCTTGTTAATTATAAGGATATTTTATGCGCTATAATGGTTTAAATAATATGTTTTTCTCTCTTTGCCAGATTAACGATAACCACTCTTTCACAAGTTCATCACATACAAAGAAAACAAAATCATATAATTACAGCAAACATCATAAAAACACGTTAATTGACAATAAAGCCCTCTCTCTTTTCAAGATGGATGATCATGAAAAAGTGATAGGTTTGATTCAGAAAATGAAAAGAATTTATGATAGTTTACCATCAGGAAAAATCACGAAGGAAACGGACAGGAAAATACATAAACATTTTATAGATATAGCTTTATATGCAAATAATAAATGTGACGATAGAATTACGAGAAGAGTTTACCTTAGTAAAGAAAAGGAAGTATCCATTAAGGTGGTATATTTTATAAATAATGTCGCCGTCCATAATAATACTATCGAAATTCCACAGACAGTAAATGGTGGTTACGATTTTTCACACCTTAGCCTGAAAGGTATCGTGATTAAAGATGAAGATTTATCCAATTCGAATTTTGCAGGTTGCAGACTACAAAACGCTATTTTCCAGGACTGTAATATGTATAAAACGAATTTTTATTACGCCATAATGGAAAAAATACTTTTTGATAATTGTATTCTCGATGACTCAAATTTCGCTCAGATAAAAATGGCCGACGGAACTCTAAATGCATGCTCCGCTATGCATGTTCAATTCTACAATGCAGCAATGAATAGAGCCAATATTAAAAATACCTTTCTTGACTATTCAAATTTTTATATGGCGTACATGGCTGAGGTAAATCTTTATAAAGTAATAGCGCCATATGTTAATTTATTTAAAGCCGACCTTAGTTTCTCTAAACTCGATTTAATTAACTTTGAACATGCTGATCTGTCTCGCGTCAATCTGAACAAAGCAATCCTCCAGAGTATAAACTTAATTGATAGCAAACTCTTTTGTACGTGGCTAACAAATACATTCCTCGAAATGGTTATATGTACCGGCTCTAATATGGCTAATGTTAATTTTAATAATGCCAATTTAAGCAACTGCCATTTCAACTGTTCTATTTTAACAAAAGCCTGTATGTTTAATACCCGTCTCTATCGGGTTAATTTTGATGAGGCTAGCGTCCAGGGAATGGGCATTTCTATTCTCCGTGGGGAGGAAAATATCCCCATTGATAGTGATACCCTGGTAACACTACAGAAATTCTTTGAAGAAGATTGTACCTCTCATACTGGCATGTCACAAACTGAGGATAATATTAATGCAGTCGCTATGAAGATTACTGCAGATATTATGCAACACGCAGATTGAGGTTAAGTCGAAGAACAGCCAATGAATTGACTTTACAAGAGAGATAACTTATTTGTTTTAGAATCATGAATGTTAGCCCGAGCTAACCTGTTAAAGGTGCAAAAGATTGCACCTTTTTCAGATTACCTCGGGCCTGGTTACGTCGCTTTCGGCTTACTGATTTTCCTCAATTAGCAACGCTTCAAGCAAATCGAGATCGTGCAGTAATTTTTGCAGCGTTTCGTTGCTGATCTCCCGCGTGGCGCGCAGGTGGTACAGTTCAGCACGTTCAGAACGCAATGCCGCCAGACGGAAGCGACGCTCAAGGTTCTCTTCCTGCACGGAACTTTCAACGTCGTTACGTCCATCGGCGCGACGACGCAGGTTACCAATGACGCGAGAACTGACCTCCGTAAGCAGCTGGTTATCGATATTCTCTTCGGTATCCGCCGCCAGACGCTCCTCCATTTTCTGGATCGCCACAATCGCCACTTCTGCCGTTGCCGCTCGCGCAATACGTTCTTCTTTCAATTGTTGCGAATGGTCCGCGACTTCAATGTGTTGTAGCAGAATAGGCAACATCACCACGCCGACAAACAGCGAGAAGAGAATGACGCCAGCCGCCAGGAACACCAGCTCATAGCGCGCCGGGAAGACGTTACCATCCGGCAAGAGCAGCGGGATAGAGAGCACACCGGCCAGAGTGATCGCCCCACGCACCCCGGCGAAAGACGCGATCAGGATTTCTCGTGTGGTCCACGAACCAAACTCCATCGGCTTCTTCTTCAGGAAGCGGTTGCTGAACTTTTTCATCGTCCACAGCCAGCCGAAACGGACCAGCATCAGCGCCGCATATATCAGAATAATATCGGTAAACAGCATCCAGATTTCGACGTTAGGGTCGATTTCTGCCGCCATCAGCGACGTCTCCAGAATACCCGGCAGCTGCAGACCTAACAGCAGGAACACCATGCCGTTAAAGACAAATTCCAGCATCGCCCAGGTGCTGTTTGCGCGCAGGCGCATTGCCAGCGGCGCACGGCGCATCACACCGGAGCGGGTGATGGTCATCCCGGCGGCAACCGCAGCGAGGATGCCGGAAACGCCAATATGTTCGGCAATCAGATAAGAAGCGAATGGCAGCAAGAACAGCAGAACGATCTGCGTCGCGGGTTCATCACCGCCCCAGCGGCTGAGGAATCGCAGCGAGCGACCATACAGCCAGCTCACCACAAAACCGGCAAGAATACCACCAATGGCTACTTTCATAAATTCGACCGTCGCACCGCCGACGGTGAAGATCATCGTCCCCATCGCCACTGCCACGGCAAACTTCAACGACACCAGGCCGGAGGCGTCATTCATCAACGCTTCGCCCTGCAAAATGCCCATGATTTTTTTCGGGATGCGCCCTTCGCCAACAATCCCGGAGAGCGCCACAGCATCGGTCGGAGAAAGTACCGCCGCCAGCGCAAAGGCGGGGATCAGCGGAATGCCCGGCACCACCCAGTAAATAAGGAAGCCAATGCCGACCACGGTGACCACCACCAGCGCCAGCGCGAGGCCGAAAATCTCTCGACCATGTTCGAGAAATTCACGGGTCGGCGTTTTCCAGCCATCAGCGAACAGCAACGGCGGGATAAACAAGACTAAAAAGAGTTCAGGATCAAACTCCACATGCAAACCAAACGTCGGCCACGCCAGTAGCGCACCGATGGCGATTTGCATAAGCGGAAGCGGGATCTGAAAGGGCATGACACGAGTGACCACCCCGGACAGCGAGACCACGAGGGTCATTATCAGTATGGTGAAGAAGATTTCCATGCGTTCCCTGTTTGCGATGTTTTTTTATGATCTGAGAAAGACGTTATGCCTGAATTCTCATTTTTTCAGAATATCGCAAAAGCTCACACAATGTGCGGAGAAAATAAAAACGGGCAGCCATTGCCACCCGTTTTCAGAATCCGATGAAAGATTAGATAGCCCAGCCACCCGCATAGAAGGTCACCAGCGCCACGGCGATAACGACCGTACCGATGTTCAACTTGCGCCATTCGCCGGAAACCAGACGACCAATCACCAGAGTCGCGAAGCCGATCATGATGCCTGTTACGATGTTACAGGTCAGCACGATGAATACCGCCGTAACCAGACCCGCCATCGCATCAACAAAATCAGCAAAGTCGATTTTCGCCACGTTGCTCAGCATCAGCAGGCCAACGTACATCAGCGCCGGAGCCGTTGCATACCCCGGAACGAGGTAAGAGAGCGGAGAGAGGAACAGAATCAGCAGGAACAGCACGCCAACGGTGATAGCCGTCAAACCGGTTTTACCGCCCGCCGCCGTACCCGCCGCAGACTCGATGTATACCGCTGCCGGAGCAGCACCCACCAGGCCAGAGAAAACGCTGCTCATGGAGTCAGTGGTCAGTGCTTTCCCACCGTCGATGATCTGCCCATCTTTATCCAGCAGGTTCGCCTGGCCGGCGACGGCACGGATAGTTCCGGTGGCATCAAATACTGCCGTCATCACCAGCGCCAGAACGCTTGGCAGGACTACAGGATTCAGCGCGCCCATAATGTCCAGGCTGCCAATCAGTGAATTGCCGTTTTCATCGCTCAATGAAGGCATGGCGAAAACGCCGGAGAAATGGACGTTAGGATCGAAGATCAAACCGACAATTGAGATACCGATAATGGTCAGCAGAATGCCACCAGGGACTTTCAGTTTTTCCAGGCCGATGATCACCGCCAGACCTACCAGTGACATAATCACCGGGAAGGTCGCGAAATCACCCAGCGCAACGGGCAGACCATCAAGCGGGTTTTTAATCACCAGACCGACACCATTAGCGGCAATGAGCAGCAGGAACAGACCGATACCGATCCCCGTGCCGTGCGCCACACCGTGCGGCAAGTTGCGCAAAATCCAGCTACGGATACCCGTGGCAGAAATTACCGTAAACAGCACCCCCATCAGGAACACGGCACCCAGCGCGACAGGTACGCTAATATGTTGCCCCAGCACCAGGCTGAATGCGGTAAACGCCGTCAGGGAGATGGCGCAACCAATCGCCAACGGCAGATTAGCCCACAGACCCATCACGATAGAACCGAGTCCGGCAACCAGACAGGTTGCAACGAAAACTGCCGCAGGCGGGAAGCCTGCTTTACCCAACATACCTGGAACGACGATGACCGAGTAGACCATCGCCAGAAACGTTGTTAACCCGGCAACCACTTCCTGACGGACAGTGCTTCCACGTTGTGAAATTTTAAACCAGGCGTCGAGTGAACCGCCGGTACGCGCTGATGGCGTAGACATAAGAAAACATCCCCTGAGAGTTTAATTTTCGTCAAGATGCGTGGCGGACAATCCCCTGCCAGCGAAACGTTATCTTCCTGCTCCAGGTTTGCGACAATTTACTGCGTCGCAAAAAAGCAAACGTTTAGCTCCGCGCATACAAAACGGGTGGTAAAAAAAGCAAACGATTATCCGGCGATCATAGCGGCTTTTTCAACCGAAGTTTGCTGCTTTTTTCTCTTTTATTGTCTTGACGATGAAAAACCAGGCAATTGATGCGCAAACGTTATCGTCGGTGCGCAAGATTGCAGCGTTATCGAGCCGTATACCGTTCAGGATTGCGATAAAAAATCGTCTGAGATGACAAAAATATTGCGGATAAAAAGTATACTTTTACACTGGCGAAGAAATGCCGGTGACATACAATTAAAGCATCAACACCAACCGGAACCTCCACCACGTGCTCGAATGGGGTGTGTTGACGTCGGGGGAAACCCTCCTGTGTACCAGCGGGATAGAGAGAAAGACAAAGACCGGAAAACAAACTAAAGCGCCCTTGTGGCGCTTTAGTTTTGTTCATCTTCCAGCAAGCGTGCGCCGGTACCTTCTTCTCCTAAGCGGTCGCCCGGGTTACGCAACGGGCAATCACTGCGCGAAAGGCAGCCACAACCAATACATCCGTCCAGTTCGTCACGCAGCGCTACTAAGGTATGAATGCGCCGATCCAACTCTTCTCGCCATTGGGACGAAAGCTGTTTCCACTCTTTCGCACTTAACGTATGCCCTTCGGGCAACACGCCAAACGCTTCACCAATGGTCGCCAGCGGAATGCCAATACGCTGAGCAATTTTGATAATTGCAACATATCGCAACACATCACGTTTATATCGCCGCTGATTGCCGCTGTTACGGATACTGGTAATCAACCCTTTACTTTCATAGAAATGCAGCGCCGATACCGCCACACCGCTGCGTTTCGCCACTTCGCCGGGGGTTAGCAGCGCTTTAATGCGGGGTAATTTCTTTTCCATAAATCGCTTTACCTCAAGTTAACTTGAGGAATTATACTCCCCAACAGATGAATTAACGAACTGAACACTGAAAAGAGGCAGATTTATGTCCCATCAGAAAATTATTCAGGATCTTATCGCATGGATTGACGAGCATATTGACCAGCCGCTTAACATTGATGTAGTCGCAAAAAAATCAGGCTATTCAAAGTGGTACTTGCAACGAATGTTCCGCACGGTGACGCATCAGACGCTTGGCGATTACATTCGCCAACGCCGCCTGTTACTGGCCGCCGTTGAGTTGCGCACCACCGAGCGTCCGATTTTTGATATCGCAATGGACCTGGGTTATGTCTCGCAGCAGACCTTCTCCCGCGTTTTCCGTCGGCAGTTTGATCGCACTCCCAGCGATTATCGCCACCGCCTGTAATTTTATTGCCCGCGCGTTAACTCCCGCGCGGGTAATTGCTCCATCCATTGCATAAACACCTGCGGCGGCATCGCCTTCGCAAAGAACCATCCCTGGCAATAGCGCACGCCGCGTTTGCGCAGCCAGTTAACCTGCTCCTCAGTTTCGACGCCTTCAGCGATCGTTTTTAACCCCAGGCTGTGCGCCAGCTCGATGATGTGTTCCGCAATCAAATGACTGGTTTTGTGGGTGGTCAGCGTTTCAACAAACGATTTGTCGATTTTCAAAATATCGACATTCAATGATTTAAGGTTATGCAAGTTAGAGTAGCCAATACCAAAATCATCAATTGCCACTTCGTAACCTGCCTGGCGGAAAGCCAGAATAATCGGCGTCATTTTGTCAACATCAAGAAATGCATGTTCAGTCACTTCAAATTTAATTTGCTGCGGACGCACCGCGTATTGCTCTGTTTTCTGATTGATTCGCGCTATCAACCGTGACGTATGAAAATCGGAGGCCGACAGGTTAATAGAAACATAGCGATCTGCATGTGTTGCCAGGTAATCGCCCAGATCGCGGAAGACATTATCAATAACATAATCAGTTACCTGTTCTATCATCCCCTCCTTTTCTGCCAGCGGAATAAACTCTGCCGGATTCATTATTTGCCCCTGCTCACCAAGCCAACGTAACAACGCTTCAGCGCCGATACATTTTTCTGTTTTGATATCGATTATTGGCTGGTAATAAAGACAAAGTTGATGTTTTTCGAGGGCGCGTTGCAATTTACGTTTGGGAGATAAATAGTTTTGTCGAATACGTAGCCAGAGTAATAGCAGAACAAGACTCCCCAAAATACCGGCGGGCAACGCAAAAATAAGATGATTATAAAAATGGGTTATAAGACGTTGATATGAAGTCGCAACAATGGCTGCAATTGGGCGTTTTGTCGAATAAACTGTCGCATATAAATAGCCATTTCTTTGTACGGTTAAATCCTTCAAATGAATCAGCGGAGAAAACGTTGCTGCCGAGGCCTCTTTGCTTAACGAGAAAAAGGTTTTCGTCACCGTATCATACACACCCCATTGCAATGTCGGATCATCAGACATCACTTCACTCCAGAAGAGAGGGTTGATAACCGCCACATAATTTCCCCGCTGCATATAGGTCATTTTATAGCCAGAGAAAAAAGGCGTATCGCGGTAATAATAGATAGAAACGTTAGGTTCACGCTTATAATCGGCCGGTGCAATCGTATAGCCGTTTACAGGCGCTATCAGCGATGAGCATAAAAAATGGTTATCACGGGCATAGATCAATTCATTAATATAAAGATAGCCACGAATAATATTCAACATTCGCTTTTGATGGGCTGGAGTGCAAACTTGCCCCTGATAGCGTTCAGCTGCATCGCTCACTAAATCTGCCTGGCGAATGACCAGCTCGGATTTATCCAGTGCCAGTTGAGCAAAGGTTCGGAGCTGATTATTCACTTCTGATTTTGCCCAAAGGAAGGCAATCCATAGCGAAAGAATGATGGGAAAGAGAACTAAAAAGATAATGCCCGGCAACGCCAGTAATTGGTGTCGTGCACGATGACTCATTGCTATCAATTTCCTGCCTGTTTATACCCGGCCATTGCAAGGTGAAAACCCTGGGTACCGACGTCTTTAGATAAATCTTACGGTATAAATAGCACTTTTGCCTGATTTGAAATTGATACCTTTCTAATCGTCACCTGGATGAAAATAATTCATTGATATTCAAAATTAATTTCCTACAGGAATGCAGAGGCGGCGGGAAGATATGCCCTTAATGCCACTGAAAAACCACATAATCTGTACAGCAATAAAAGTCACGGCCTAATATGGCTAACAAACAATCAATTGTGATATAGTTCACAAAATTAATGAAACAAACAGAGTGTTTCATTTTTGTGTTCTGCAAGCCCCGCGATAGCCAGAGTGTACCACGCCTCCCGTGAACAACGCCGCGCTGTCCAGGGCATCGGCTCTTTTCAGAGGAATTGTTTGATGGCTACCCTCACCACTGGCGTGGTTCTTCTTCGCTGGCAACTTCTTAGTGCCGTAATGATGTTTCTGGCCAGCACACTCAACATCCGTTTTCGTCGGTCTGATTATGTCGGGCTTGCGGTGATCAGCAGCGGTCTGGGCGTTGTTTCCGCCTGTTGGTTCGCAATGGGGTTGCTTGGCATCACAATGGCGGACATCACCGCTATCTGGCACAACATCGAGTCGGTGATGATAGAAGAGATGAATCAGACACCGCCACAATGGCCAATGATTTTGACCTGATACGTAGAAGCCTCCATAACGGAGGCTTCTTTTTTATGGCTGGCAGATGCTTTAATCATCCACCTTAAAACAATATAACCTATTGTTTTAATGACAAATCAGAACGGAATGTCATCATCAAAGTCCATCGGCGGCTCGTTAGACGGCGCTGCCGGAGCGGACTGCTGCGGGCGAGACTGCGCGCCGCCGCTGAACTGATTGCCACCCTGCGGCTGCTGAGGCTGACCCCAACCGCCCTGCGGCTGACCACCACCGATATTGCCACCTGCCGGAGCGCCACCACCCTGACGACCACCCAGCATCTGCATGGTGCCGCCAACGTTCACCACGACTTCTGTGGTGTAGCGATCCTGACCGGATTGATCGGTCCATTTACGGGTACGCAGCTGACCTTCGATATAAACCTGAGAACCTTTACGCAGATATTCGCTCGCCACTTCTGCCAGTTTGCCGAACAGCACAACGCGGTGCCATTCAGTCTGTTCTTTCATCTCGCCGGTCGCTTTATCACGCCAGGATTCGGAAGTAGCCAGCGTAATGTTGGCAACTGCGCCACCATTTGGCATGTAGCGTACTTCCGGGTCCTGACCCAGATTACCAACGAGAATAACCTTGTTTACGCCTCTGCTGGCCATGTTCGTGTCTCCTGAAAAAAATCGTTCTGAATAAGTGTAAACGCGCGATTGTACCATTACCAATAGCGCTTTTACTATGTTGTGACCTCGGTTCCGGGAAACAAACCTGGCCAGACATTGTTACACAACACTCCGGGTAATGCATTCCAATACTGTATATTCATTCAGGTCAATTTGTGTCATAATTAACCGTTTGTGATCGCCGGTAGCACCATGCCACCGGGCAAAAAAGCGTTTAATCCGGGAAAGGTGAATGGATAAGATCGAAGTTCGGGGCGCCCGCACCCATAATCTCAAAAACATCAACCTCGTTATCCCCCGCGACAAGCTCATTGTCGTGACCGGGCTTTCGGGTTCTGGCAAATCCTCGCTCGCTTTCGACACCTTATATGCCGAAGGGCAGCGCCGTTACGTTGAATCCCTTTCCGCCTACGCGCGGCAGTTTCTGTCACTGATGGAAAAGCCGGACGTCGATCATATTGAGGGGCTTTCTCCTGCCATCTCAATTGAGCAGAAATCGACGTCTCATAACCCGCGTTCTACGGTGGGGACAATCACCGAAATCCACGACTATTTGCGTTTGTTGTTCGCCCGCGTCGGCGAACCGCGCTGTCCGGACCACGACGTCCCGCTGGCGGCGCAAACCGTCAGCCAGATGGTGGATAACGTGCTGTCGCAGCCGGAAGGCAAGCGTCTGATGCTGCTCGCGCCAATCATTAAAGAGCGCAAAGGCGAACACACCAAAACGCTGGAGAACCTGGCAAGCCAGGGTTACATCCGTGCTCGTATTGATGGCGAAGTCTGCGATCTTTCCGATCCGCCGAAACTGGAACTGCAAAAGAAACACACTATTGAAGTGGTGGTTGATCGCTTCAAGGTGCGTGACGATCTTACCCAACGTCTTGCGGAGTCGTTTGAAACCGCGCTGGAGCTTTCCGGTGGTACAGCGGTAGTGGCGGATATGGACGACCCGAAAGCGGAAGAGCTGCTGTTCTCCGCCAACTTCGCCTGCCCAATTTGCGGCTACAGTATGCGTGAACTGGAGCCGCGACTGTTTTCGTTTAACAACCCGGCAGGTGCCTGCCCGACCTGTGACGGCCTTGGCGTACAGCAATATTTCGATCCTGACCGCGTGATCCAAAACCCCGAGCTGTCACTGGCTGGCGGTGCGATCCGTGGCTGGGATCGCCGCAACTTCTATTATTTCCAGATGCTGAAATCGCTGGCAGATCACTATAAGTTCGACGTCGAAGCGCCGTGGGGCAGCCTGAGCGCGAACGTGCATAAAGTGGTGTTGTACGGTTCTGGCAAAGAAAACATTGAATTCAAATACATGAACGATCGTGGCGATACCTCCATCCGTCGTCATCCGTTCGAAGGCGTGCTGCACAATATGGAGCGCCGTTATAAAGAGACAGAATCCAGTGCGGTACGTGAAGAATTAGCCAAGTTTATCAGCAATCGCCCATGCGCCAGCTGCGAAGGGACGCGTCTGCGTCGGGAAGCGCGCCACGTTTATGTCGAGAATACGCCGCTGCCTGCTATCTCCGACATGAGCATCGGTCATGCGATGGAATTCTTCAACAATCTCAAACTAGCTGGTCAGCGGGCGAAGATTGCAGAAAAAATCCTTAAAGAGATCGGCGATCGTCTGAAATTCCTCGTTAACGTCGGCCTGAATTACCTGACACTTTCCCGCTCGGCAGAAACACTTTCCGGCGGTGAAGCCCAGCGTATCCGTCTGGCGAGCCAGATTGGTGCGGGCCTGGTTGGCGTTATGTATGTACTGGACGAGCCGTCTATCGGCCTGCACCAGCGCGATAACGAGCGCCTGTTGGGTACGCTTATCCATCTGCGCGATCTCGGTAATACCGTGATTGTGGTGGAGCATGACGAAGACGCAATTCGCGCCGCTGACCATGTGATCGATATCGGTCCTGGTGCGGGTGTTCACGGCGGTGAAGTGGTCGCAGAAGGTCCGCTGGAAGCGATTATGGCAGTGCCTGAATCGTTGACCGGGCAGTACATGAGCGGTAAACGCAAGATTGAAGTGCCGAAGAAACGCGTTCCGGCGAATCCAGAAAAAGTGCTGAAGCTGACAGGTGCACGCGGCAACAACCTGAAGGACGTGACGCTCACGCTGCCAGTCGGTCTGTTTACCTGCATCACAGGGGTTTCAGGTTCCGGTAAATCGACGCTGATTAACGACACACTGTTCCCGATTGCCCAACGCCAGTTGAATGGTGCGACCATCGCCGAACCGGCACCGTATCGCGATATTCAGGGGCTGGAGCATTTCGATAAAGTGATCGATATCGACCAAAGCCCAATTGGTCGTACTCCACGTTCTAACCCGGCGACCTATACCGGCGTGTTTACACCTGTGCGCGAACTGTTTGCGGGCGTACCGGAATCCCGTGCGCGTGGTTATACGCCAGGACGTTTCAGCTTTAACGTCCGTGGCGGGCGCTGCGAAGCCTGTCAGGGCGACGGTGTGATCAAAGTGGAGATGCACTTCCTGCCGGATATCTACGTGCCGTGCGATCAGTGCAAAGGTAAACGCTATAACCGTGAAACGCTGGAAATTAAGTACAAAGGCAAAACCATCCACGAAGTGCTGGATATGACCATCGAAGAGGCGCGTGAGTTCTTTGATGCGGTGCCAGCTCTGGCGCGTAAGCTGCAAACGTTGATGGACGTTGGTCTGACGTACATTCGCCTGGGGCAGTCCGCAACCACACTTTCTGGTGGTGAAGCCCAGCGCGTGAAGCTGGCGCGTGAGCTGTCAAAACGCGGCACCGGGCAGACGCTGTATATTCTCGACGAGCCGACCACCGGTCTGCACTTCGCCGATATTCAGCAACTCCTCGACGTGCTGCATAAACTGCGCGATCAGGGCAATACCATTGTGGTGATTGAGCACAATCTCGACGTGATCAAAACCGCTGACTGGATTGTCGACCTGGGACCAGAAGGCGGCAGTGGCGGCGGCGAAATCCTCGTCTCCGGTACGCCAGAAACCGTCGCGGAGTGCGAAGCTTCGCATACGGCACGCTTCCTCAAGCCGATGCTGTAATCGTTAAGGCCGCTTTCTGAGCGGCCTTTTCCTTTCAGAGTTGTACCAGCAATTTACGCTTTTCTTCCGGTAGTAAATTCACTGCCTGCTGATAAGACGCATCCACCAGATAATAGATTTGCGAATCCGGCAGCGAACCGTCGAGATACACGGTGCTCCAGTGCGCTTTATTCAGATGGCGGCTAGGACGCACATCGCTGTGCTGCTGACGTAGCAGCTCCGCCAGCTCCGGGCTGGTTTTCAGCGAAACAGCTGGGCGATTTTCTACTTCTTTCACCATCGCAAACAGTACATCTTCCACTTTGATCTGCGTCGCTTTCCAGTCGTTATGCACGCTCTGTTCTGCGCCTGGTTTTGCCATGCAATATTGTAGCAACTCCGAAATGGTCATTTTTTACTCCCCTTGTAATGTCGCGATGATGCGACGCGATCCGCCGTGGATGCGATGTTCCCCCAGCCAGATGCCTTGCCAGGTGCCGGTCTGAATACGCCCTTTATGTAACGGCAATACAAGCGATGTTCCCAGCATTGAGGATTTGATATGAGAAGGCATATCGTCTGCTCCCTCATAGTCATGCTCATAATTTCCGTTGTCGGGAACGGTGCGGAGGAAAAAACGCTCCATGTCGTGGCGTACGGTGGGATCGCAGTTCTCATTAAGTGTCAGAGAGGCGGAGGTATGTTGCAGCAACAGATGCAGTAAGCCGATGTTAACGCGCGGCATATCAGCCAGCTGATTCAGAATTTCATCCGTTACCAGATGAAACCCACGAGATTTGGCGCTAAGCGTGAGCGTCTTTTGATACCACATGTGCTGCTCCTTGATAAAACTCTCTTAATCAGTTTGCAGCAAGACAGCGAAAGGATAAAGGTGTGATTAAAAAAACAGCATTCGGGAGAGTGTCACGCTCTCCCGCTCTGTCAGTATTCTGAATTGACGATCACCTCTTCACCAAACGCACCCGCTTGTGGCAAGGGTTTGTAGGTAGAGTTGGAGGCGCGCAGAATGCGGATACCACGAGCGCCGACATCGCGTGCGGCGGTAATATCGTTATCGGAATCGCCATAAAAAATTCGGATATTTTTATCCTGCAGCCATTGCGATTTTGTATTTTGCCCTGGTTTATCGCCCGCAAAGATCACCGGATTCATGTTGGTGACAGGAATATGAAAATTATCCGCCAGCGTTTTTGAAACCGTTTCTGTTTTCGTCGGGCTACGACCAGTCACAAAGAAGATCGCGTCACCGCGGCGTACATGCATATCAATCAGCTGGCGAGCGACCTCTTTTGGAATGCTGAATTCATCCCAGCCATTGTTCATTTTTTCCCAGAACACAGGATTTTTCAGATAATCTTCGCTTTCTGGTGAGAAGGTTTTTTTGCCGCGCCAGAAGCCCGGGCTGGAAAAAAGTACCGTGTCATCGATATCAAACCCCACCGCCATTGGCGGACGCCCTGCGAGGCTATTTTCAATTTGTGCGACCGAAACCCAATGAATTGGTGCCTGTTCAGCAAGCCTGGCAACGTTAGTCCCAGGGTTAAGCGGTGAAGGAGATGAGGCCAGGGCAACAGCGGAACTGTTTAGAGCGAACAATAAGCAAACGGCACTGATTGCCTGTGTGATCTTGCGCATATTTTTCCCTAAATAGTCAGTATGTTGAAACTTTTTATTGTGAGATTTGTTGCAAAAACCATCTGACCATAACGCCAGCTGCCGGGGAAAGGAAGGATTATCTGCGGTTTTTGTGATGAAAAGCAGGATGATTATGTTTAACCCAGTAAATACGTTCCTGTCTTTTTTTGTATAAAAAATGTTTATTACTCGATGTAAGGATACATTAATTTTACGTTTATTATGATGAATCCTCTGCAAATGAGCGAAATTTGATAGAACATTTATCTGCTGTACGATTTAATGAACTTAATGATACAGCATTACAAAAACAATCGAAGTTTATAAAGATGATTCCTGATTGACCAGAACCCTATCCTACAATGGTGACTAATTTTATTACTCCCGATGGAGATGATGATATGAATATATCATATGTGAATAGCAGCAAAACGACATCTTTACCTGTTGAGCTAGATGCACTAAATAATAAAGATATCTCTTATGCCAAAGATTTTTCTTATGCTAAAGATTTCTTTTTATACATAGAAACACAGTTAAAAATTGCAAAAGATTTTTGTAGACCTGGAGAAGAAGTATCAAGTTCTATTGCAAGTAAAGTTTTTCACGCATTTATTGATTTAGTTAACAAAATCAGGAGTAAGAAAGACTTTATGTATATTTGCACGCTTTGCTGTTTTGCCGAGGAGGTTAAAGGTGATTATTCTCATTACAGGACCTTTTTATTTGATATTGGTAATCAATATAAGGTTAAACTTACACAAAGCGGAAAAAAAGAGCTCTCTTTAACTTTAGAATTTAACGATACTATAATTGAATCTCAGAAAGTCACAGGCAATAAGGCAAAGCATATTCTTGAGGATATAGAAAAATTCTATCGTAACAAACCCGATACTTATTATTAAATTTAATAATAGTTAGATGTGCAGAAATTATTACTCCACCCAAAAAAACAGGATAAGGAATTCCAGATAATTAGGATAAGCTTAACAATAAAAGAACTAATAACGTTTATTATCTCTCACGTAGAACGATGGCATCAAAAAAATCATCTATAAAGAAAGAGTGAAAGCGACGACAGTTTAATTTCACTGCAGGCTGGGTAGCTCCAGCCTGCTTTCCTGCATTACATCACCGCAGCAAACGCCTTTGCCACACGTTGTACATTTGCCGTATTTAACCCGGCGACACACATGCGACCGCTGGCGATGAGATAGACACCAAATTCTTCACGTAGTCGGTCAACCTGAGCGGTACTTAAACCGGTATAACTGAACATGCCGCGCTGATTAAGCAGATAATCGAAATTGCGTTCTGGCATCTCTGTGCTTAATACCTTCACCAGTTCCTGACGCGTTGCCAGAATGCGAGTACGCATCTCTTCTACTTCCGCCAGCCAGCTGGCTTTCAATGCCTCGTCATTCAGCACTGCAGCCACCACCTGCGCACCAAAATTCGGCGGGCTGGAGTAGTTGCGGCGAACTGTTGCTTTCAATTGCCCCAGTACGCGGCCAGCGGCTTCGGCATCTTCACACAGAACAGAAAGTCCGCCGACGCGCTCGCCGTAAAGGGAGAAAATTTTCGAGAACGAATTGCTCACCAGAGCGGGTAATCCAGCGCTGGCAATGGCGCGAATAGCGTAGGCATCCTCTTCCATACCGGCACCAAATCCTTGATAGGCAATATCGAGGAATGGAATAAGCTCGCGGGCTTTGAGAATTTCAATCACCGCATCCCACTGGTCATTAGTGAGATCGGCACCCGTTGGGTTGTGGCAACATGGATGCAGCAACACAATACTGCGGGCAGGTAATGTTTTCAGCGTCGCCAACAGGTCATTAAAGCGCACGCCGTTAGTCGCTTCGTCATACCAGGGGTAAGTACTCACTTCGAATCCAGCCCCGGCGAATATTGCTACGTGGTTTTCCCAGGTAGGATCGCTGACCCAGACGCCTGATTCCGGGAAGTAGCGTTTCAGGAAATCCGCGCCCACTTTCAATGCCCCGGAGCCGCCAAGGGTTTGAATGGTTGCTACGCGCTGTTGTTTCAGTACCGGATGGTCCGCACCAAACAGCAGCGGCGCAATGGCATGGCGATAGCTGTTAAGCCCTTCCATCGGTAAATAAAGCGAAGCGCCATGAGGCTGCGCATTCAGGCGCGCTTCCGCCTCCGCCACGGCTTTCAGTTGTGGAATAATTCCGTCTTCGTTGTAGTACAGACCGATACTTAAATTCACTTTGTCGCTGCGAGGGTCTTCTTTAAAACGCTCCATAAGCGTAAGAATCGGGTCGCCAGCGTAGGCGTCAACTTTTTGAAACACGCGATGGTTCTCCAGGTTTACGGGCAGGTGGTTAAAACACAATAAACCGGAAGAAGGCGAAGATCGAGTGGATGTTCAGGAGCGAACGGCAATTAGCAACAGAGTGAGACTCATGACAAACGTACATCCGCCAGAGGCACGACCTTTATAAGAGCATGAAAGAACATCAACTTATTGAATTTTTAGGATTTTATTGGCCGGATAAGGCATTCACGCCGCATCCGGCACAGACAATCAAATATTACAGAACGATTAATCCACGTATTTCATCGCGACCCTTGAAGTCAGGCGCGTAATAAGTTCGTAAGCGCTTACTTTCGTCATTTCAGCGATACGTTCTACGGGCAAACCTTCGCCCCATAAAATGACCGGATCCCCGGCTTTGTCCTGCGCCTGTGGACCTAAGTCTACGCAGATCATATCCATCGCCACGCGCCCGACAATCGGTACTTCGCGACCGTTCACCAGCACTGGCGTACCGGACGGCGCGGCGCGCGGATAACCATCGCCATAGCCCATCGCGACTACGCCAAGACGGGTATCACGTTCGCTTACCCAGGTTCCACCATAACCAACAGGTTCTCCGGCTTTATGCTCACGCACGGCAATCAGGCTGGAGGTTAGTGACATCACTGGCTGACAGCCAAAATCGGCACCGGTGGAGCGATCTTCCAGCGGCGAGACGCCATAAAGAATGATGCCCGGGCGCACCCAGTCAAAATGCGACTGTGGCCACAGCAGAATGCCACCCGATGCGGCAATGGAACGTTGACCAGGTTTGCCTTCGCAAAAGGTATTAAAGATAGCGAGTTGTTTCTCGGTTGCGCCACATTTTGGTTCATCCGCGCGCGCAAAATGGCTGACGATATTCACCGGCTGACGAACGTTTTTGCACTGGGTCAGGCGATGATAAAACGCCTCAGCCTGTTCCGGCCTTACGCCCAGACGGTGCATACCGGTATCGAGTTTCATCCAGACGGTAACCGGCTCGTCCAGGCTAGCCTCTTCCAGCGCAGCCAGCTGTTCTTCGTTATGCACGGCGGTATGAAAATGTTGCGCAGAAATCGTCGGCAGATCTCTGGCATCAAAAAAGCCTTCGAGTAACAGTACAGGTTTGGTGATTCCCCCCGCACGCAGTCGCAGAGCTTCTTCGAGACGGGCTACGCCAAAGGCGTCAGCATCGGGGAGCGTTCGCGCGGTCTCAAGAAGACCGTGACCATAAGCGTTCGCTTTCACCACCGCAACCATTTTACTGGCAGGGGCCAGTTCACGAAGACGTTGCAGGTTGTGTCGCAGAGCGCGGCGGTTAATCACAACAGTTGCCGCTTGCATTTGTGTTCCTTGATAAGTGTTTGCTTTAATTACCTAATTCATAAAATAATTATTATTCGTCGTCGTACTGCGGCCCCGCATAGTTGTCGAAGCGCGACCATTGACCGTTAAAGGTCAGGCGTACCGTCCCGATTGGGCCGTTACGTTGTTTACCGATAATAATTTCCGCGATGCCTTTTAAATCACTGTTTTCGTGATACACCTCATCACGATAGATAAACATGATCAAGTCCGCATCCTGCTCGATAGAGCCAGATTCACGCAGGTCGGAGTTGACCGGGCGTTTGTCGGCACGTTGTTCCAGAGAACGGTTCAACTGGGACAGCGCCACCACCGGCACGTTCAGTTCTTTCGCCAGTGCTTTCAGCGAGCGAGAGATTTCTGCAATTTCCAGCGTACGGTTATCGGAAAGCGCCGGTACGCGCATCAGTTGCAGGTAGTCGATCATGATAAGCCCGATGCCGCCGTGTTCACGGGCAATACGGCGTGCGCGGGAACGCACTTCCGTTGGCGTCAGGCCGGAGGAGTCATCGATATAGATATTGCGTTTTTCGAGCAAAATACCCATGGTGCCGGAAATGCGCGCCCAGTCTTCATCATCGAGCTGCCCGGTACGGATTTTAGTCTGGTCAACGCGCGACAGCGACGCCAGAGAACGCATCATAATCTGTTCTGAAGGCATCTCCAGCGAGAAGATAAGTACTGGTTTATCCTGCAACATCGCCGCGTTTTCGACGAGGTTCATCGCAAATGTTGTTTTACCCATCGACGGACGCGCGGCGACGATGATCAAATCCGACGGCTGCAAGCCAGCGGTTTTTTTGTTGAGATCGTCATAACCGGTGTTTACTCCGGTAACGCCATCGTGTGGCTGCTGAAACAACTGCTCAATACGCGCCACGGTTGCGTCGAGCACATCGGCGATGTTCTTCGGCCCTTCGTCTTTGTTTGCACGACTTTCAGCAATTTTAAAGACGCGGGATTCAGCAAGGTCCAGCAGATCTTCGCTGGTGCGCCCCTGCGGATCAAAACCGGCTTCAGCAATCTCATTCGCAACCGAAATCATCTCACGGACAACGGCACGTTCACGCACGATGTCCGCATAGGCACTGATGTTCGCCGCACTTGGCGTATTTTTTGACAGCTCTGCCAGATAAGCAAAACCACCGACGCTATCGAGTTGCCCCTGGCGTTCCAGCGATTCCGCAAGGGTAATCAGATCGATAGGACTACCGCTTTCCTGCAAACGCGCCATTTCAGTAAAGATATGGCGGTGTGGGCGGGTGTAAAAATCGTCTGCCACCACACGCTCGGCTACATCGTCCCAGCGTTCGTTATCCAGCATTAAACCGCCCAACACCGACTGCTCCGCTTCGATCGAGTGCGGAGGCACTTTCAGCCCGGCAACTTGTGGATCGCGTTCGCGGGGTTCAGCCTGCTGTTTGTTGAAGGGTTTATTTCCTGCCATAGTGAATGGAGTTACCGAGATAAAGAATGGGTCGAAACTTTACCATATGAAGCAGACCCTGACGATACGTTCTGGAGGACACATGGCAACACGAATTGAATTTCACAAGCACGGTGGCCCGGAAGTACTTCAAGCCGTAGAGTTCACTCCTGCCGATCCGGCAGAGAATGAAATCCAGGTCGAAAATAAAGCCATCGGCATCAATTTTATCGACACATATATCCGCAGCGGCCTTTACCCGCCGCCATCACTACCCAGCGGATTAGGTACCGAAGCGGCAGGCATCGTGAGTAAAGTCGGCAGTGGTGTAAAGCATATTAAGGCAGGCGATCGTGTAGTCTATGCGCAGTCGGCGTTAGGCGCTTACAGCTCTGTGCATAACATTAATGCGGATAAAGCGGCGATTCTGCCTGCGGCAATTTCTTTTGAGCAAGCTGCGGCATCCTTCCTGAAAGGCTTAACGGTTTATTATCTGCTGCGCAAAACCTATGAAATTAAACCCGATGAACAGTTCCTGTTCCACGCAGCGGCTGGCGGCGTTGGCTTGATTGCCTGCCAGTGGGCAAAAGCCCTGGGCGCGAAACTTATCGGCACCGTAGGAACCGCGCAAAAAGCGCAGAGCGCGCTAAAAGCGGGCGCGTGGCAGGTTATTAACTATCGTGAAGAGGATCTGGTCGAGCGGTTAAAAGAGATCACCGGCGGTAAGAAAGTGCGCGTGGTGTACGATTCCGTGGGCAGAGACACCTGGGAACGGTCGCTGGATTGCCTGCAACGCCGCGGCTTAATGGTCAGTTTTGGCAACTCATCAGGTGCGGTTACCGGTGTGAACTTAGGCATTCTCAATCAAAAAGGCTCGTTGTATGTGACACGCCCTTCCCTGCAAGGCTATATCACCACGCGGGAGGAATTAACCGAGGCCAGTAATGAACTGTTCTCTTTGATTGCCAGCGGTGTGATTAAGGTCGATGTCGCCGAGCAGCAGAAATATCCGCTGAAGGATGCGCAGCGTGCGCATGAGATTCTGGAAAGCCGGGCGACGCAAGGTTCCAGCCTGTTGATTCCATAAAAGAAATAGGGCTTCCACCTGGGAAGCCCTTTCTTTTTATAGTTCGGCTGTATGTAGGGTACAGCACGATGAATCTGTTAGAGGCGCAATAGTGACAGATTTGATTATCAATTCCTATTTTGTTCTAAGGATAAAACCTTAGGTTGTGATCATCCGCACAATCCCTTAGTAACGCCAGCGGTCATAACGCTGATATTTCGGCATTTTTGGTGCTTTAATCGCCTTAATAACCCACACCACCGCAATCGCCAGTAGTAACCACGGCAGCAACTTAATCATCAATGCCAGCATACCGCCGAGGAACATAATGGCCGTCGCCACAACCAGCGCGGCGATAATGCCCAGCAACGAAACGCCGGTGACCATCAGCATGACAAAAAAGCCAATCACAAAAAGTAGTTCCAGCATGATGCACTCCCAAATATGAAATCTCTTGCTGGCATTACAAGAATCATGCCAAAAATAATCTATTGATTTAACAGCAAAACGCCCCGCGACGGTGCGCAGGGCGTGGTGAATTTGACTACTTTTTGGTGAAAAGTTAACGTTTATCCGCCACCAGTTTGAGCGCGTGTTCCAGCACATTAATGTCTGCACCCGCTTTATGGGCATTTTCACTTAAATAACGCCGCCACTGCCGCGCGCCAGGAATACCCTGGAACAAGCCCAACATATGCCGGGTAATATGGCCGAGATACGTCCCCTGGCTGAGTTCACGCTCAATGTACGGATACATGGCGCGCACTACCGCCACCGGATCGGCATCGGTATCCGAGGAACCAAAGATCTCCCGGTCTACCGCCGCCAGAATACCCGGATTCTGATACGCCTCGCGCCCGACCATCACGCCATCCATATGTTGCAGGTGTGCTTTGGCCTCTTCCAGCGACTTGATACCACCGTTAATCGACATTGTCAGATGCGGAAAGTCACGCTTCAGTTGATACACACGCGGATAATCGAGCGGCGGGATTTCACGGTTTTCTTTCGGGCTTAACCCCGAAAGCCAGGCTTTACGTGCGTGGATGATAAACATCTCACACTCGCCTTTGCCGGAAACGGTGTTGATGAAATCGCAGAGAAATTCATAGCTGTCCTGGTCATCGATGCCAATACGCGTTTTCACCGTCACTGGAATCGACACCACATCGCGCATCGCTTTCACGCAGTCGGCAACCAGCTGCGCATTACCCATCAGACACGCACCAAACATGCCGTTCTGCACCCGGTCAGACGGGCAGCCGACATTCAGGTTGATCTCATCATATCCACGCGCTTCTGCCAGCTTCGCACACTGTGCCAGCGCCGCCGGATCGCTACCGCCGAGTTGCAACGCTACCGGATGTTCTTCTTCACTGTACGCCAGGTAATCACCTTTACCGTGAATAATCGCCCCTGTGGTCACCATTTCGGTATACAGCAACGTATTGCGGGAAAGCAGACGCAAGAAATAGCGGCAATGTCTGTCCGTCCAGTCGAGCATTGGTGCAACGCTAAACCGACCACTCCAGTGAACGTCAGTTTTTTCAGGCATTGCGCTGGTTTGGTTGATTTTTTGCATTTCAGAATTACCGTGCATTTTCAAATGTAGAGATTATTTTATCGATATATCATTGGGTTATGTTATTCAGCATCACTGTTCAGGAGGCTCAATAGCGGGGTACTATACCATAACAACAGGAAGCGCCTGTCTCATTGCAAAAGAAAATTGAGATCAAATCAAGGCATGAAGCTCTCACGAAGTGATGGAAATAATCTTATTAGCCGTTAGCCTTGTTAAGGACAATGATAAACAATCCAGGTTCGACGATAAATAAAAAATCACACATTAAACTCCGGTGATATCTCTTCCTGCTAATGGCACTGATAGAAGAAAAAAGAACCCAATAAGTATTAGGTTCTTTTATGTAATGCCTTCCATACCATCGAAGAACTTCACATATTATTTCGCCGATTTAACCCCGAATAAATCATAAATTAAATTAGAAGTATCTGTAAGTATTTTAATCTTTTCCTTTGAGTTTGGGTCAAACGACTTAGCAAAGTCAATTAATTTCGGTGCAGCATCTCGCATTTTGCTTAAAATATCAGGTTCGAGCTTTCCTTCATTCACCAGAAGTGACATTTTATCCAGATAGTCATCAAATTTCATCCCCCCCCGGTCCGCCAGATGCTTCATCTCTCCCAGGTACTTCTTCATATCACGTTGAGATAATTCTTCAAACTGAGCTGTCAGATAGTTCTCATTATATTCATTAATATTCACTTTTTCTGCTCCGGCTAAATCTGTGTAGGCACTAGAATATGAAAGTGAAATTAACAGCGAAGCAAATAATTTTAAGCTGTTGTCATCATGTTCCTGGCAGGCATTAACAAACGTTAAAAAACCAGAACCTATTACTTGAAAATGTATATTCGCTAAAGGTTCATTATCCTTAGATTCCTCATAAAATAGCTGAACCGTGGAGGGAAGGTCATTCTTAGTTTCTACATCAAAAGTACATCGTTCAATGGGAGTCGCATCTTTATTAGCCCCAGGATTACATATACTATTAATCGCGAAATGAAAAATAGCCCGGTCAACAACTGATGCAATAAAGTCACGATCGTTTAAATCCTCATCAGTGCAATCGTCAATATACTTATTGACCCACATTTTGAGATCATTTATTTGCTCAATTAAAAACACATTTTTTTTACGTGCATGCCATAAATTATGCGTGATTCGTTGAATAAACAAATCTATTTTTGCAATAATTATATCCCGATGACGCAGCGCTGCATAATCAATAGATTTACCATATATATTATTTAATTTACCTTTGATTGAACCTCTCTTATCTAATTTATCTTCGGTTGCATCTACATCATCCAATTTATCTTTGGTTGCATCTTTATTTTCGAATTGATTTGAATTGAGTGTTTTATTAAAGTATCCAGTTGCACCGGGTATTATCTTCAACATGATTCATCTACCTTTTTTGTCGTACCGTGTCCTCCTTATAATTCTTTTGCCATCTGGTCACTATCAAAAATCGCTCATAATTTCTGAACTACAGGTATGCGTTTAAACCCAGTTAAATAAATAGCGAGTTAACTTGAAGCAATTTATTTAAAAATGAATTATTAATTATTATCGTGTAGATAATGGTACGACAAGGCAACACAACACCTTACCTACAAATCAAAAAATCAACATTACGGCAACATTAAGGGTTCTCGGTGTTTTTCCTGGAACATGGTAAAGTAAGGACATTCTTAACCCCCACTTTGAGGTGCCCGATGGAAAAGACCACAACGCAGGAGTTATTAGCGCAGGCTGAAAAAATCTGCGCGCAGCGTAATGTGCGCCTGACCCCACAGCGCCTGGAAGTGTTGCGCCTGATGAGTCTGCAGGATGGCGCTATCAGCGCTTATGATCTGCTTGATTTACTGCGCGAAGCTGAACCGCAAGCCAAGCCGCCAACGGTTTATCGCGCGCTGGATTTTCTGCTTGAGCAAGGTTTTGTGCATAAGGTGGAATCCACCAACAGTTATGTGCTCTGTCATCTGTTCGACCAGCCCACTCATACTTCAGCCATGTTTATTTGCGATCGCTGCGGCGCGGTGAAAGAAGAGTGTGCAGAAGGCGTGGAAGACATTATGCATACGCTGGCGGCAAAAATGGGGTTTGCCCTGCGGCATAATGTGATTGAAGCACATGGGCTCTGTGCGGCATGTGTGGAAGTGGAAGCGTGTCGTCATCCTGAACAGTGCCAGCATGATCACTCTGTGCAGGTGAAAAAGAAACCGCGTTAAGAGGGCGTACATCCTTGTACACGTCGGGCAGGAGGGATTAATTACCAGCGATATTCATTGCGGGTTTCCCAATCCACGACCTCTTTTTCTGCCTGATCTTTCTGATAACCATAACGTTCCTGGATTTTACCGACCAGTTGATCACGTTTACCTTCAATGATCGTCATATCATCATCGGTCAGTTTGCCCCATTGCTCTTTCACTTTACCTTTAAACTGTTTCCAGTTACCGCCGGCTTCATCTTTATTCATAATCAAGACCTCATCGTTAGGTTGTGAATGAGAGTACGTTCACTTTTCTTCTGAACGTGAGATTAAGTGTAGTCAGCAATTTGGCTTAGGATAATTTATTCAGAATTTTTAACCGTCACGTTGCGGCAAACCAGGTACCGTTGCGCCAGTGACGCCGCCAGATAGCCGCCAGAGAAAGCCCGCGCAACGCCAGAAAGACGGTTAATGCCAGCCACAAACCATGATTACCCAGCCACGGCAGCGTAAGGAGCGTCAGCGCAAAACCTGCGGCGGCCACCGCCATACTGTTACGCATTTCGGCGGCACGCGTTGCGCCTATAAACATGCCGTCCAGCAGATAACACCAGACGCCAACCAACGGCAAAATCACCTGCCAGATAAGATAGCGGTCGGCCAGCTCCTGAATCTGGGTTAACGACGTCAGTAACGCAATGATGTGTTCCCCTGCCAGCAAATAAACCACCGAAAACAGTAGCGCTACGATCCCCGACTGGCGGCACGCTGCCCGCCAGACATCCAGCAACTGGCTACCGTCGCGCGCACCGTATGCCTGACCGGAATGTGCTTCAACCGCGTAGGCAAAACCATCCAGCGCATAGGCGGTAAAGGTGAGTAGCGTCATCAGAACCGCGTTAACAGCGATAATGTCACTCCCCAGTCGCGCACCAAGTACGGTGATCGCGCCGAAACAGAGTTGCAACAACAGCGAACGCAGCATGATATCGCGGTTAAGCGCCAGCAAGCGACGGAAGTTTCCTCGCCAGGCAGTTTTCAGCATTTCGCCGGAAATTCCGCGTAGTTTGAGGATTTTACGCACCATTAGCAGACCAATCAGCAATGTTGCATATTCCGCAATAACCGTCGCCAGCGCCGCGCCCTGCACGTTCATATGCAGCCCCATCACCAGCCAGACATCCAGCACAATGTTGAGGATATTGCCGACCACTAACAAAATTACTGGCGCACGGGCATATTGCACGCCGAGTAACCAACCGAGTAATACCAGATTCGCCAGCGACGCCGGAGCGCTTAACCAGCGGATTTCAAGAAAGCGCCGCGCCTGTTCCAGGACCGCTTCACTACCGCCAACAATATGCAGCGCCAGATCGATAATCGGTGTACGCAGCAGCGCAATTAACGCCCCAGCCCCCAACGCCAACAGCAACGGTTGCACCAGCGCACGGGCTAATGCCTGAGGATTTTTGGCACCATAAGCCTGCGCAGTCAGCCCGGTGGTGCTCATGCGTAAAAACAGCAACAGCATAAAGAGAAAGCTGGTCGCCGTTGCACCAACCGCCACGCCGCCCAAATAAACCGGGCTATCAAGATGACCAATTACCGCCGTATCGACCAGTCCCAGCAACGGAACGGTGATATTGGAGAAAATCATGGGTAAGGCGAGATGCCAGAGTGCTTTATCAGATGAAGTGAGGAATGCCATGCAGACAAGCCTGATGAAGAGAGATGAAAAACAAACCGCGACGCCTGGCGGCATCGCGGTCTCAGAGATATGTTACAGCCAGTCGCCGTTGCGAATAACCCCAACCGCCAGCCCTTCAATGGTGAAGCTCTGCTGACGAAGGTCAACGACAATTGGTTTAAACTCGCTATTTTCTGGCAACAGTTCGACTTTATTGCCCTGTTTTTTCAGGCGCTTAACGGTAACTTCGTCATCAATACGTGCGACAACGACCTGACCGTTACGTACATCCTGAGTTTTATGCACTGCCAGCAAGTCACCATCCATAATGCCGATATCTTTCATCGACATCCCGCTGACGCGCAGCAGGAAATCAGCATTCGGCTTGAACAAGGAAGGATCGACCTGATAATGACCTTCAATATGCTGTTGCGCCAGAAGCGGTTCACCGGCAGCCACACGACCTACCAGCGGCAACCCTTCTTCCTCTTCCTGCAACAGACGAATCCCGCGTGATGCGCCGGAAACAATTTCAATAACGCCTTTGCGTGCCAGCGCCTTCAGATGTTCTTCAGCCGCGTTTGGGGAACGGAACCCCAAACGCTGCGCGATTTCCGCACGCGTCGGCGGCATACCTGTCTGGCTGATGTGATCACGGATGAGATCAAACACCTCTTGTTGCCTGGCCGTTAACGCTTTCATTCCGCCCCCTGGGTGTATATACAGTTATGCTGTGAGTATATACAGCAAAAGGCGATTTTGGAACCATAAACTGCACAATAAACCAGAGATTTATCGAAATCTGGAAGGGTTATCCAAAATGCGACCATAACAGGATGCACCAGGTAATCACGGCGACGATAATGGCAATCAGCACCGCGGCGGATCCCATATCTTTTGCGCGTCCGGAAAGCTCATGGTATTCAGAGCCAATTCGGTCAACCACTGCTTCGATGGCGCTATTGAGGATTTCCACAATCATCACCAGCATCACGGAGCTGATAAGCAGCACGCGGGTAATTGCGTCCACATCCAGCCAGCAGGCGATGACCACCGCCAACAATACCGCTACGCCTTCCTGACGGAATGCCGCTTCGTTGATCCATGCAGCGCGTAAACCTTTCCAGGAATAGCCAGCAGCTTTGATAATTCGGGTGAATCCAGTGGTATTATTGGCCATTGAAAGAACCTTTTTACATTATGAGCGTCAATATCAGTGTACCGTTAAATCCGATGATTCGGGTTTGCGTAACGCCGCGCGAAACATGAGCGGATACCACAGAATTTCCCATGACTTTCTGCTATCCTTGCCGCGCATTTGCATTATTAACCAGAGGCTTTACATCGTTTATGTCCGGCTGGCCACGAATTTACTACAAATTACTGAATTTACCATTAAGCATCCTGGTAAAAAGCAAGTCTATTCCGGCAGATCCTGCCCCGGAACTGGGGCTGGATACCTCTCGTCCAATTATGTACGTTTTACCGTACAACTCGAAAGCAGATTTGCTGACGTTGCGCGCCCAGTGTCTGGCTCATGACTTGCCTGACCCGTTAGAGCCGCTGGAAATCGACGGCACGCTACTGCCGCGCTATGTGTTCATTCACGGCGGGCCGCGTGTGTTCACCTATTACACGCCGAAAGAAGAGTCTATTAAGCTGTTCCACGACTATCTTGATTTGCACCGCAGCAACCCAAATCTGGATGTGCAGATGGTGCCAGTATCGGTGATGTTTGGTCGCGCGCCGGGGCGTGAAAAAGGCGAAGTAAACCCGCCGCTGCGTATGCTTAACGGCGTACAGAAATTTTTCGCCGTACTGTGGCTCGGTCGCGACAGTTTTGTGCGTTTCTCGCCGTCAGTTTCGCTGCGCCGTATGGCGGATGAACACGGCACGGATAAAACTATCGCACAGAAACTGGCGCGCGTGGCGCGTATGCACTTTGCCCGTCAACGTCTGGCTGCTGTGGGCCCACGTCTGCCTGCTCGTCAGGATCTGTTTAATAAGCTGCTCGCCTCCCGCGCCATTGCCAAAGCGGTAGAAGATGAAGCGCGCAGCAAAAAAATCTCCCATGAAAAAGCGCAGCAGAACGCGATTGCGCTGATGGAAGAGATTGCGGCGAATTTCTCTTACGAGATGATCCGCCTGACTGACCGCATTCTGGGCTTCACCTGGAACCGACTTTATCAGGGCATCAACGTCCATAACGCCGAGCGCGTTCGCCAGCTGGCCCACGACGGTCATGAGCTGGTGTATGTGCCTTGCCACCGCAGTCACATGGACTACCTGCTACTTTCTTACGTGCTGTACCACCAGGGGCTGGTGCCGCCGCATATCGCCGCCGGGATCAACCTGAACTTCTGGCCGGCCGGGCCGATTTTCCGCCGTCTGGGGGCGTTCTTTATTCGCCGTACTTTTAAAGGCAATAAACTTTATTCCACCGTTTTCCGTGAGTATCTCGGCGAACTGTTCAGCCGTGGTTATTCCGTCGAGTACTTCGTGGAAGGCGGTCGTTCCCGCACGGGGCGTTTGCTGGATCCGAAAACCGGTACGCTGTCGATGACCATTCAGGCGATGCTGCGTGGCGGCACGCGTCCGATTACGCTGATTCCGATCTATATCGGTTATGAGCACGTCATGGAAGTGGGTACTTACGCCAAAGAACTGCGCGGCGCGACGAAAGAGAAAGAGAGCCTGCCGCAGATGCTGCGCGGTTTAAGCAAGCTGCGTAATCTCGGTCAGGGTTACGTCAACTTCGGTGAACCAATGCCGTTGATGACCTACCTTAACCAGCACGTACCAGACTGGCGTGAATCTATCGATCCCATCGAAGCGGTGCGTCCGGCCTGGTTAACGCCGACGGTCAATAATATTGCTGCCGATCTGATGGTACGCATTAACAACGCAGGCGCGGCAAACGCCATGAACCTGTGTTGTACTGCGCTTCTGGCATCACGTCAGCGCTCACTCACCCGCGAGCAGTTAACCGAGCAACTCAACTGCTACCTGGATCTGATGCGCAACGTACCTTACTCCACGGACTCTACCGTTCCTTCAGCCAGCGCCAGCGAGCTTATCGATCACGCGCTGCAAATGAACAAGTTTGAAGTCGAGAAAGACACTATCGGCGACATCATCATTCTGCCACGCGAGCAAGCGGTGCTGATGACCTACTATCGCAACAACATTGCGCATATGTTGGTGCTGCCTTCGCTGATGGCGGCAATTGTCACCCAGCATCGCCACATCTCCCGCGACGTATTGATGGAGCACGTCAATGTGCTTTACCCAATGCTGAAAGCGGAGCTGTTCCTGCGCTGGGATCGCGACGAGTTGCCGGACGTTATTGATGCGCTGGCAAATGAGATGCAACGTCAGGGGCTGATTACCCTGCAAGATGATGAGTTGCATATCAACCCGGCGCATTCTCGCACCCTACAGCTGCTGGCCGCAGGCGCGCGCGAAACGCTGCAACGTTATGCCATCACCTTCTGGTTGTTGAGTGCCAACCCGTCGATCAACCGCGGTACGCTGGAGAAAGAGAGCCGCACCGTCGCGCAACGTCTCTCCGTGCTGCACGGCATCAACGCGCCGGAGTTCTTCGACAAGGCGGTGTTCAGTTCTCTGGTGCTGACGCTGCGTGATGAAGGGTATATCAGCGATAGCGGCGACGCCGAACCGGCAGAAACGATGAAGGTTTATCAGTTGCTGGCGGAGTTGATTACATCAGACGTGCGTTTGACGATTGAGAGTGCGACGCAGGGCGAAGGGTAATCAGAGAGAATTGCCGGATGCGGCGAAAACGCCTTATCCGGCCTTCCATAATCTGCAAATTCAATAAATTGCGATGTGTTGTGTAGGCCTGAGAAGCGCCGCGCATAAGGCAACCCAGAAGAAAGCCGGATGATCATCCGGCTTTTTTACATCATCAGAAATGCCAGTAACTCATTGCCAGTCCTAAAAACAGTACCAGACCAACATAGTTATTATTCATAAATGCTTTAAAGCAGGCTTCACGCTCGCGGTTGGCAATCAGTTTTTGTTGATAAACAAACAGCGCGCCAGCCACCACAATTGACCAGTAATATCCCCAGCCTAAGCCATTTAACTCACCGATGATCGCCATCAGTGCCAGTACGCCAATCTGCAAAATACCAATAATCAATTTATCGTATTGGCCGAACAGGATTGCCGTGGATTTAATGCCAATCTTCACATCATCATCGCGGTCAACCATCGCATACTGCGTGTCGTAAGCCACCGCCCAGAGAATATTGGCGAGGAACATTAACCAGCAACTCAATGGCACCGACTCACTCACAGCGGCAAAAGCCATTGGAATCGACCAGCCAAACGCCGCGCCCAGCACCACTTGCGGGAGATGGGTATACCGCTTCATAAACGGGTACACCCACGCCAACGCCAGAGCGGCAATCGACAACAGAATGGTCATCGTATTCAGCGTCAGTACCAGTAAAAACGAAATCAGTACCAGCACTACAAACAGCGCGCGCGCCTCTTTCTCTGTTACCGCGCCGCTGGGAAGTGGTCGGTTCGCCGTGCGCTTAACATGACCATCAAACTTTCGGTCAGCATAATCATTCACCACACATCCAGCAGCGCGCATCAGCCAGACACCCGCGACAAATACCGCCAGGATCCAGAGCTGAGGAACGCCCGGTGTCGCCACCCACAACGCCCATAATGTTGGCCAGAGCAGCAGTAACGCGCCAATTGGCTTATCCGTACGCATTAAGCGATGAAACGCCAGCAGCTTATTCTGCGTCAGACTCCACTCCATATTTTTTTCCTCTTAGTACAACGGTGACGCCGGTAAAAACAGTTCTGTTAGCAACAGCGGTTTACCGCTTAATCGCAGGCGGGAACGTCGCCCCCACAGTCCGGCATCACGGCCTATCTCAATAAAGTCCCGGGTTAATGTCGATGATGTGAACAGATAGCGTCCTAACGGCGTTTTACCCAATTTTTGTAACGCCAGCTCCGGCCCGCTTAACGTTGACACAGGAACGACGGTACGACCGGCAAGCCACGGTTCACCATCGGCACATAACAAAATTTCACGTAACCAGTAACGAGACTCTTTCGGCAGCAGCGGCAGTTCTTCGGGGATTTCATTCTGCTCGACAAACCCTTCGCGGATCATCGTCACGCTTACCGTTTTTCCCTGCTGTTCAAAACGTTTTGTCATGGAATCCTCCAGCAACAGCCAGTCGAGCAGTTGCGGTTCCAGGGCAGGGATCTCTTTAAAATAGCGCAGCGCACGCAGTTGCGTTAACGCGGGGTGTGACATGCCGAACTCTCCGTTACATAACGTAAAGGCATTGTATCGCAGAAAAGTGTTTACGGGAGATGTAAAGCAAATTAAGTGATCTAATACGCAACAAAAACGCAACAATCGCATGAAGTGGTAAAACGCTGTTGAACCTTACGCTTTGCCGATGCCCGCGCTGGAGAGGGCAACCATAGGGGCATCACCGCCCAGGATGCCAGGAACGGTGATGTTTTCCTTTACTTAAACACCCTTATTCATTATACGATGAGCTCGCCAACTCGCAGTAAAAATGGGGAAAAGCGCATATTTACCATGAGATTTGGAGCTGAAAAGTGTTTCCTGAGTAAGATTAACAGGCAACATCTCATGTCTGGATTTGTAGATATACGTGGAATTCCAATTGGTATCTTTTGTAGGATTCAACATATCATGTAAGCGCTGGGAGCTTACCACCATAACAGGCCCATCATCGACAGAGGAGAACAGGATAAATATATTATCGTTTCGTGTTAATTTATTAGTGTTAAAGGTTCTTAACTTTTCTTCAGTTTCTATAAATATAGGTGAAACATCATCACTACGAATCCACTCTTTATAAAGATACCAGGCATTTGCTTTGATCATATCATCCGTTGATCGTAAGGCCTGATCGATAAGTTGGATAAAAAAATTGTTATTTTTATCAATCAGCCCTTTATTCATATTAAACCTGTTAATAAAATGGATCATCTGTTGGGTATCGAAATCCACCTTGCTGAATCGATGTTGACGCATAAAATCATCGAACTTGTTATCTTCACCAGAATGGATATAACTGCGTATAATTGGATCTTTTATATAAGGACAATGGCTAAATGTTTTCTTCATATTCTCAATAAAGTTTTTATTAACAATATTAAGAATTTTTAATTGCATAACCAGTTTTACTGCCAGAACGGATTTCAATATCATTGCATTATCTGGCAATGTATCAATCATTTTTATAATGTTATTGATATAACCATCGAGATCTTCATTCCCAAATATATCTGAATAATCAATAGTTAATTCCAATTGTTCTGTAATGCAATCTTTAAAATTCCCTGTCGATATTCGCACATGATCAAACATAACAGCTGTCATATTCGATTTAATAAATGATATTTCTTTGGCAGACAGAAACTCTGCTCTGGTGAAGTGCGAAGCGTAAAGATAACAATTATCGAAGTTTGAATTTCTAATCTGATATTCGCGAAAATTACTCTGAGTAAGTTGACTCTGCGAGAAGTCAACTGTATCAAGAATATTTTTGCTGAAATCGACACATTCACCACTCGCTTTGATAAAAATCACATTGTGTAAACGTCGACATCTAAATATGACATTATCAACTATTGCAGTAGTAAAATTGTAATCCCCAATTTCTTTACATTCGAATGTTACATGTTGTAGATTTGATGATAAAAAAGACACCTTCGATATAACGTCACCTTTAAAATGACAACTTGTTAAATCCAAATCAGACAGGTCGATATACCCCTGCGCATCTTTATCCATCAGAAAATTGCAAGCGCATTCAATTTTTTTCATTTCTGTAGAATTTTACACTTATAGTATCATTACTGATTGAGACTTCACGAAACATATTTATTGCATGATTTTTTCGTTCCGTTGTTTTATATTTGAAAAAATATTGCTGATATAAATAAAGTTATCTCTGTTTAAACCTGGCACCCCATTGAAATTACGTAGTAAATCAAGATCTACTATATTATTTCCTTGCACCACATCATGTTTCATCAAAGAGTTATTGCCGCCAGAATTTAGGATATGACTTATCATAAAACCTCTGCATAACAGAAATAAAATAACCTGGAAAAGTAGCCTGAATGTCCAGACACTACCGGCGAAAGGAAAAGAATCTCTGATAAGGCATTGAGATAATGGATATTCTTAGTGAAGAAGAAGTGAGTTACTATAAAAAATCGCTCATATCCCAGGAAGGAAGCATAAAAAAAGGTGCGCCAGGAGACGCACCAGTTGTTGCAAAATCAGCACTGTGGGGCGTAATTACCCCTTGCCTTTTACACTGCTGATAAAGGTGGAACGGGCAGATGTCGATCCCAGGCGTTCAGCTTCATCAAGCAGTTTTAACGCCTTATCAACATCACCTTTCGCGACAGCGTTTTTGATCGCGGTATTAAAATAACTTTCCGTGTCGTTGAGCATCGGCTCGCTTTTCTTCACCGGTGCCGGAGCGGGTGCAGCCACAGCTGGTGCCGCCGTGTTACCTACCGTAACCGGAGCTGGAGCGGAAGAACCAAATAAAGGTCCTACCAACACGCTGGAGCTGGAGTTCGTTTTCACTTTCAGTTTCAGTAAGCCATCGGTGGTATGACGAGCAACCGGATCGGGGATATCCGGGATCGAGTTACCGACGCCCTTGGCATAGGCTTTAGCCGGGTCGAGCAGTTGGGTCGTCTGCTGGAGATCTTTTTCCGTGGTAAAGACCAGAACATAAAGTTTTTGCTGCCCCAACGCCGGTGTCAGGCGCATAACGCCTTCCAGCCGATCTGCACTCATCACGCCTGGTTCCTGGTAGGTGAAATAACTGCTGGGGAAGAAGGCTGATGGGGTCATGTTCTGATCAAGAATCAGCACGTTCGGCGCAAAAACGCTGGTTTGTTTGTTCACTTCGCTGGTCAGCGTCAGGGTCAGTTCGCCAATGTTTGCCGGGACGCTGTACGCAGCAACCGGACCACTGATGCCGGGAACGTTCAGTTGTTGGCCGCCGGTCGCCAGTTGGGTGGTCTGGGTTTTAGATTGATCGACCGGTGTCCAGGTGAGTTGTTGCAGCGCGGCAGATGGAATGGCTGGCGCGTCGCTGGTGTTTTGCGGTACGTAGTTAACATCGGCAAGGCTGATTCCAGGCGCGCTTGCCAGTAACCCTGCTGATAAACAGAGGGCGATGAGACTTTTATTCATTTTCATTGTTTTCACCTCAAAATCTGGAGCTCAGCGGTAGCCAGGCAATAGCGCGCTAAACCCGATAATCAGAGGGGCTTTCGCCCCTTTCAGATAATGACAACCTGTTTTTATGCCGGATGCGGCGTAAACGCCTTATCCGGCCCAGGTTTTGCTATTACCACCAGATTTCCATCTGGGCACCGAAGGTCCACTCGTCGCTGTCGCCACGACCGAAGCTGCCGCCGTTGAAATCAGCAGGAACGGCTTTGCCGTAGTTCGGGTTAACCTTGCTATCGCCGTTGTAGTCATAACCCCATTTCTCATCCCACTTGGCGTAGGTTGCGAAGACACGAATAGCCGGGCGTGACCAGATGCTGTCGCCAGCCTGCCATTGTTGTGCGAGGGTAATTTTGTACTGATTGTTCTTGTCGCCGGTGCGCTGGGATTCGACGTTGTCGTAGCCGATTTCCATCACGGTGCTCATGATTGGCGTCCACTTGTACATCGGGCGAATACCAACGGTCCACCACTTGGTGCCGTTGTCGTTATCCCAGTTGATATCCTGGTACATACCCACGTACATCATGTCCCAGTTGTCGCCCATGGAGATCGCACCGTGGTCGAGGATACGCAGCATGTGACCGTTGTTGTTGATATTGTAGGCAAATTTTTCGTTATCAAACGCGACGCCAGAACCCTGCGACAGACCTTTACCCTGCGAGGTCATCGAGTCAGTAGCGTACTGAACAACAAACTTGTTAAAGCCCTTCAGGACACTCTGAGTATGTTCAGCAGTGAATAACCAGCCGTCTTTCGATGCGCCATCAACCAGACGATAGTTATCACGCAGGTTGGCACGACCGTAGTCGACACCCAGTTCTAATGTGCCGCCTGGGTTGATTTCCATCTGCGCTAAACGCACATCGAAAACGTCGTTCGCGGTTTCGTTGGTATAGTCATAAATATTGTTGCTGGCAAAAGAGGAAGAACCACCAGCTTCAGAGGAGCGGGTTGCTGCCAGAGAGAGTTTACCGAAGCCAACATCGATGTTTTCCAGACCGGCACCAGGACCAGAAATATCCCAGTAGTAGAAGTCGATCATATGAACGTCATGACGTTGGTAGAAGCGCTTACCTGCCCAGATGGTGGAACCTGGCAGCCATTCGATCAGGTTTTTACCCTGCACGTTTGCTTCACGGAAGGCCGGATCGGTAGCTTCCCAGTCATTCTGTTGCGCGACGGAATAGGCCACGTTAGTGTCGAAATAGAAGCTCTTATCGCCCTCTTTCCACACTTCCTGACCCAATTTTAATTCAGCATAAGTTTCACATTCGTTGCCAAGACGGTATTTACTTTGAGCACCGGTAGTCTGGAAACACTGTTGTTCACCGCCGCTACCTGTCCAGCCAATACCGGAACGTGCATAGCCGTGGAAATCAACAGCCATTGCCTGAGCAGACATTACGCCCGCTGCGACGGCAACCGCCAGAGGAAGTTTGCGCAGAGTAATCATCATTCTATCTCCTGAGTCATTGCTTTTCTTTTTTCACATCACCTGTGACAGGCTTTGTGTGTTTTGTGGGGTGCTTAAACGCCCGGCTCCTTATGCAGTCGACGACATGCAGTGCCATCCTCACGGAACAGATGGCAACGCTCTGGCGGCAGGCCGATAGCGAATGTGGCACCTTCTTCTACCAACACCACGTCGTTCTGGCGGTACACCAGGTTTTGACGAATGGAAGGGATCTGGATATGGATTTGGGTTTCGTTGCCGAGTTGCTCGACGACCTGAACTTCACCCTCAAGGATGACGTCAGCGATATCACTCGGCAGTAGATGTTCCGGGCGAATACCCAGCGACATATTGGCTCCAACCTGGACATCACGGCTTTCAACTGGCAGCCAGACTTGCTGACGATTTGGCATCGGCAGCTCCACCTGCACTTGATCGATTGCGGTGGCGGTCACTTTTACCGGCAGGAAGTTCATCTTTGGCGAACCGATAAATCCGGCGACAAAACGGTCTGCCGGATAGTGGTACAGCTCCAGCGGTTTCCCAACCTGCGCCACGCGACCGGCGTCCAGCACCACGATTTTGTCGGCCAGCGTCATCGCTTCGACCTGATCGTGGGTGACGTAAATCATTGTGCGGCCCAGGCGTTTATGCAGACGGGAGATTTCGATACGCATTTGCACACGCAGTGCAGCATCGAGGTTGGAGAGCGGTTCATCGAGCAAAAATACGCTTGGCTCGGCCACCAGCGTACGGCCAATCGCCACACGCTGACGCTGACCGCCAGAGAGCGCTTTCGGTTTGCGATCCAGCAAATGCGCCAGTTGCAGCACTTCCGCCACCTGGTTAACGCGTTGGTTAATCACCTCTTTTTTTGCGCCAGCCAGTTTCAGGCCAAATGACATGTTTTCTGCTACTGACAGGTGGGGATAGAGCGCGTAAGACTGAAACACCATACCAACGCCGCGTTCTGCTGGCGGAGTGTCATTCATCCGTTTCTCACCGATGAACAGGTCGCCGCTGGTGATCGTCTCAAGCCCGGCAATCATGCGCAGTAAAGTCGATTTACCGCAGCCAGACGGTCCGACAAACACCACGAATTCACCTTCATGGATATCGAGATTGATATCTTTCGATACCACGACCTCGCCCCAGGCTTTCGTTACATTTTGCAGCTGTACGCTCGCCATGCCCTTCTCCCTTTGTAACAACCTGTCATCGACAGCAACATTCATGATGGGCTGACTATGCGTCATCAGGAGATGGCTTAAATCCTCCACCCCCTGGCTTTTTTATGGGGGAGGAGGCGGGAGGATGAGAACACGGCTTCTGTGAACTAAACCGAGGTCATGTAAGGAATTTCGTGATGTTGCTTGCAAAAATCGTGGCGATTTTATGTGCGCATCTCCACATTACCGCCAATTCTGTAACAGAGATCACACAAAGCAACGGTGGGGCGTAGGGGCAAGGAGGATGGAAAGAGGTTGCCGTATAAAGAAACTAGAGTCCGTTTAGGTGTTTTCACGAGCACTTCACCAACAAGGACCATAGATTATGAAAATAAAAACAGGTGCACGCATCCTCGCATTATCCGCATTAACGACGATGATGTTTTCCGCCTCGGCTCTCGCCAAAATCGAAGAAGGTAAACTGGTAATCTGGATTAACGGCGATAAAGGCTATAACGGTCTCGCTGAAGTCGGTAAGAAATTCGAGAAAGATACCGGAATTAAAGTCACCGTTGAGCATCCGGATAAACTGGAAGAGAAATTCCCTCAGGTTGCGGCAACTGGCGATGGCCCTGACATTATCTTCTGGGCGCACGACCGTTTTGGTGGCTACGCTCAATCTGGCCTGTTGGCTGAAATCACCCCGGACAAAGCGTTCCAGGACAAGCTGTATCCGTTTACCTGGGATGCCGTACGTTACAACGGCAAGCTGATTGCTTACCCGATCGCTGTTGAAGCGTTATCGCTGATTTATAACAAAGATCTGCTGCCGAACCCACCAAAAACCTGGGAAGAGATCCCGGCGCTGGATAAAGAACTGAAAGCGAAAGGTAAGAGCGCGCTGATGTTCAACCTGCAAGAACCGTACTTCACCTGGCCGCTGATTGCTGCTGACGGGGGTTATGCGTTCAAGTATGAAAACGGCAAGTACGATATTAAAGACGTGGGCGTGGATAACGCTGGCGCGAAAGCGGGTCTGACCTTCCTGGTTGACCTTATTAAAAACAAACACATGAATGCAGACACCGATTACTCCATCGCAGAAGCTGCCTTTAATAAAGGCGAAACAGCGATGACCATCAACGGCCCGTGGGCATGGTCCAACATCGACACCAGCAAAGTGAATTATGGTGTAACGGTACTGCCGACCTTCAAGGGTCAACCATCTAAACCGTTCGTTGGCGTGCTGAGCGCCGGTATTAACGCCGCCAGTCCGAACAAAGAGCTGGCGAAAGAGTTCCTCGAAAACTATCTGCTGACTGACGAAGGTCTGGAAGCGGTCAATAAAGACAAACCGCTGGGTGCAGTGGCGCTGAAGTCTTACGAGGAAGAGTTGGCGAAAGATCCACGTATTGCCGCCACCATGGAAAACGCCCAGAAAGGTGAAATCATGCCGAACATCCCGCAGATGTCCGCTTTCTGGTATGCCGTGCGTACTGCGGTGATCAACGCCGCCAGCGGTCGTCAGACTGTCGATGAAGCCCTGAAAGACGCGCAGACTCGTATCACCAAGTAATGCTGTGAAATGCCGGATGCGGCGTGAACGCCTTGTCCGGCCTACAAAACTGAAACGCATGTAGGCCTGATAAGACGCATCAGTGTCGCATCAGGCAGTTGTTGTCGGATAAGGCGTGAAAGCCTTATCCGTCCTGGAATGAGGAAGAACCCCATGGATGTCATTAAAAAGAAACATTGGTGGCAAAGCGACGCGCTGAAATGGTCAGTGCTAGGTCTGCTCGGCCTGCTGGTGGGTTACCTTGTTGTTTTAATGTACGCACAAGGGGAATACCTGTTCGCCATTACCACGCTGATATTGAGTTCAGCGGGGCTGTATATTTTCGCCAATCGTAAAGCCTACGCCTGGCGCTATGTTTACCCGGGAATGGCTGGAATGGGATTATTCGTCCTCTTCCCTCTGGTTTGCACCATCGCCATTGCCTTCACCAACTACAGCAGCACTAACCAGCTGACTTTTGAACGTGCGCAGGAAGTGTTGTTAGATCGCTCCTGGCAAGCAGGCAAAACCTATAACTTTGGTCTTTACCCGGCGGGCGATGAGTGGCAACTGGCGCTCAGTGACGGCGAAACCGGCAAAAATTACCTCTCCGACGCGTTTAAATTTGGCGGCGAACAAAAACTGCAACTGAAAGAAACGACCGCCCAGCCCGAAGGCGAACGCGCGAATCTACGCGTGATAACCCAGAATCGTCAGGCGCTGAGTGACATTACCGCCATTCTGCCGGATGGCAACAAAGTGATGATGAGCTCCCTGCGCCAGTTTTCTGGCACGCAGCCGCTCTACACACTCGACGGTGACGGCACGTTGACGAATAATCAGAGCGGCGTGAAATATCGTCCGAATAACCAAATTGGCTTTTACCAGTCCATTACCGCCGACGGCAACTGGGGTGATGAAAAGCTAAGCCCCGGTTACACCGTGACCACCGGCTGGAAAAACTTTACCCGCGTCTTTACCGACGAAGGCATTCAGAAACCGTTCCTCGCCATTTTCGTCTGGACCGTGGTGTTCTCGCTGATCACTGTCTTTTTAACGGTGGCGGTCGGCATGGTTCTGGCATGTCTGGTGCAGTGGGAAGCGTTGCGCGGCAAAGCGGTCTATCGCGTCCTGCTGATTCTGCCCTACGCGGTGCCATCGTTCATTTCAATCTTGATTTTCAAAGGATTGTTTAACCAGAGCTTCGGTGAAATCAACATGATGTTGAGCGCGCTGTTTGGCGTGAAGCCCGCCTGGTTCAGCGATCCGACCACCGCCCGCACGATGCTGATTATCGTCAATACCTGGCTGGGTTATCCGTACATGATGATCCTCTGCATGGGCTTGCTGAAAGCGATTCCGGACGATTTGTATGAAGCCTCAGCAATGGATGGCGCAGGTCCGTTCCAGAACTTCTTTAAGATTACGCTGCCGCTGCTGATTAAACCGCTGACGCCGCTGATGATCGCCAGCTTCGCCTTTAACTTTAACAACTTCGTGCTGATTCAGCTGTTAACCAACGGCGGCCCGGATCGTCTTGGCACGACCACGCCAGCCGGTTATACCGACCTGCTTGTTAACTACACTTACCGCATCGCTTTTGAAGGCGGCGGGGGTCAGGACTTCGGTCTGGCGGCAGCAATTGCCACGCTGATCTTCCTGCTGGTGGGTGCGCTGGCGATAGTGAACCTGAAAGCCACGCGAATGAAGTTTGATTAAGGGAGATAACAAAAATGGCAATGGTCCAACCGAAATCGCAAAAAGCACGTTTGTTTATTACTCACCTGCTACTGCTACTTTTTATCGCGGCGATTATGTTCCCGCTGCTGATGGTCGTCGCTATCTCGCTGCGTCAGGGAAACTTCGCGACCGGTAGCCTGATCCCGGAGCAAATCTCCTGGGATCACTGGAAACTGGCGTTAGGTTTTAGCGTTGAACAGGCTGATGGTCGCATTACGCCACCGCCATTCCCGGTACTGCTGTGGCTGTGGAACTCGGTAAAGGTCGCTGGGATTTCCGCGATTGGCATTGTGGCGCTCTCCACCACCTGCGCCTACGCTTTCGCCCGTATGCGCTTTCCAGGCAAAGCGACGCTGCTGAAAGGAATGCTGATTTTCCAGATGTTCCCGGCAGTACTTTCACTGGTCGCGTTGTATGCGTTGTTTGATCGTCTGGGTGAGTACATTCCATTCATTGGCCTGAATACTCACGGCGGCGTAATTTTCGCGTATCTGGGTGGGATTGCGCTGCATGTCTGGACCATCAAAGGCTATTTCGAAACCATCGACAGTTCGCTGGAAGAAGCGGCTGCGCTGGATGGTGCGACACCGTGGCAGGCCTTCCGCCTTGTCCTGTTGCCGCTGTCAGTACCGATTCTGGCGGTGGTATTCATCCTGTCGTTTATCGCTGCCATTACTGAAGTTCCGGTCGCGTCGCTGTTACTGCGTGACGTAAACAGCTACACCCTGGCCGTGGGGATGCAGCAATACCTCAACCCGCAAAACTACCTGTGGGGTGACTTTGCCGCCGCTGCCGTTATGTCTGCATTACCGATCACCATCGTCTTCTTGCTGGCTCAACGCTGGCTGGTCAACGGCCTGACGGCAGGTGGTGTGAAAGGTTAAAGATGTTGTTCTGCCAATGTTATGCCGCTGCACCCTCAACTTACGTTATCCCAACTTGTGACTGTTATTCGGCGCTCCACGGAGCGCCTTTTTTTCTTTCGTCTGCAATCTGAATCGTTCGCCGGTTAATATTCCCATCATAGAGCTTATTATTTTTACGTTATTTGTTTTCCCACTTACGATAATTCTCTTTCGTGCTCTGAGTCACGGCAATAGTATTGTTTTCATCAATTTTTGATAATTATCACAATTAAGATCACAGAAAAGACATTACGTAAACGCATTGTAAAAAATGATAATTGCCTTAACTGCCTGACAATTCCAACATCAATGCACTGATAAAAGATAAGAATGGTCTAAGGCAGGTCTGAATGAATACCCAGTATAATTCCAGTTATATATTTTCGATTACCTTAGTCGCTACATTAGGTGGTTTATTATTTGGCTACGACACCGCCGTTATTTCCGGTACTGTTGAGTCACTCAATACCGTCTTTGTTGCTCCACAAAACTTAAGTGAATCCGCTGCCAACTCCCTGTTAGGATTTTGCGTAGCCAGCGCTCTGATTGGTTGCATCATCGGCGGTGCCCTCGGTGGTTATTGCAGTAACCGCTTCGGCCGTCGTGATTCACTTAAGATTGCTGCTGTCCTGTTTTTTATTTCTGGTGTAGGTTCTGCCTGGCCAGAACTTGGTTTCACCTCTATAAACCCGGACAACACAGTCCCTATTTATCTGGCAGGTTATGTCCCGGAATTTGTTATTTATCGTATTATTGGCGGTATTGGCGTTGGTTTAGCCTCAATGCTTTCACCAATGTATATTGCGGAACTGGCTCCAGCTCATATTCGCGGAAAACTGGTTTCATTTAACCAGTTTGCGATTATTTTCGGGCAACTTTTAGTTTACTGCGTAAACTATTTTATTGCCCGTTCCGGTGATGCCAGCTGGCTGAATACTGACGGCTGGCGTTATATGTTTGCCTCGGAATGTATCCCTGCACTGCTGTTCTTAATGCTGCTGTATACCGTGCCAGAAAGTCCTCGCTGGCTGATGTCACGCGGCAAGCAAGAACAGGCGGAAAGTATCCTGCGCAAAATTATGGGCAACACGCTTGCAACTCAGGCAGTACAGGAAATTAAACACTCCCTGGATCATGGCCGCAAAACCGGTGGTCGTCTGCTGATGTTTGGCGTGGGCGTGATTGTCATCGGCGTTATGCTCTCCATCTTCCAGCAATTTGTCGGCATCAATGTGGTGTTGTACTACGCGCCGGAAGTGTTCAAAACGCTGGGGGCCAGCACGGATATCGCGCTGTTGCAGACCATTATTGTCGGAGTTATCAACCTCACCTTCACCGTTCTGGCAATTATGACGGTGGATAAATTTGGTCGTAAGCCACTGCAAATTATCGGCGCGCTCGGAATGGCAATCGGTATGTTTAGCCTCGGTACCGCGTTTTACACTCAGGCACCGGGTATTGTGGCGCTACTGTCGATGCTGTTCTATGTTGCCGCCTTTGCCATGTCCTGGGGTCCGGTATGCTGGGTTCTGCTGTCGGAAATCTTCCCGAATGCCATTCGTGGTAAAGCGCTGGCAATCGCGGTGGCGGCCCAGTGGCTGGCGAACTACTTCGTCTCCTGGACCTTCCCGATGATGGACAAAAACTCCTGGCTGGTGGCCCATTTCCACAACGGTTTCTCCTACTGGATTTACGGGTGTATGGGCGTTCTGGCAGCACTATTTATGTGGAAATTTGTCCCGGAAACCAAAGGTAAAACCCTTGAGGAGCTGGAAGCCCTCTGGGAACCGGAAACGAAGAAAACACAACAAACTGCTACGCTGTAATCTTCCTGTCCAGCACGCCGCGCCAGTTCGGCGTGCTGTCTTTTTACTCCCGCTTCAGCCGTTTCGAATTACACAACCACAGAGTGATCACCAGTAACAGGATCGCAGCCGAGTAGATCAACACATCCAGTGGCGATTTATGATCGACGATGATCAAGCGCACAATGGCGGTGATCCCAATATAGACAAAGTAACGTAGCGGGAAGTGAAAACCGGACTGAAAGTATTTCACAATCAGCGCGATAAATTCGAAATAGAGAAAGTAAACCACCAGTCCTTCTACCAGCTCATATTTGCTGGTTTGTTCTGGCGCGAACAGCACATCTGCCAGATGCACCGTTTCTTTGCCGAGGAAGACAACCAAAATCAGGCCGAGGCACAACAGGCCAAGATTGAGTACGGTCTGCAAAATGGTGGAGATAAACTCCACGCGCGGACGAGAGAGTGACGTCATAGCAGTACCTCCTTCACAGTGGCGAGCTTCCTGTATAACGCAAAAATGTGACGGAGATCTATATTTTTTGTGTATGTTTTGTTCAGCTTGATTAAGTGGGCATCTCCCATCAACGTCGCATCTGGCAAAACACACAGCCCCAAAAAATCACCCATTCAGGTGATTCCCAGCCACCAGCAATGCGCGAAAAATCGACAATGTTCCTCTGGAACAAATGAAACGTAACCTGATAAAGGTGGTAAAAATGAAGCCTTATTTTGCTGCTTTGATGTTATCAGTCTCTGTTCTTCCTGCTTATGCTGGTCCGCTCGGTACTGCTGATAAAGCCGACCTACCGCAAAGCAATGTCTCCAGCCCAATGATGGCCCAGTCGCTCAGGCAACCAGACCTGCAACCGATATCGACGGACAGGAAGACAGAATGTTTTCGCCTTTACACACCAGATCGTAAACCGGGGGTGAACTGCGTTCCTGATGGCTCAACAGGTCATTAAGAATGAGGGTGCCAGTGAGTGCGAAAACTGGCACCTTTCCCATGACTTAGCGGAAATTGACGCTACGGTCGCTGGTCATGTCATACAACTGGAACTTACGCCCAAGTTGCTGACCACCGTCACGCGTCAGCGGCGTCCAGCCAATCGCCGCACGGCTGCGTGTCGGGCCAGACGAGAAGAGATCCAACGGTACCGAGACATACACGCCTTTGGTGAAGTCCCCTTCGCCGTACTCCTCTTTTGAAACATTCGTGATCGTGGCATAGCCACCCACCACCACGCCGCTATCAAAGCGTTTGGCGATCTCCAGCGTGCCGCCTTTATCCCCTGCCAGATACTGCCCGACGCTGGCTTTAACTAACACATCCTGAGCGAAAGATGGCGTCCAGTAGGCGGTCAGATGTCCGGTTTTCACGCTGTAGTCGGTGAATTTCATCATATCTTTTGCACTACGCCAGTCGCGCTGTTTAACGTAGTTGGCATCCAGACCAAACGCCCAGTTGCTGTCCAGCGGGCGATACAACACTTCGGCCCCCGCACCGCCAAACATGGTTTCGAGATAACCACCGTAGACCTGACCGTAGAAGCCGTTGCCCAGATGCTGGAAGTAGTTGGCTTGCAGGTTATTCACATAGACATCGTTCTGCACATACTCGCGCACATGGGTACGCACGCGCGGTAAGTGCGAGTCCTGCGGAGGATTAGTGTAGTTAAACTTGTCGTAGTTGTTGGCAAGATTTGCAAACAGGCTGCCGGTCGTCAGCAGATGGTCCGTCAGCCACAAATCTGCCGTTCCCATCACGCCCAGCTGATACATGTAAAAGTTTTCCGGGCCACCGACCGACTGGTTCAGCACCGGATCGATATGGAAATCAAAGCGTGATTTGTCGATATACCATCCCTGCTCGGTGGACTGCGGAACCACTGGCTCGACGCGTTTTTGCGCCAGCGTCGTTTCGTGGCCCAACGGCTCTCCGGCGAGATGATTTTTCAGGCTGGCGACATCGGTTTCCGTCGTCACCTGCGGCATGTTAAGGCGATTTTCCGTAACGCGGATCGTTTTGATCCCATCCGGCAGATCATTCATCACGATCCGATTAGCACGGATGATCCCTTCGCGCGAATCACGATATTTCACCTGCTCGCCGGTAACATACAGCGTATCGCCTTTCGCCTGGATCTGCGGATCGGCAAGTCCGGCATTGTATTTCAACAGCGTTAACTGATTCGCCACCACCGAATGCTGCAAAATGGCATCCTGCGGCTGCGGTTGATATTGCGGGCGGGCGTTATCGTTGTAAGACGGGCGCAGATCGTTAAAGTTGGTGCGCAGCGTGACGCCAAACATAAAGGTGTTGCCACGTTCATAGCTAAGGTTAACGTCGGCCCAATCGGTAACGCGATAAATCGCACCGACGTTAAACTTACTTTTTTGCTCCAGCTTCCCGGCAAAATCCTGCTGATAATTATTGCCTTCATACTCCAGTTTCAGGCGCAGCGGTTGCCAGGGCGTCTGGTATTCCACGCCGCCAAACAGTGAGGCAGGACCGTGGAACATCTGGCTACCGTCGATAGATCCCGCCTGTTTGTAGCTGTTATCGCGATAGCAATATTTATCACTGGCTGAACAGAGCGGATTTTTTACATTACCGCTGGTGCCCAGATATCCCCAGCCCAGGCCGAGCGTAAAATCGAACGGCCCCCAGGCTTTGCTGGCAACAAGATATTCCGCATCAAACAGCCCCGTACCGCCGATATCCCGCGCACCAACCGCCACTTGCGGCAGCCAGTAACTCTCTTCCCACAAACGCAGTTTGAGATCGAAGGCTTTATCTTTATACGTTTGATCGCCAGAGAACGCTTCGACGTTGCTGTACTGCCGGGTGCGCACGTCGGTGTAGCGCAGCGTTGTTTCCAGCCACGGGAAGAGTTGCACTGAAGCTGAGTAATAACGGTACTGATCGTTATCGCGATAGTTCAGACTCAACTCCCCTTCCCGTGCCATACGCGCGGTGGGAGTTTGTAATAATCCTACGCCACCGAAATCCGACTGCGACGGACCAATGGGCGCAGGATATGTTTCGCCGTAGCAAGCTGTGCTAATGCCCAGCGCCAGTAAGCTAAGCAGATGTCTTTTTTTCATTATTGGGGTATCCGCTGCGTCAGAGTCTGAAGAATGTCGGCGTTAAGGGCATCAGGCGTCTCACTCCAGACGGAGTCCGCGAGGCCAACATAAATAATGCTGCCGGGCATCGGCTCTACGTGACGCTTGTTCCAGTAAGCCACCGGCGCTTTTTGCGTGCGTCCGTCCGGGTAAACCACCCACGCGTAGCTGCGATCCGCACCGCTAAGCAGGTTCTGCCCGGAGAGATAGCTCGCCACGTCGCGACCTGGAGTGAATGGCTGCTTGCCAGGACGGCTGATAAGCCCGAACAGCGTGACCGTGGACGGTGGTGGCCCGACCCACAGCGTGTAGTTGCCCTGCAACGGTGGGTTACCGCGTTCGGCAACGCGGACGATATCGGGATCAAGATTGATTTTTTGCCTGCCCGTCACTTTCAACGCCTGAATTTGCTGGCGTAAGGCGTTAATCGCGGCGGCATCGTCGGCGCTGGAATCTGCAGCCAGTTCTGCCAGCCGTGTCAGCAACGCCTGCTGCTGCCGCAATGCTGCCGCCGTTGCCAGCTCTTCGCTAATCACCGCACCAGGCCACCAACTGTTTGCCAGCCGCGGCTGGCCTACCAGATCGATTAAATACTCTGCGCCCGTCAGCGTTTTGGCCTCACTGCTGCCATTGCTGAATACCTTGACGGTTCCCGCCGCGAAGACCGATGACGCCCCCACACTCAAAATCAATGCGACAATAGTTTGTTTAATCATTGTTTTGCCGCCTTGATGAGAGTGGTTTTCACCGGGAAATAATCCGCGCCGAGATACTGTTCCGACTGGCGAATTTGCCCTTCGCTGTCGATCCAGTAGCGGTTATGCCAGCGCGCCTGGTCGGTGGAGACTTCTTCGTCCAGCACGCGAACCGGGGTTTCATCGCTGCCGACCTTGACGGTATCGGAGCCATCCCATTTGAAGACTGAGCGTGCGGTGGCGTAGCGTACCTGCTGGTACTCGGTCCAGCCCATCGTGCGCGTCCATGTTGCACCATCAACAATTTGTGCGGGTTTAATCAGCGGGTCGGCGGCAAGGTTATTCACTTCAATCAGGTTGTCGCCGCCAAGCAAAGTCTTCACCAGACGACCATGTTGTATGACAAGAGTGGCTTGATCCTGAGTGACCCATTTTTGTTGTCCGTCTTCAGCGAAGGCCAGCACCACAAACAATTGCGGCCCGCCATTAAGCTGCATGTACTGGCTGGCGTAGGGCATATTTTGAATATCATCGTCCGTCAGCTGTACGCCTGGCGTGCCGAACAGACTGTCCCACAGTGAATTGCCCAGCTCTTTAGTCGTGGCTGAACAGGCCTGTAATAGCAGGCAGATAAGAATGAGTGCAGGTCGCTTCACGACTCTTCTCCAGAGGGGCAGAATAACCACACCGGAGTGTGGTTATGGTAAATCCCTTCATACTTCAAGCCACAGATGCAATGACTCAAATTATTTTGGGGATACATACTTTATTACTGGGTACTGGTGGTCGTGGTTGTGGTGGTCCCGGTATTAGAACCATCACCGCCACCGGTTGCCGCGAGCGCGACACCCACCGCCGAGCTTACGGTGCTGACGCTGGTCGCGGAGGAACTCCCCGCCGAAACCGACGTTGCTGCCGACCCTGCCGCTTCGCCCACCTGTACAGGTGCAGCCCACGCAGAAGTCGCCGCAAGCGCAGATATGGCAAAAATGCCATACAGAACTTTTTTCATAACAATTTCCCTTCATTGAATGAATGGAGATTTACCCAAAAACATTTCGGGCGGGATCGAGTATACACAACTAAAGCATGCGAATTACGGCGCGGGGAATTAGAGATGGGGTTTTAGGATAATTGGAATGAATATCAAATATAAGCTACAACTTATATATAAATAACATTAAAAATCATAATGTTAAAATAAAAGTAAAAGTAATTAATCTGAGTATTTTCCGAAATCAATCACGATTAAAAATCTATTTTAGGATTAACCTCACGGTATGATTTCCGTTAAATCACAGACAAGGGGATTTATCTGATAAAACAATGCCGACATAACGTCGGCATTGTTATTAAGGTTTTTAAATTAACCGCGCCACGCTTTATAGCGGTTAATCAGACCATTGGTCGAGCTATCGTGGCTGCTGATTTCTTTATCATCTTTCAGCTCTGGCAGAATACGGTTTGCCAGTTGTTTACCCAGCTCCACGCCCCACTGGTCGAAGGTGAAGATGTTCAGGATCACGCCCTGAGTAAAGATTTTGTGCTCATACAGCGCAATCAACGCACCCAGGCTGAACGGAGTGATTTCACGCAGCAGGATGGAGTTGGTCGGGCGGTTACCTTCGAACACTTTGAACGGCACCACGTAGTCAAGCGTTGCCGGATCTTTACCCTGATCGCGATATTCCTGCTCAACCACTTCGCGGGATTTACCAAACGCCAGCGCTTCGGTCTGGGCGAAGAAGTTAGACAGCAGTTTCTGGTGATGATCAGAGAGCGGGTTATGGGTGATAGCCGGAGCGATGAAATCGCACGGTACCATTTTGGTTCCCTGGTGGATCAGCTGGTAGAACGCGTGCTGACCGTTAGTGCCTGGTTCACCCCAGATAATCGGGCCAGTCTGGTAATCCACAACGTTACCGTTACGGTCAACATACTTACCGTTGGACTCCATATTGCCCTGCTGGAAGTACGCCGCGAAACGGTGCATATACTGGTCATACGGCAGAATCGCCTCAGTTTCCGCACCAAAGAAATTGTTGTACCAGATGCCAATCAGCGCCAGCAGTACAGGCAGGTTTTTCTCGGCAGGCGTGGTGGAGAAATGCTTGTCCATCGCGTGTGCGCCAGAAAGCAGTTCAACGAAGTTATCAAAGCCGATGGAGAGAACAATCGACAGGCCAATCGCTGACCACAAAGAGTAACGGCCGCCGACCCAGTCCCAGAACTCGAACATGTTGGCAGTATCAATACCAAACTCGCCAACGGCTTTGGCATTGGTTGAGAGCGCCGCAAAGTGTTTCGCAACGTGTTTTTCATCACCTGCCGCTTTCAGGAACCAGTCACGCGCGCTATGGGCGTTGGTCATGGTTTCCTGAGTGGTGAAGGTTTTAGATGCTACCAGGAACAGCGTGGTTTCCGGGTTTACTTTTTTCAGCACTTCCGCGATGTGAGTCCCATCGACGTTAGAAACAAAGTGCATGTTCAGGTGATTTTTGTACGGACGCAGTGCTTCGGTCACCATGTACGGGCCGAGGTCAGAACCGCCGATCCCGATGTTCACTACGTCAGTGATTGCTTTGCCGGTATAACCCTTCCACTCACCGGAGATAATCGCTTCCGAGAAGGTTTTCATCTTCTCCAGCACCGCGTTGACTTCCGGCATTACGTCTTTGCCATCAACCAAAATCGGGGTATTGCTACGGTTACGCAGCGCTACGTGCAGCACAGCGCGGTTTTCAGTGCGGTTGATCTTCTCGCCAGAGAACATCGACTTAATCGCGCCCGCCAGATCGCACTCTTTCGCCAGATCTTGTAATTTCGCCAGCGTCTCTTCAGTGATGCGGTTTTTGGAGTAATCCACCAGCATCTGATCGCCGAAGGTTGCGGAGAACTTAGAAAAACGATCGCCGTCTTTAGCAAAAAGATCGGCGATCGTAACGTCTTTCATTTCATCGAAGTGTTTCTGTAGTGCCTGCCAGGCAGCGGTCTGCGTTGGATTGATGTTTTTCATTAGCAATACTCTTCTGATTTTGAGAATTGTGACTTTGGAAGATTGTAGCGCCAGTCACAGAAAAATGTGATGGTTTTAGTGCCGTTAGCGTAATGTTGAGTGTAAACCCTTAGCGCAGTGAAGCATTTATTAGCTGAACTACTGACCGCCAGGAGTGGATGAAAAATCCGCATGACCCCGTCGTTGACAACCGCCCCGCTCACCCTTTATTTATAAATGTACTACCTGCGCTAGCGCAGGCCAGAAGAGGCGCGTTGCCCAAGTAACGGTGTTGGAGGAGCCAGTCCTGTGATAACACCTGAGGGGGTGCATCGCCGAGGTGATTGAACGGCTGGCCACGTTCATCATCGGCTACAGGGGCTGAATCCCCTGGGTTGTCACCAGAAGCGTTCGCAGTCGGGCGTTTCGCAAGTGGTGGAGCACTTCTGGGTGAAAATAGTAGCGAAGTATCGCTCTGCGCCCACCCGTCTTCCGCTCTTCCCTTGTGCCAAGGCTGAAAATGGATCCCCTGACACGAGGTAGTTATGTCTGAAATTGTTGTCTCCAAATTTGGCGGTACCAGCGTAGCTGATTTTGACGCCATGAACCGCAGCGCTGATATTGTGCTTTCTGATGCCAACGTGCGTTTAGTAGTCCTCTCGGCTTCTGCTGGTATCACTAATCTGCTGGTCGCTTTAGCGGAAGGGCTGGAACCTGGCGAGCGATTCGAAAAACTCGACGCTATTCGCAACATCCAGTTTGCCATTCTGGAACGTCTGCGTTACCCGAACGTTATCCGTGAAGAGATTGAACGTCTGCTGGAGAACATTACTGTTCTGGCAGAAGCGGCGGCGCTGGCAACGTCTCCGGCGCTGACAGATGAGCTGGTCAGCCACGGCGAGCTGATGTCGACCCTGCTGTTTGTCGAAATCCTGCGCGAACGCGATGTTCAGGCACAGTGGTTTGATGTACGTAAAGTGATGCGTACCAACGACCGATTTGGTCGTGCAGAGCCAGATGTAGCCGCGCTGGCGGAACTGGCCGCGCTGCAGCTGCTCCCACGCCTCAATGACGGCTTAGTGATCACCCAGGGATTTATCGGTAGCGAAAATAAAGGTCGTACAACGACGCTTGGCCGTGGAGGCAGCGATTATACGGCAGCCTTGCTGGCGGAGGCTTTACACGCATCTCGTGTTGATATCTGGACCGACGTCCCGGGCATCTACACCACCGATCCACGCGTAGTTTCCGCAGCAAAACGCATTGATGAAATCGCGTTTGCCGAAGCGGCAGAGATGGCAACTTTTGGTGCAAAAGTACTGCATCCGGCAACGTTGCTACCCGCAGTACGCAGCGATATCCCGGTCTTTGTCGGCTCCAGCAAAGACCCACGCGCAGGTGGTACGCTGGTGTGCAATAAAACTGAAAATCCGCCGCTGTTCCGCGCGCTGGCGCTTCGTCGCAATCAGACTCTGCTCACTTTGCACAGCCTGAATATGCTGCATTCTCGCGGCTTCCTCGCGGAAGTTTTCGGCATCCTCGCGCGGCATAATATTTCGGTAGACTTAATCACCACGTCAGAAGTGAGCGTGGCATTAACCCTTGATACCACCGGTTCAACCTCCACTGGCGATACGTTGCTGACGCAATCTCTGCTGATGGAGCTTTCCGCACTGTGCCGGGTGGAAGTAGAAGAAGGTCTGGCGCTGGTCGCGTTGATTGGCAATGACCTGTCAAAAGCCTGCGGCGTTGGCAAAGAGGTATTCGGCGTACTGGAACCGTTCAACATTCGCATGATTTGTTACGGCGCATCCAGCCATAACCTGTGCTTCCTGGTGCCCGGCGAAGATGCCGAGCAGGTGGTGCAGAAGCTGCATTTTAATTTGTTTGAGTAATATTTCCCTACTGGCGTATAACGCTCACCGATTGTTATACGCCATCCTCACTGAAAACATAGATTAAATAATATCTGAAAAGCAAAATCACTCCTGTAGAACAGTATTATAATCACCGAAAAATATCATTTAACAGGAGTGTTAATGGCTACTTTAATGGAAAAAGATGCACTTTTAAACGGAGCCAGTCAGTGCATCGCGTTTTTATCAAATATCATTGATAATTGCTCAGTTTCGTCGCATCAGGATTCAGGCGATGCTCTCAAGCGATTAGTCAGCTATCGCGATTATCTTTATTCTACCCCCGCTGAACTTGTTGATTTTACACAAGGTAAGATTCTCCTTCAGCAGGTAAGAACTCAATATCAGCATGAATTCAACAATACTACGCATTCAGAAAATAAAGCATCTTTTGATTCTATTTGGCAGCGTCTGACAAATCATGAAGTCACACCGCAACAGCATCCCATTGGTTTTGTTTTAGGTGGGCAACCCGGAGCAGGTAAATCATCTCTGATTGAATTAGCCAAAAGAGAGACAAAAGATAATATAATGATTATTAACGGTGATGATTTTCGATTTCTACACCCTGATTTTAATTATATCTACCAAAATTATGGGGATGATTTTGTTACCCATACAGCGAAATTTTCCGGCGAAACGGTCGAACGTGCAATTGAGAGAGCGATAGTCAGTAAACTCAACATTGTTGTCGAAGGAACATTTCGTAATGCCGCGACGCCGTTACAAACATTAAAAAAACTCAAAGATGCAGGCTACCAAACAGAAGTCATGATAAAAACAACCTCAGCGGCATTAAGCTGGGAAAGCACCAATGAACGGTATAGTAAGGACAAAGAGGCGGGAAATATTGCCCGAAAAGTGGATAAAAACCACCATGATATCGTCACCGGTTTGCTGGCAGAAAATGCCCGCAAGGTGTTTGCTTCGAACCTGTCAGATAAGTTTGCGGTGTATTCGCGTGAGAAGATGATATTTAGTTCACAAGCGGCAACGAATGACGATATTGCAACACTTATACAGAATGAAATCAGCGGGAATACACAATAATAATAAGAGCTGATGGCGTGAAATAACGCCGGGCATCACGCCCGGCGCATTACCGTCTGGTACATTAAGCTATCCAGTTCCTTAACGTCCCCTTCTCTGCTATCCGGTAACAGCGGTGGAATTTCCCCACGCGCCAGTTCCGCACGAATAAACGCATGTAACAATGGACGGCGCGGACCATATTCCGCTTCTCCTGCGCGCTGTTTACGTTCCAGTAATTCGTCTATTTCTGCACGTAACGGCGCATCAAGTTCGCTTCCCGCCAGTAGCTCAGCAAAGCGCATTGGCGGTACGCCTTTTCCCGCTTCAACCCAACGCACGGCCAGCAGCGGACGCAGCACGTAAAAGTATTTTTTCAGCCGCACTTCGTCGCCTTGTAAATAACCGCGAAAGTTTTTCCGCGCCATCGAATAATAATGCCAACGCGCACGCAGCGGAGAAAACCACTTCGGCACCATTGCCTTAAGCGCCGTTATCGTTTCTTCATCTTGTTGATAGACCACAGGAGAATCCAGCCATTCTATCAGCGTCGGATTCGCACCTTTCAATAATCCCAGCGCCTTGCGCCACTCCCAGCCTGAAACATCTAACTCGTCGTCAATAGGCAACTCAATAACATCGCGCGGCGCCTCTACTCGCAGATACCATTCCAGCGGGTGAACATACAAAAACCGTACATCGTAGTCGCTGTCGGGCGAGGCAAATCCCCAGCCGCGGCTCCCTGATTCACAGGCGTACAGTACTTTCACATCATACCGCCGTTCAATTTCTCTTAACTGCTGCGATACCCTTTCTCGCATCGCAGCACTGACTCCATTTAATGGCATGTTACTCACCCTTTGATATTAACCAACCCATGCAGAACCTGATCCAGACCGCCAAATACAGAGATGTTATCGATCCGTTCAGCCACTCTCTCCAGCGTTTCCAGTTCTTTTAAGCGTAACGCTACCGGGTTGTTTTCCATGACTTTAGCGGTATTGAGTAACGAACGCGTCGCTGCCGTTTCTTCACGTCGGCGAATCACATTGGCCTGCGCGGATTTCTCCGCCTCAACCAGCTGCGCAAGGATATTTTTCATATCGCCAGGCAGGACGATATCTTTCACCCCTAACGAGGCAATCTCCATACCAAATGGCAACATGCGCGATTTCACCTGTTCGCTGACAACGTCATCAATGACCTGTTTATCTTCCAGCAATTCATCCAACGTACGCGTACCTACCGCTTCACGCAGGGCAAATTGCAATTCCCGATACAAATGATCAATCGGCTTCGTTAACTGACTAAATGCCAGCAACACGTCGCTGTAGCGCCAGTTAGCGGCGAGGTTAATCCGCAGATTGACCTTATCTTTCGTTAAGATTTCTTGCCCGCTGACTTCCAGTACCTGCAAGCGGGTGTCAACCACTTCAGCGTCAACCAGATGGTTAATTTTCCAGTATGCGGTCAGCCCCGGCGGTAACAGCGCCTGCGTTTCACCATCGATTTTCAGCACGCCTACATGCCAGGCCGGAACCTGCACCGTGAGTATCGCATCGCGGCCTTTAACTGCCCCTTTGCGCCGTGGTTGCAATACCGCATTCATCACCTCCGTTTGTACCTGGACTTGCTGCGTATTCATCCGCACCAGTGTCAAATCATCCTCTACACGCCAGTACAAACGGCGCGTTGATGGCGGCAGGATCTCCTGCAAAATACCGTCCATATACAACGCCCCGGCTTCAATCTCCGACAAGTCTGCCACCAGGCAATATTTCTCCACCCAATCAGGCTGAAAGCGGCGCAAATAATCCGCCAGCACGTCGGGAACTTCGCTGCCATCGAGCGTAATCAGCAAGACTTCTGGCGTATTTAACCAGGGTAAAAGATGCTCGCCTGCATGTAGCACTTTGTAGTAATCGCCGTTTCTGGAGAGTAATGCCAGCTGATCTTTTCTTACGCTTATTTTTTTAATCATTATCTATTCCTTGCTTAACAGCCGTCGCGGAAGCAGACACGAAGCGACAGGGGAATTCCCTTTTGCCTGTTACCCGGCATCTTTATCGGCGACGTTATCGGGGATCGCTGACTGCGCAATCCCTCACTTTTTATTTAATAAGTTAAAACCAGTATTCATTTCAGGAATGAATGTGGGAATCGAACCCATAATTGGCGTCAAAGGCTGACGGAACACGCCCGGAAAACAGCCTGGCCGTTCTTGGTGTGCCGACGGGGTTTGACCCCCTTTGTAATTCAGTTTCAACGCGTACGAGATATTGCGAGAAGCGTGCCAGAATTGAGAAAAAATTATTAACCAAATGAAAAATAAAGATTTAATAAATTATTTTTGTTTGTAGAGGGAAAACTTTTCGCTAAATTTGTATCTGTATTTATCGTCAATTATCAAGAAAGATAAATATTTAAGAAGAGAACAAAGGAATATTATCAGTTCAGCTCGCAAACGAATTCCCGTACACTGAACTCTCTGGCTCACTGAGGGCACCATCATGGCACTCCCCCGTATTACCCAAAAAGAGATGACTGAACGCGAGCAGCGTGAACTTAAAACACTGCTGGATCGGGCGCGGATTGCGCATGGTCGCGTACTGACCAACTCCGAAACCAACAGCATTAAGAAAGAGTACATCGATAAATTAATGGTCGAGCGTGAGGCTGAAGCGAAAAAAGCCCGCCAGTTGAAGAAAAAGCAGGCTTATAAACCGGATCCTGAAGCGTCATTTAGCTGGTCAGCAAATACGTCGACGCGCGGCAGGCGCTGATTAGCGCCCCTTCTTTTTACGCCCCGGAGAGGTAAAACGCTTACCGTTGGACGCCGGGCGACCGCCTTTTTCCGCCGTTTTTTCCATCTTAACGACTGGACGTTTGATGCCCGCTGTTTTCGGTTTGGCCTTCACTTTAGGTTTTGCCTCGGAAGAGGAATTTTCGATGAGCTTAAAGAGGTCGATTAACTCATCATCAGTTAAATCGCGCCACTCACCCAGCGGAATGCCGCTTAAACTGACGTTCATAATGCGCGTACGTTCCAGCTTTTTCACTTCATAGCCGAAATGCTCGCACATGCGCCGGATCTGACGGTTCAGCCCCTGCACCAGGGTAATGCGGAAGACAAACGGCGCTTCTTTTTTGACTTTACACTTTTTAGTCACTGTCCCGAGGATTGGCACCCCCGCCCCCATACCACGAATAAATTCATCGGTAATCGGTTTATCGACCGTAACCAGATACTCTTTCTCATGATCGTTACCCGCACGGAGGATCTTATTCACCAGATCGCCGTGATTGGTGAGGAAAATCAGCCCCTGGGAGTCTTTATCCAGGCGGCCAATCGGGAACACGCGTTTGCTGTGGTTAACGAAATCGACAATGTTATCGCGCTCGCCATCTTCGGTGGTGCTGACAATACCGACGGGCTTGTTCAGGGCGATAAGTACCAAATCTTCGGCTTCCCGAGGCTCAATCAACTGACCGTTTACTTTCACAACGTCGCCGGGTTTCACCTGATCGCCAATGGTGGCTCGCTTGCCATTAAGGAACACATTGCCTTGCTCGATATAGCGATCCGCTTCGCGGCGTGAGCAAATTCCGCTTTCGCTGATGTATTTATTTAAACGGACTGATGAGTCGGGCAGCATAAATTCTCCTGTAAAAAACGGAATATACCGTACCTTTGGGTTGATAAAAAATAGTCATGAGCGAACTATTTGTTATTTCCATTGGCTTGAATTCGTTACCTGCTCAAATCACTTTCCAGAAGCAATGTGCGACATCGTGAGCCATGTCAGTAAGTGGTTAAATTCGCAGTGGTAGCATGCCTCCCGTGATTTCTTACTAACCGGAGAAGTAATGGAACTGCTTTTATTGAGTAACTCGACGCTGCCGGGTAAAGCCTGGCTGGAACATGCACTGCCGCTAATTGCTGAACAGTTGCAGGGTCGCCGCTCAGCGGTGTTTATCCCTTTCGCTGGCGTAACGCAGACCTGGGATGATTACACAGCGAAAACGGCTGCGGTTCTCGCTCCGCTGGGTGTTTCTGTCACCGGTATTCATAGCGTTGTCGATCCCGTTGCCGCGATTGAAAATGCTGAGATCGTGATTGTCGGCGGCGGGAATACTTTCCAGTTGCTGAAACAGTGCCGCGAGCGCGGGCTGCTGGCACCAATTACTGACGTGGTTAAACGTGGCGCTCTGTATATTGGCTGGAGCGCAGGCGCTAACCTTGCTTGCCCAACCATTCGTACCACCAACGATATGCCGATTGTCGATCCGCAAGGTTTCGATGCGCTAAATCTGTTCCCGTTGCAAATCAACCCGCACTTCACCAACGCGCTGCCGGAAGGCCATAAAGGTGAAACCCGTGAGCAGCGTATTCGCGAACTGCTGGTCGTCGCGCCAGAACTGACGATTATTGGTCTACCGGAAGGTAACTGGATCACAGTGAGTAAAGGTCACGCTACGCTGGGTGGCCCGAACACCACTTATGTGTTTAAGGCTGGTGAAGAAGCGGTGCCGCTAGAAGCTGGTCACCGTTTTTAAGTGAATTGCCGGATGCATGATCCGGCATCTTGTTCATAGTGCCTGATGCGACGCTTGACGCGTCTTATCAGGCCTACAGGATTCACAATATTAATACTCGTCCCGTCCTTCATCTTCATCCGGCTGTTCCAGCACACTGTAAGCCACCGAACAAAACAGCGAGTTCAGGCGCTGCATATCTCCCAGTAAGCCTAAATGTAGCGAACTGGTTTCAATGCTCTGCACGTTTTGCTGATGCAGGCGATCGACGTGGGCGTGGGAATAGCGGCGATTAAGAATGCGAAAGCGATGCTTACTACGGCGCAAACGACGAGCGCTGGTGACATCGCCAGAGAAGAACACCGACATTGCCAGCTTTAAATTACTGAGCAATTGCTCATAGAGCGCATCCAGTTCCTTCAACCCATCAAGCGAAAATGCCCGCCGTGCTGCCAGTGATTTGTCGGCAATTTCACTCCCCATGCGCTCGACGATATCGGAGGCCTGTTCAAGGTTGAGCGACATTTCGATGATCTCTGCCCAGCGGCGCGACTCTTCCTCCGCCAGCTCTTCTTTTGGCATCCGCGCCAGATACAGCTTAATGGCGGTGTAGAGAACGTTGATATCATCTGCCAGCTTACGCAGCTCTTTCTCCTGCCGTGGCTCACCGTGCATCACTTTATTCAACCCTTCCATCATCTGTTCCATGGCGTCGCCAATGCGCAGGGTTTCGCGCGCGGCGTTCGCCAGAGCAAGCGTGGGCGTATCCAGCGCGCTGACATCCAGATGTTTAGGCCGTAGCTGGGTATCCAGTTCCGGTTCATCGCGAATAATCGTTTTGCAAAACCGTGCCATCGGGTCAACAAATGGCAGCATGACCAGGCAACGTACAAGGTTGTAGAAGACGTGGAAATAGATCACCAGTTCCGCTTTTGGCAATGACAGCTTCCCCATTGTCTCTGCCAGCAAATGGACAAACGGCAGGATAATCAGGCTACCCACCAGCTTAAACAGCAGACTACCCAGCGCGACACGGCGGGCTGCGGCATTGGCGGCACTGTTGTTGAGCATCGCCAGCAGACCGGAACCGAGGTTAGCACCAATCACCAGACAGAGCGCCACGGGGAAGGAGATAATGCCTGCGGCGGTCAGAGTCGCGGTCAGCAGTACAGCAGCAAGGCTGGAGTAGCTGATAATGGCGAACATCGCGCCAATCAGCGCATCCAGCAGAATATCGCCGGTCAGCGAGGCAAAGATCACCTGAACGCCGTTTGCCTGGGTGATCGGCGTTACGGCCTGCACAATCAACTCCAGCGCTAGCAAAATCAGCCCAAGACCAATACCGACGCGGCCCAGTTGCCCGGCGCGTGACTGTTTGCGTCCGAGGAAAAAAATCACGCCGATAAAAATAAGTAACGGTGACAGCCAGGATAAGTCGAAGGTGAGAATACGCGCCATTAGCGCCGTCCCGACATCTGCACCCAGCACAATGACCAGAGCCGGTGCGAGGGCTACCAGATCCTGAGCGACAAACGAGGTCACCAGCATGGTGGTGGCATTACTGCTCTGTACCAGTGCGGTAACGCCGATCCCCGCGCAAAAGGCGAGCGGCTTTTTTTCGACGCTCCGGCTAAGGACAGTACGCAAACGCGCGCCGAAGACGCGCATTACGCCGGTTCGAACAATATGAGTCCCCCAGACCAGCAGGGCGACGGCAGAAAGCAGGTGAAGCAGCGTTAACACGAGTTCAGGTTCTCCTTATCGTTATATGTTCCTGAAGCAATTGAATGACCAAAGGACCGGAAACACGTTGACTGGCATCTTTACTGTGCCTTTTGACATTCGTTTTTCCGGCTAAGATTATTCCAGCCTGTTTCCAGTATAAGTGTTTCATATTAATAAAGAGACAGGGCACTCATTGAGCGCCCTGTTTGTTGTAAGGAAAAGTGACAGATTTGTGAATCAGTCCGCGTCATACCCCAGATTCGGTGCCAGCCAGCGCTCAACTTCGGTAACGCTCATACCTTTACGGCGGGCATAGTCTTCAACCTGATCGCGCTGAATTTGCGCTACCGCGTAATACTTGCTGTCCGGGTGGCTGAAGTACCAACCCGAAACCGATGCACCAGGCCACATGGCGAAAGATTCTGTGAGTTTCATGCCAGTGTGTTTTTCCACTTCCAGCAGCTCCCAGATGGTGGCTTTTTCCGTATGTTCCGGGCAGGCCGGATAGCCCGGTGCCGGACGGATGCCCTGGTAGTTTTCGCGGATCAGTTCTTCGTTGCTGAGGTTCTCGTTCGGCGCATAGCCCCAGTAGACTTTACGCACACGCTCATGGAGATACTCCGCAAAGGCTTCGGCTAAACGGTCGGCAAGCGCTTTCACCATGATTTTGTTGTAATCATCGTGCTGCGCTTCAAAGGCATCAGCCAGTGCGTCCTCTTCCAGCCCGCCAGTCACGGCAAATGCGCCGATGTAATCTGCTTTACCAGAAAGCTTCGGCGCAACGAAGTCAGCGAGACAGTAGTTAGCGAATCCCGTTTTTTCGGTCTGTTGACGCAGATGGTGGCTGACGTTGATCACATGAGTGCGCGTTTCGTCACGGTAGATTTCAATGTCATCGCCCACACGGTTTGCCGGGAACAGGCCCACCACGCCACGCGGATTCAGCGTTTTCTCGGCGCTTAATTTATCCAGCATGTCGTTGGCGTCTTTAAACAGCCGCTGCGCCTCAACGCCTACCACTTCATCTTCCAGAATGCGCGGATACTTCCCGGCCAGCGACCAGGTCATAAAGAACGGTGTCCAGTCGATGTAATTGCGCAGCGTTTCGATGCTGGCTTCGACTTCCTGCACGCCGAGACGGTGCGCCACCGGCGGCGTGTAAGCCTGCCAGTCAAAAGCGAAATCGTTATCGCGCGCCGCTTCCAGCGTGACCGGTGGTGTGCGCGGCTTCTTGCGCCCGTGCTGAATACGTACGGTTTCGTACTCCTTGCGGGTACGAGCGACAAAATCATCACGCTGGGTATCGGAAAGCAGCGCCGCCACCACACCAACGGTACGCGAGGCATTCTGCACATACACCGTCGGGCCGCTGTAGTTCTGCTCGATTTTCACCGCCGTGTGCGCTTTTGAGGTGGTCGCGCCGCCAATCAATAGCGGAATAGTGAAGCCCTGACGCTCCATCTCTTTCGCCACGTTAACCATCTCGTCCAGCGACGGCGTGATAAGCCCCGAAAGTCCAATCAGATCAGCATTCACTTCTTTAGCGGTACGGAGAATTTTTTCCGCAGGCACCATAACGCCGAGATCGACAATTTCGTAGTTGTTACATTGCAGCACCACACCAACGATATTTTTACCGATGTCGTGGACGTCGCCCTTCACGGTGGCGATCACCATCTTGCCGTTGGTTTTACCCTGCTCTTTGCTGGCTTCAATAAACGGTTCGAGATACGCCACTGCCTGTTTCATGACGCGCGCCGATTTGACCACCTGTGGCAGGAACATTTTCCCTTCGCCAAACAGATCGCCGACCACGTTCATACCGTCCATCAGCGGGCCTTCAATCACTTCAATCGGGCGCGTAGCCTGCTGGCGGGCTTCTTCGGTATCCTGCTCGATAAACTCGGTAATGCCTTTAACCAGCGAGTATTCCAGACGTTTATTCACTTCCCACGAGCGCCACTCCGCCTGCTGGGCGTTAGCGGTGTCGTCGGTTTTGCTGCCGCGATATTTCTCGGCAAGCTCCAGTAAACGCTCAGTGCCATCGTCGCGACGGTTAAGAATCACATCTTCCACCGCGTCGCGCAGTTCAGCGGGTAGGTCGTCGTAAATCGCCAGTTGCCCGGCGTTGACGATCCCCATATCCATGCCATTGCGAATAGCGTAGTAGAGGAACACCGCGTGAATGGCTTCGCGCACCGGATCGTTGCCACGGAATGAGAAAGAAACGTTAGATACACCGCCGGAAATCAGCGCGTGCGGCAGTTCGCGTTTGATATCTTCACACGCGCCGATAAAGTCCTGCGCGTAGTTGTTGTGCTCTTCAATGCCGGTTGCGACCGCGAAGATGTTCGGGTCGAAGATGATATCTTCTGGCGGGAAGCCAACCTCTTCGGTGAGGATTTTGTACGCCCGACGGCAAATCTCGATTTTCCGTGCGCGGGTATCGGCCTGTCCCTGTTCGTCAAAGGCCATTACCACCACTGCCGCACCGTAACGACGCAAGAGCTTCGCGTGATGGATAAAGGCGTCGACGCCCTCTTTCATCGAGATAGAGTTAACAATGCCTTTGCCCTGGATACACTTCAGACCTTTTTCAATGACATCCCATTTTGAGGAGTCGATCATAATCGGCACGCGAGCGATATCCGGTTCACCGGCAATCAGATTGAGAAAACGCACCATCGCCGCTTCGGCGTCGAGCATCCCTTCATCCATGTTGATATCGATAATCTGCGCACCGTTTTCCACCTGCTGGCGGGCCACATCCAGTGCCTCGCTGTATTTCTCTTCTTTGATCAGGCGCTTGAACTTAGCGGAACCGGTGACGTTGGTGCGTTCACCCACGTTCACAAACAGGCTATCTTCGCCAATGTTCAGCGGCTCCAGGCCGGACAAACGGCAGGCTACGGGGATTTCCGGCAGTTTGCGCGGCGCTAATCCTTCTACTGCACGACTCATCGCTGCAATATGTTGTGGCGTGGTGCCACAGCAGCCGCCGACGATATTGAGAAAACCCGCTTGCGCCCATTCACGTATCTGTTTTGCCATCGTGTCGGCGTCGAGATCGTACTCACCAAAGGCGTTGGGTAGCCCGGCGTTCGGGTGCGCGGTGACGTAGCATTCCGCAATCCGTGACAGCTCCTGCACGTACTGGCGCAGTTCATCTGGCCCCAGCGCACAGTTCAGGCCAAAGGTCAGAGCTTCGGCGTGGCGCAATGAGTTGTAAAATGCTTCGGTGGTCTGCCCGGAGAGCGTGCGCCCGGAGGCGTCGGTGATGGTGCCGGAGATCATAATCGGCAGCTCAACGCCCAGCGCTTCAAACTCCGTTTTCACCGCAAAGACCGCCGCTTTGGCGTTAAGGGTGTCGAAAACGGTTTCAATCAGGATCAGATCCGCACCACCTTCCACCAGCGCTTTGGTGGACTCTCGATAAGCCGCCACCAGCCCGTCAAAAGTGATATTACGAAATGCCGGATCGTTGACGTCCGGAGAAATAGACGCCGTGCGGTTGGTTGGGCCGAGAACACCGGCAACGTAGCGCGGTTTCTCCGGGGTGCGCGCGGTCCACTCATCAGCACAGGCGCGCGCCAGTTTCGCCGCCGCAAAGTTGATTTCCGCCGACAGGGATTCCATCTGGTAATCCGCCATCGCAATGGTCGTGGAGTTGAAGGTGTTGGTTTCGATGATATCCGCGCCCGCTTCAAAGTAGGCGTTGTGGATAGCGGCGATCACTTCCGGTTTACTGAGTACCAGCAGGTCGTTGTTGCCTTTGAGGTCGCATGGCCAGTCGGCAAAGCGTTCACCACGAAAATCGGCTTCGTTCAGTCGATAGCTCTGGATCATGGTGCCCATACCGCCGTCCAGCACCAGAATACGTTCATTTAACTGCGCACGCAGTTGTTCCACTTTGCTGCTCACACTTGCTCCCGACACGCTCAACCCAGATTTAATAAAAATTCAACAAACCATACTGGCATAAACGCATCTGTGGTAAAAGCGACCACCACGCAACATGAGATTTGTTCAACATTAACTCATCGGATCAGTTCAGCAACTATTGCATTAGCTAACAATAAAAATGAAAATGATTTCCACGATACAGAAAAAGGAGACTGTCATGGTCGCACCCATTCCCGCGAAACGCGGCAGAAAACCCGCCGTTGCCACCGCACCAGCGACTGGACAGGTTCAGTCTTTAACGCGTGGCCTGAAATTACTGGAGTGGATTGCCGAATCCAATGGCAGTGTGGCACTCACGGAACTGGCGCAACAAGCCGGGTTACCCAATTCCACGACCCACCGCCTGCTAACCACGATGCAACAGCAGGGTTTCGTGCGTCAGGTTGGCGAACTGGGACACTGGGCAATCGGCGCACATGCCTTTATGGTCGGCAGCAGCTTTCTCCAGAGCCGTAATTTGTTAGCAATTGTTCACCCTATCCTGCGCAATCTAATGGAAGAGTCTGGCGAAACGGTCAATATGGCGGTGCTTGATCAAAGCGATCACGAAGCGATTATTATCGACCAGGTACAGTGTACCCACCTGATGCGAATGTCCGCGCCTATCGGCGGTAAATTGCCGATGCACGCTTCCGGTGCGGGTAAAGCCTTTTTAGCCCAACTGAGCGAAGAACAGGTGACGAAGCTGCTGCACCGCAAAGGGTTACATGCCTATACCCACGCAACGCTGGTGTCTCCTGTGCATTTAAAAGAAGATCTCGCCCAAACGCGCAAACGGGGTTATTCATTTGACGATGAGGAACATGCGCTGGGGCTACGTTGCCTTGCAGCGTGTATTTTCGATGAGCACCGCGAACCGTTTGCCGCAATTTCAATTTCCGGACCGATTTCACGTATTACCGATGACCGCGTGACCGAGTTTGGCGCAATGGTGATTAAAGCGGCGAAGGAAGTGACGCTGGCGTACGGTGGAATGCGCTGACTTTTTTCTGGCGGGCAGAGGCAATATTCTGCCCGTCATATCTGAGTGGCAATAGAATAAGGGTGTCTGTTAATCGCATTGACGCCAAAATAACTTATTGTCATACACTTCGCACACTTTTATTAACTCAGCATTATTTTTAAACATCAAACCACTTAATTATTAACAAAATCGCAAGATCTCATTACGCCGAAACTTTTACGGTTTCATTATGAGATTGAGCGATTTATGATATTTCTTTACTTGTAATCATATTAAATTTTTTCACTGTTCTGATAGTTAAAATTCAAGACATCAATAAACAATGAGATATTTAAATGATTACTCGTATTCCTCGTAGTTCTTTCTCTGCAAATATTAATAATACAGCCCAGACAAATGAACACCAAAACCTGAGTGAATTGTTTTATAAAGAACTCGAGGATAAATTTTCTGGCAAGGAGCTGGCGACGCCTCTATTAAAAAGCTTCTCAGAGAACTGTAGACAAAACGGTCGTCATATCTTTAGCAACAAGGATTTTGTCATTAAATTTTCCACGTCTGTCTTACAGACTGATAAAAAAGAAATTACGATAATTAATAAAAATGAAAACACGACACTCACTCAAACCATTGCTCCAATATTTGAAGAATACCTAATGGAAATTTTACCTCAACGCTCAGACGCTCTTGATAAACAAAAATTAAATCTAAACTCAGATAGAAAAGAAAAAGACTTCCCAAGAGTTAAACTTAATGGTCAATGTTATTTTCCGGGGCGCCCCCAAAACCGTATAGTATGCCGACACATTGCTGCACAATATATTAATGATATTTATCAGAATGTTAATTACAAACCCCATCAAGATGATTACTCTTCAGCTGAAAAATTTCTCACGCACTTCAACAAAAAATGCAAAAACCAGACTTTGGCGTTGATTTCCAGCCGTCCTGAGGGGCGTTGTGTTGCTGCCTGCGGTGATTTCGGGCTAGTTATGAAGGCATATTTTGACAAGATGGAATCAAATGGCATCAGTGTTATGGCTGCCATATTATTGGTAGATAACCATGCTTTGACGGCCCGACTAAGAATAAAGAACACAACTGAAGGATGTACCCATTACGTGGTTTCGGTTTATGATCCTAATGTAACTAACGATAAAATAAGAATTATGAGCGAAAGCAAAGAGGATATTAAACACTATTCTCTGATGGATTTTATGAATGTAGATTATAGCCTCCTGAAATGGTCAAATGATCATGTTATTAACCAATCTGTTGCAATAATTCCAGCACTTCCGAAAGAACAGCTATTGATGTTAAAAGGATCTGTGGATGAAATAACCCCTCCATTATCACCAGCAACGATGAATTTGCTAATGGCAATTGGTCAGAATCACCAACTTACGCAACTGATGATTCAGCTCCAGAAAATGCCAGAACTACATAGAACAGAAATGTTGACTGCCTATAATAGTGGACATATGAACGTTATTAATACTATTTTTAACGCATTACCCACTCTGTTTAATACGTTTAAATTCGATAAAAAAAATATGAAGCCCCTCCTCCTGGCAAATAATTCTAATGAATATCCCGGTTTGTTTTCAGCGATACAGCATAAACAACAAAATGTTGTAGAGACGGTTTATCTTGCTTTATCTGACCATGCACGCCTGTTTGGATTTACCGCTGAAGATATTATGGATTTTTGGCAACACAAAGCGCCACAAAAATACTCTGCCTTTGAGTTGGCTTTTGAATTTGGTCACCGGGTTATTGCTGAATTAATCCTTAATACATTAAATAAGATGGCTGAAAGCTTTGGCTTTACGGATAACCCTCGATACATTGCGGAGAAAAATTATATGGAAGCTTTACTCAAAAAAGCATCTCCCCATACCGTACGCTAAATCTTTGCCTGCGCCGATACGCATAAACATCTTCCACATGCCCTTCACGTATGCGGTTTTGTAGTGCGCGCCAGTAATCAGCGCGGAACAGGTCGGCGTGCATCTCTTCAAACAGCGGACCAATACGCGGGTCGGCGCATAGCCAGTGGCGAAACTCTTCCGGGAAAACATCGCCCGGCGAGACGCTGTACCACGGTTCGCTGGCAAGTTCGTCTTCCGGATAGCGCGGCGGCGGGATGTCGCGGAAATTCACTTCCGTCATGTAGCAAATTTCATCGTAATCATAAAAAACCACACGCCCGTGACGGGTGACACCGAAGTTTTTAAACAGCATGTCGCCAGGAAAAATGTTAGCAGCGGCAAGCTGGCGAATAGCGTTACCGTATTCTTCAATGGCGTCGCGCAACTGCTGACCTTCCACTTGTTCCAGCCAGATATTGAGCGGCACCATCCGCCGCTCGATATAGAGATGGCGAATTACAATCTGCTCACCAAGATCGGTGATTTTTTCCGCTGCTTCCTGGAGCAGTAATTCCATTAATGCCGGGGAAATATGCCGCTTCTCCAGCACAAAGTTTTCAAACTCCTGGGTGTCCGCCATTCGGCCCACGCGATCGTGCTCTTTCACCAGTTGATAGCAGGCACGAACGTGAGCGGCAGACATCTCTTTCTGCGGCGCGAACTTGTCTTTGATGACTTTGAATACCCGATCAAAGCCCGGCAGCGTAAACACCAACATCACCATTCCACGAATACCCGGCGCTTCAATGAACTGCTCATTACAGCCCTGTAGATAAACGAGATATTCGCGATAGCTTTCGGTTTTGGCGTGCTTCTGGCAGCCGATAGCCATATACAATTCAGCAGTGGTTTTACCTGGCAGAATTTCCCGTAGCCACTCGACCAGCGCTGCGGGCAGCGGTGCATAAACCATAAAATAAGAACGCGCAAAGCCAAAAACAATGCTCGCTTCGGCGGTCGTCGTCAGGCAGGTATCAATAAATAACTCGCCGTCGTCCGTCTGGTGGATCGGCAGTAAGAAGGGCAACGTGCCGGAAGGCGTGATCAGTTTGCCCACCAGCCAGGCGGCTTTATTGCGGTAAAACAGTTCGTTCGCCACCTGTAAATGACTTTCCGCGAGGTTGTCTGTCCCCAGCGTTTCCGTCAGATGGCGAATGATGTAATGAATGTCACGGCTTTTATTCTGCCAGCGCAGGCGCAGCGGCAGGTCGCTGATAACGCGCATCAGTAGAGATTCCCAGCCGTGATCGGGGTGAAAGTCTTTCGCCAGCGGGCGGGGAATGGTACGAAAGCGGCGCTCTGGCTGAGAGCTAAAGATAAAAAGCCGCTCGGGAGTAAGCGAGCGGTGGTCAAATAACCGACAGTACACGGAGTTAAAAAAGCTCTCCGCAATCTCGAAGCGCGGGTAATCCGGCAACAGCCGCGTGTAATGCTCTTTAACGCGCAGTAAAAATGCCGCGTCCGTACTTTGGCCGTTAGTAATGCAGCGCAGTTGCTCCACGACCAGACCAACGTGATGATCGTAAAGATGGATACGGTTTTTCATCGCCTGCTGGACAGCATGCCAGTCGGCCTGTTCGAAACGCTGCTGCGCCCCGGAAGTCACTTCGAGGAATCGACCATACTGAGCGTCGAAGCCTTGCAAAATGGTTTGAGCAATCAGTAATTCCAGGCCACGCGGCATTTAGCGCCCTCATCAGGAGCAGAGAATTGCCGGATGCGGCGTAAACGCCTTATCCAGCCTACGTTCGGCAACGGTTGTAGGCATGATAAGACGCGCAAGCGTCGCATCAGGCATCGTGCACCGATTGCCGGATGCGGCGTAAATGCCTTATCCGGCCTACGTTCGGCAACGGCTGTAGGCATGATAAGACGCGCAAGCGTCGCATCAGGCATCGTGCACCGATTGCCGGATGCGGCGTGAACGCCTTATCCGGCCTACAGTCAGCAACGGTTGTTGTTGCTTAGAACTGCGATTCTTCAGTGGAGCCGGTCAGCGCGGTGACTGAAGACGTGCCGCCCTGAATAATAGTCGTCACTTTATCGAAGTAACCTGTACCCACTTCCTGCTGGTGAGATACGAAGGTATAGCCATCTTTCGCGGCGGCAAATTCCGGCTGCTGCACTTTCTCAACGTAGTGCTTCATACCCTCGCCCTGGGCATAGGCGTTTGCCAGGTCAAACATGTTGAACCACATGCTGTGGATACCTGCCAGGGTGATGAACTGGAACTTGTAGCCCATATCCGACAGCTGCTGCTGGAAGCTGGCAATAGTTTTGTCGTCGAGGTTTTTCTGCCAGTTGAACGACGGCGAGCAGTTATAAGCCAGCAGTTTGCCCGGATATTTCGCGTGGATAGCTTGTGCAAAGCGACGCGCCAGTTCCAGATCCGGCGTGGAGGTTTCACACCAGACCAGGTCAGCATATGGCGCATACGCCAGGCCACGGCTGATCGCTTGCTCAATGCCCGCATGAGTACGGAAGAAGCCTTCACTGGTACGCTCGCCAGTAATAAATTCACTGTCATACGGGTCGCAATCGGAGGTAATCAGATCCGCCGCATCGGCATCGGTACGAGCAACCAGCAGGGTTGGAACGCCCGTCACGTCAGCTGCAAGACGCGCCGCGACCAGTTTCTGAATAGCTTCCTGAGTTGGCACCAAAACTTTGCCGCCCATGTGACCGCATTTCTTCACTGACGCCAGCTGATCTTCGAAGTGAACTGCCGCTGCACCGGCTTCAATCATCGCTTTCATCAGTTCAAAGGCATTCAGGACACCGCCAAAACCGGCTTCCGCATCGGCAACGATCGGCAGGAAGTAATCGACATAGCGCGGATCGCCCGGCTCAATGCCTGCGGACCATTGGATCTGATCGGCACGACGGAAGGTGTTGTTGATCCGCTCCACCACAGCTGGCACCGAGTTTGCCGGATAGAGCGACTGATCCGGATACATGCTGGCCGCCAGGTTAGCGTCCGCCGCTACCTGCCATCCCGACAGATAGACTGCTTCAATACCCGCTTTCGCCTGTTGCAGCGCCTGACCGCCAGTCAGTGCACCGAGGCTGTTGATGTAGCCTTTTTTCGACTCGCCATGCAGCAGACGCCACATTTTCGCCGCGCCCAGTTGCGCCAGGGTGCATTCAGGATTGACTGAACCGCGTAATTTCACCACATCTTCCGCGCTGTATGGGCGAGTAATGCCTTCCCAACGCGGTTGAGTCCACTCTTTCTGTAATTCTTCAATTTGTTGTGTACGGGTTTTCATGTGCAGATGCTCCATAGTTATGTGGTGGTTTACGCTAACAGGCGGTAGCCTGGCAGGGTCAGGAAATCAATTAACTCATCGGAAGTGGTGATCTGTTCCATCAAGCGTGCGGCATCGTCAAAACGCCCCTGGGAGAAACGTTCTTCGCCCAGTTCGCTGGCAATGACTTTCATCTCTTCACCCAGCATCTGGCGGAACAAGGCTTTGGTCACCGGTTTGCCATTGCTCAACGTTTTTTGATGATGGATCCACTGCCAGATTGAGGTACGGGAAATTTCAGCCGTCGCCGCATCTTCCATCAGGCCATAAATCGGCACGCAGCCGTTGCCGGAGATCCATGCTTCGATGTACTGCACTGCCACGCGAATGTTGGCGCGCATACCTTCTTCGGTGCGTTCACCATCACAAGGTGCCAGCAGCTGATCGGCAGTAATCGGCGCGTCTTGTTCGCGCATCACTTCAAGCTGATTTTTACGGGAGCCGAGAATGTCGTTGAATACCGCCATTGCCGTATCCGCAAGGCCTGGGTGAGCAATCCATGTGCCATCGTGACCGTTATTGGCTTCCAGCGCTTTATCCGCTTTTACTTTGTTGAGCACCTGGTTATTGCGCTCTTCATCTTTGCTCGGAATAAACGCTGCCATGCCGCCCATCGCAAAAGCACCGCGTTTATGGCAGGTTTTAATCAACAGGCGTGAGTAAGCATTCAGGAATGGTTTATCCATCGTCACTGCCTGTCTGTCTGGCAGGACGCGATCGGGATAGTTTTTCAACGTTTTGATATAGCTGAAGATGTAATCCCAACGACCGCAGTTCAGACCAACAATATGGTCACGCAGCGCGTGAAGGATTTCATCCATCTGGAACACGGCGGGCAGCGTTTCAATCAGCAACGTCGCCTTGATGGTGCCGCGCGGCAGATTAAAGCGATCTTCTGCATAGCTGAAGACTTCGCTCCACCAGGCCGCTTCCTGCCAGGACTGGGTTTTCGGCAGATAGAAATAGGGACCGCTGCCCTTTGCCAACAGTGCCTGATAGTTGTGGAAGAAATAGAGCGCAAAATCAAACAGGCTACCGGGGATTGCCTCACCACGCCAGGTGACATGTTTTTCCGGCAAGTGCAGACCGCGTACCCGACAAATCAAAACCGCTGGATTGGGCTTGAGCTGATAAATTTTGCCTGCTTCATTGGTATAGCTGATGGTGCCGTTAACCGCATCGCGCAGGTTAATTTGCCCGTCGATCACTTTGTTCCAGTCTGGTGCCAGTGAATCTTCGAAATCGGCCATAAAGACTTTCACATTGGCGTTCAGTGCGTTGATCACCATCTTGCGCTCAACCGGGCCAGTTATCTCGACTCGACGATCTTGTAAGTCCGCGGGAATACCACGAATTTTCCAGTCCGTATCGCGAATGGAAGCTGTTTCCGAAATAAAATCAGGCAACGTTCCGTTATCAATATCTTGCTGCTGCTGAATGCGCGCTGCCAGAAGTTTATTGCGTTGTGGCGTAAAATGCGTCACCAGCTCAGTCAGAAATTCTACCGCTTCGGCAGTAAGAATTTGCTTCTCCTGCTCGCCATACGGCCTTATGAAAGCCAGTTCATCGGTTGTTGTTGCCTGTTCAGTCATCGTGCAGCTCCTCGTCATGGATCCGAAAACTTCCCCACTGTGAACGAAGGATCGTTGTGCGCTTTTCGTTCAGCACAACTAAGACTACTCATTTAAAATGCAAAATCAAAAACAATTTCCATTTTAATTAAAAATACTTGATAACTTATTGATAACAATATGAATAAAATTTATTCACCTCCTGAGGTGCGTTTCGGAAATAAAAAAGGCACCCGAAGGTGCCTGAGGTAAGGTGCTGAATCGCTTAACGATCGACTATCACAGAAGATTAATCCAGCGTTGGATTCATGTGCCGTAGATCGTATGGCGTGATCTGATAGACGTAATAGTTGAGCCAGTTGGTAAACAGCAAATTACCGTGACTACGCCAGCTCGCTCGCGGTGTATTTTGCGGATCATTGTGCGGGAAATAGTTATACGGTACTTCCGGGCCTAGTCCGGCTTCCACATCGCGGAAATATTCCTGCGCCAGCGTTTGCGCATCATATTCGGGATGGCCCGTCACAAAGGCAATGCGCTTATCTTTGCTGGCAAACAGATATGCATCCCCTTCTTCCGTCTCTGCCAGAATTTCCAGATCGGTGTAATCACGAATCAACGCTGCCGGAAAGTCAGCATAGCGCGAATGTGGTGCCAGGAATGAATCATCAAAGCCACGCGTCAGAAGCGCATGAGGATGGAGAATATGATGCTCGTAAACGCCAGAGAGTTTGTCGGTGCGAGTTTGCTTAGGAATGCCGTAGAGGATATTGAGCGCGGCCTGTACCGCCCAGCAGACAAACAGCGTCGAGGTGACGTGATCTTTCGACCACTCCAGCACCTGTTTGATCTGCGGCCAGTAAGCGACATCATTAAACTCCACCAGGCCCAGCGGCGCACCGGTTACAATCAGACCGTCAAAGTTCTGTTCCTGAATATCTTCAAAGTTACAGTAGAAGTTGTTCAGATGCTCTGCGGGCGTGTTGCGCGATTCACGGGAATCGATGCGCAACAGCTGAATATCGACCTGCAAAGGTGAGTTTGAAAGCAGGCGCAGAAACTGATTTTCAGTTTCAATCTTCTTCGGCATCAGGTTAAGGATCAGAACCTTAAGTGGACGAATTTCCTGACCAGACGCACGAGAAGTTGTCATCACAAAGACGTTTTCTTCACGCAAGAAATTGACGGCGGGTAGCTCGTCCGGCACACGAATCGGCATAACCTGATTACCTCACTACATACGCTTATACGTTTAGACATCCAGATAGCTGAAGATAACCAGAAAATTTGCCAATGTCGAGCCTGCATGTTGAAGGTGAGAAAGTTTCAAGGAAAAGACTACGTTAGAATATAAGAATGACTAAAAGGAGAGAAAATGGTTATTAGTATTCGCCGCTCACGGCATGAGGAAGGGGAGGAACTCGTTGCGATTTGGTGTCGATCTGTCGATGCCACCCACGATTTTTTATCAGCAGAGTATCGGGCCGAGCTGGAAGAGCTGGTTCGTTCCTTTCTGCCGGAAGCACCGTTGTGGGTCGCGGTTAATGAACGGGATCAGCCGGTTGGGTTTATGTTGTTAAGTGGGCAGCATATGGATGCGCTGTTTATCGATCCTGATGTGTGCGGCTGCGGCGTGGGTCGGATGCTGGTGGAGCATGCGCTCTCGATGGCACCGGAACTGACAACCAACGTTAATGAGCAAAATGAGCAGGCGGTTGGGTTCTATAAGAAGGTGGGTTTTAAGGTTACGGGACGCTCTGAGGTGGACGATTTGGGGAAACCGTATCCGTTGCTGAATCTGGCGTATGTGGGGGAATAAGCCGCCCCTGCCGTGCCTGCCCAGGCTGGAGAAGACGCGCCAGCGTCGCACCCGGCATTTTTTTCACCAACGCAAAAAGGCCATCGTGACTGATGGCCTTTCGCTTAATTTGATGCCTGGCAGTTTATGGCGGGCGTCCTGCCCGCCACCCTCCGGGCCGTTGCTTCGCAACGTTCAAATCCGCTCCCGGCGGATTTGTCCTGGTTGGGAGAGTGTTCACCGACAAACAACAGATAAAACAAAAGGCCCAGTCTTCCGACTGAGCCTTTCGTTTTATTTGATGCCTGGCAGTTCCCTACTCTCGCATGGGGAGACCCCACACTACCATCGGCGCTACGGC